>DJGG01000161.1:40871-41009 GCA_002432195.1 Desulfobacteraceae bacterium UBA5852
ATCGGGGCGGTGGTAGGCTCCCTGGACACGGCGGCGGCCGGCCCCCGGGCCGAGGCCCCCAAGGGCGCCGCCTCCGGGCGCGAAAAGGCCGCAGGCGCCGGGAAACCGGAGGCGGCCGAAGGGCGGGAGGCGGCGAAG
>DJGG01000101.1:0-4885 GCA_002432195.1 Desulfobacteraceae bacterium UBA5852
GCTTTTCGCATCGCACCGCGCCTTGCCTTTCGGCCCGATACTTGTTTATCCATAGCCTGCTAATGCCAACCGGGGGGGCGGACCGCGGGGAATTTTGCGGCATGCCGGGATGCGTTTCGCCGTCACGCACCCAGCCGGCTTGCGTCTTCCGGTTTAGCCCCTAGCTTGAACCATCGGCGATCCCGGGCCGGGCAGGCCTGTCCCCGGCCGGGGAGCCCCGCCGCCTGGGAGCCGGGGCGCGGCCCCGGTAACCAGGCCTTCCGTTGCCGGCAGGCCGAAAGGAGTGGCGCCATGGCACAGATCCAATGGGGAAATGACCTGGAGGTCGCGTTGGCGGAGGCCGCTAAAAGCGGCAAGCCGGTTTTTATGGATTTCTGGTTCGACGGCTGACTGGGCTGCGCCGCCATGAATACGGGTCCGTATTCCAACGCGCGAGTGCAGAACTACCTGCAGGAGACCTTCATCCCGGTCAAGAGCCAGTGCTTCTGGGACAAACGCACGGAAATGATGAAGCGCTTCGGCATCGTCTGGACGCCCACCCTGGTGGTCCTCGATCCCAAGGGCCGGGAGCACCATCGGGTGGTGGGCTTCGTGCCCGAGGACGATTTCCTGGCCCACCTGGCCCTCGGCAAGGGGAAGATGCACTTCGACCTCTTCCGCTTCGCCGAGGCGATCCAGGCGTTCGGCGCGGTGATCGCGCGCCATCCCGACGCCGGGGCGGTGCCCGAGGCGGTTTTCTTCCTGGGCGTGGCCGAGTACTGGAAGGCCCACGACCCGAAGGGCTTGCGCCGGGCCCACGACACCCTGGCGGCGAAGTTTCCCGAAAGCGAGTGGGCACGCCGGGCCGCCCCTTACGCCCAGATCCCCCTGTAGTGTCGCGTCCCGGGAGTATCGGGAAATTCGCCGAATGGGCTTGCGGCCGGGAAGCGGTACGACTCCACCGCGATGGGGAGAAGGAGGCCTTGGGGGATGATTCGCTGGATCAGCCTGGTCAGTACGGCGGTCACCCTCGGCGCGCTGACGGCCCACGTCTTGGAGTTGCCGAACAAGCTCGCCCTCGAGGGGCCCCTGTGGCTCGCCATCCAGCAGCATCTGTACCGCGGGTGGGGGGCCGTCATCGGGCCCTTCGAGGTGGCGGCCATGGTTTCCACCTGGGCGCTGGTCCTCCGCGAGGGCGCGCGCCCAACCCTCTTCCGCCCGACCCTGCTCGCGGCAATGCTCCTGAGTGCGGCGCTGGCGGCCTTTTTCACCCTGAACGCCCCGGTCAACGCGGCCTTGGCCGCCTGGACACCCTCGACCTTGCCCCCGGGCTGGCCGGCGTACCGGCTGCGCTGGGAGGCCGGGCACGCCTTGAGCTTCGCGCTGGTCCTGACGGCCTTCCTCGCCTTGCTGGGCGCTTTCTTCCGCGCGATGCTCGCCCGGGCGTTGCACCAGGCGGCGTGGCCCGCGGGGGCAGGGCCGGGAAAGGGGAACCTCCCATCACGCCGACGGAACGACACCGACGGGAAATAAAACTACATGACCCGATGACGGCTGCGCTTTGTCGAAGAGCGTTGATCGGATTGGGCCTTGCTCATTCTATCCGTAAAAAATAAACAAAAACGAAAAGATAGAAGATTAGGTGCCTGACCTGGGAGGCCTCCTGAGAACTTCCGGGGCCTATCTGGAGAAACCGCTTGACATATTTTTGTAGTATAATTACAACCAAATCCCAAATAAGGGCATAAAATGGGAAAAAAGGTAAAAAAAGTACAAACCCACACCATCCTGGCGCGCGTGCGCGCCGTGCTTCCCGCCCTGCGGGCTTCCGAGCGCAAGGTGGCGGAGACCCTGCTGCGCAACCCGGAAGCCGTTATCTCCAAATCCATCACCCAGCTGGCGGAAGACGCGGGCACCAGCGAGCCCACGGTGATCCGCTTCTGCCGCAAGCTGGAGCTCAGCGGCTACATGGAGCTCAAGCTGAGCATCGCCCGGGAACTGCCCAGCGGCGCCTACATCCACGAAAACGTGGCGGAAACCGATACGCTCCCGGTGGTGTTCCACAAGCTCTTCATGGCCGCGGGCGAAGCCCTGAGCGAAACGCTCAAGGCCCTCGACGTCGGGCTCCTCGATCGCGCGGTGAAGGCGCTGGCCGCCGCGGGGCGCATCGAGTTCTACGGGCAGGGGGGCTCGGCCGTCGTCGCCCGGGACGCCTACCACAAATTCTTCCGCCTGGGCATCCCCTGCAGTTGCCACGACGACCCTCACATGCAGGTGATGTCGGCGTCGCTCCTGAAAGCAGGCGATGTGCTGCTGGCCATCTCGCACACGGGTTCCACCCGGGACATCCTGGAGAGCGTCAGGGTCGCCAAGGAATCCGGGGCCACGGTCATCGGCATCACCGGTGCGGACAAAACACCCCTCTCGCGGCTTTGTGACATCACGATCTCCGTGTTGTCCAAGGAGGCCGCCCTGGTCCTGGCCCCCATGACCTCCCGCCTGGTCCAGCTGGCGGTCATCGACGTGCTGTTTGTCACCCTGGCCATGGGGAGCCTGGGACATCATCGCCAACAGCTCGATCGGGTCAAGCGCGCCCTGATCGGCAAGCGCTTCTGACGGCGGCGCGGCGCGCCCCACGGAAAACCACGCGCGCGGGAACGCGGGACCGCCCCGCGGTCGGTTCGGGCATAGCCGGCGGAAGCGCCGCCCAGCCACGAGCCGCACGGGTGGGGAGACAGGCCGATGGGCAAATTCGAGGGATTCATCGTGCGGGCCAATGCGGCGGTGATCGGGCTCATGATGGCCGTGATGTTCATCCTGGTCTTCTCCAACGTGGTCACCCGTTACTGCTTCGGCTTCTCGCTGGCCACGGCGGAGGAGATCGCCACCTTTCTGATGATCTGGGTCACCTACACGGGGGCCGGGCTGGCCTTGCGGGAGGGGCGCCACGCGGCCATCGACATCTTCCAGGACCTGCTCAGCCCGCGGTTCCAGAACCTCCTCCGGGTGCTGATCGCCGCCATCCTCTTTGCCTTCTTCGGCGTTCTTCTCTGGACCGGCATGCGCTTCGCCCGCTTCGGCTGGGGCCTGGAAACCATCGCCACCCAGATTCCCCGGGGCATCCCCTACCTGGGCATCCCCATCGGGGCCGCGCTGTTCATCCTGCACCTGGGCCTCATCTTCAAGCGCTTCGTCCGACGGCAGTGGGCGGCGACCCCCGGGTCATGGAAGGCCTCCAATTGGGGACCATCGAGATGGCCGTGGTACACGACGGTCCGATCTCCGGCACCTTCAAACCCTTCATGGTCTATGCGATCCCCTATCTCTTCGACGACCAGGTGATGGCCTGGACCGTTGTCGACGGTCCCTTCGGCGATGAAATGGCCGCAGCCATGCTCCAGCAGACCGGCATCCGCCTGATGGCCATGGCCGACAACGGGATTCGCAACTTCACCAACAACAAACGCCCCATCCGCACCCCGGAGGACATGAAGGGCATGAAGATCCGCGTCATGACGGGCCCCATCTGGACCAAGCTCATCGAGCCCCTGGGGGCCAGCCCCTCGCCGGTGCCCTGGCCCGAACTGCCGGCCGCCCTTCAGCAGGGGGTGGTGGACGGCCAGGAAAACGGCGTGACCAACATCCTGGCGGCCAGCCTCTACCAGAACCAGAAGTACATCACCCTGGACGGGCATGTCTACAGCTGGCACGCCTACATGATCAACGAGAACTTCTTCCAGAGCCTCACCCCCGCAGAACAGGCGGTGGTGCTCAAGGGCACGGAGATCGCCAAGGTGATCCACCGCGGCATGACGGCGGCCCAGGACATGAACGCGCCGGCCATCCTGGGCACCGTGGGCATGGAGATCACCGCCCTGTCCGCCGACGAGGTGAAGGCTTTCCGGGAGAAGTCCCAGCCGCCGGTGCGCGCCTGGGTGGAGGAGCAGATCGGCAAGGAGTGGGTCGCCAAGCTCTTTGCGCAAATCGAGAAGTACCGGGCCAAATAGGCCGGCAGCGACACGGACCGGGCGGGCCGGTGCCGGCGCTTCCGCCGGGATGGCCATGGCCGTACTTGCCGGACTGACCGCAACAGGGGCGCTTGCCGCGCATGTCGGCAGCGCACAAGCGCCCTCCAGGGAGGGACAGGCATGTTTGCGAAGCACATCATCGAGGGTTTCATGCTCGTGGCGACGGCCTCGGTCGCCGACGCGGTGGACAAGATCGCGGGCCGGCGGGGGTACATGGACCAGGCCATCAAGCCCCGCATCAACGACCGCAAGATCGTGGGCCCGGCGGTGACCATCCAGGAAGGGCCCACGGACGAGTTCCTGCCCCCCACCCATGCCCTGGATGCCATCGATACGTCCGAGGCCGGCAGCGTCATCGTCATCGGCATCGCCGGGGAGGCGGATGTGGCGGTGTGGGGCGGGCTCATGACCGCCGGGGCCCAGGTCAACGGCCTGGCCGGCGCCGTCCTGGACGGCGGTGTGCGCGACATCACCGAAATCCGGCGCGACGCGGATTTCCAGGTTTTCGCCCGCAGCGTGTCTCCCGGCACGACCCTGGGGCGCTTCAAGACCCTGGCCAGCCAGGTCCCGGTGGTCTGCGGAGGCATCACAGTCCACCCGGGGGACCTCATCGTGGGGGATCCCGACGGGGTGGTGGTGGTCCCCGAGACCCACGTGGAGGCCGTCCTCCGGCTGGCCACGGAGATCGAGCAGCGCGAGGCGGAACAGGCGCGCCTGATCCGCGAAACCGGATCCCTGCGCGAAGGGCTGGCCAAATACGGTCGCATCTGATCCGGGCGGCGCGGAGCCGTCACCCGGCCGTCGGCCGGGATGGGAACTCCGCGACCGTTCCCGGGGATGCCGGGCTGGTGGGAGGTGCGGGCCGGCGCCGGGCGGGC
>DJGG01000101.1:4900-26871 GCA_002432195.1 Desulfobacteraceae bacterium UBA5852
ACGCACCCGCCGCTGGAGGAGACAACGCATGCATGCGCAAATTGTGGCGCTCGGCGAGCCCATGCTGGAGTTCAATGCCACCCGGGAGGGGAGCCTGTCCGAGGTCGACCGCTTCGCGGTGGGCTACGGGGGGGACACCTCCAACTTCGCGGTGGCGGCCAGTCGACTGGGGGGGCGGGTCGCCTACCTCACCGCCCTGGGGGCGGATGCCTTCGGGGATCGCTTCATGGACCTGTGGGCCGGGGAGGGGATCGACACCCGCCATGTCCGAAGGGACCCCGAGGCCTCCACGGGCATCTATTTCATCTCCCGCAAGGCCGGTCAGCATTACTTCACCTACTACCGCAAGGGGTCGGCCGCCAGCCGCTTGAGCCCTGCGGATCTGCCCGCCGCGGTGCTGGAAAATGCCCGCCTGCTCCACGTTTCCGGCATCAGCCAGGCCATCAGCGAACAGGCCTGCGACACGGTCTTCGCCGCCATTGCCATCGCCAGGGCCGCCGGGGTGAAGATCTCCTACGACCCCAACCTGCGGCTGAAGCTCTGGCCCATCGAACGGGCGCGCGCGGTGATCCACGAAACGGTGCGCCTGGCCGACCTGGTCCTGCCGAGCTACGAGGACGCCGTGGCGCTCTGCGGGTTGGAAGCCCCCGAGGCCATCGCCGCCCACTACCTGGACATGGGGCCGGGGGTCGTGGTGCTGAAGCTCGGCGGCGAAGGCGCCTTGCTGGCCACCCGCGGCGCGGGGGGCGATCGGCGGCTGTCGCGCTTTCCGGCCTTCCCGGTGGCCAGCGTGGACATGACCGGTGCGGGGGACACCTTCGACGGCGCGTTTGTGGTGGCCTGGCTCTCCGGGATGGCGCTGGACGAGGCCGTGCGGTTTGCCAATGCCGCCGGGGCCCTCACCACCACGGGCCTGGGGGCGGTCACCCCCATCCCCCGGCGGCCCGCGGTGGAGCGGTTGCTGGCCCAGGCCGACCAAGGCCGGGGAGAGGAAGTGCGCCCATGAAACGCTATCGGGTCGTCGTGGTCAACCTGGGGTATGCCACCTACGCCACGGAGGCCGCAATACTCGCGGCCGTGGACGCCGAGGTCATTGCCGCCGCGCGGGACTGCCTTACGGAGGCGGACGTCGTGGCCGCGGCCGCCGAGGCCGATGCCATCCTGGTGCGGGAAGCGCCCATCACCCGGCGGGTCCTGGAGGCCATGCCCCGGTGCCGGGCGATTGTGCGCTACGGCGTCGGCGTGGACAACATCGACCTGCAGGCCGCGGCCGCCAGGGGCATTTTCGTCGCCAACGTGCCCGGCTACGGGACCGAAGAAGTCTCGGATCACGCCGTCGCCCTCCTGACGGCCTGCATCCGACAGCTGCCCCAGCGGGACCGGGCCATCCGCGCCGGCCGCTTCGAAACCGGCATTGACGCGCGGATCTACCGCACCACGGGAAAGGTTCTGGGCCTGGTGGGCTATGGCCAGATCGCCCGGGCCGTCCATCGCAAGTGGCGGGGATTTCTGCCGTCCCGCGTGCTGGTGTGCGATCCCCACGTGGATTCCGGCCGGATCGCGGAGGAAGGGGCCGAGGCGGTGGCCCTGGAAACCCTGCTCGGCGTGTCGGACTACATCTCACTGCACGCGCCCCTGACGGCGGAAACCCGCCACATGATCGACGCCGCGGCCCTCGGGCGCATGAAACCCACCGCCATCCTGGTGAACACCGCCCGGGGGGAGTTGGTGGACGAGTCCGCCCTGGTGGCGGCCCTGGCGGAGGAGCGGATCCTCGCGGCCGGGCTGGACGTTTTCGAAAACGAGCCCCTGCCGCAGGGCCACCCCTTGACGGGGCTGCCCAACGCGGTGCTCTCCGGCCACGTGGGGTGGTATTCGCTCAACGCGGTGCAGGAGCTGCAGACGCACGCGGCCCATGAAGTCCGACGGGTGCTGGCCGGAGAGTCCCCCCAGTGCTGGGTGAACCGCTGGGAGACCGTCGGGGGTCACGCCTGATCGGGGCGTGGTGAACCGCGCCGCCGCCGGTGCGGGTGGCGGGGGAGGGAAAGGTGTCGAGCGCATGGTGACAGCGGCGATGGACAGGGTTTACGAACAAATGCGCCAGGTGGGCGTTGTGCCCGTGGTCCGCGGCGAGCGGAAGCAGGATGCCGTAGCCGCCGTGGCGGCCTTGCTGGACGGCGGAATTTCCGTGGCCGAGGTGACCATGACGGTCCCGGATGCGCTGTCGGCCATCCGGGAACTGGCGGCCCGCTTCGGCCAGGCCCTCCTCCTGGGCGCGGGCACCGTGACCGATGTGCGCACTTGCGGGCAGGCCATCGAGGCGGGGTGCCGCTTCGTGGTGACGCCCGTGGTCAACCTGGAGATCATCGCCGCCTGCCGGAAGGCCGGCGTGTGCGTCATCGGCGGCGCGCTGACCCCCACCGAGATCGTCAGCACCCACCGCGCCGGTGCGCAGGCCGTGAAGGTTTTTCCGGCCGCGGCCCTCGGGGGGCCGGACTACTTCCGCCTGCTGCGCGATCCCTTTCCCGACATCCCCCTGGTCCCCACGGGAGGTGTCACCCTCGAAACGCTGAAGGATTTCCTGGATGCCGGGGCGGTTTTCGTGGGCGCCGGCAGCGACCTGGTCTCCCGGGAGGCCGTGCGCAACCGCGATGGCCGCGCGATTGCCGCCCGGGCCCGCCTCTACCTGGAGAAAATCCGCCAGTGTCGCGGGGCCTGAGCGGGGGTTCCCGGGCCGTTTCCGCGACCGCCGCTCCCACGCGCTTTCCGCTGGAGGAGTGGCCGCACCCTTGGCAACCCGCGGAACGCCGAGCCGGGGCCTGCGCCAGGGAGGTGCGGCCTCTTTCCGCGCCTGCCGGGATACGACGCTAGCGCCGCCGGCGCAGGCGCTCGATGGCGATGCGGATGCTGTTCTGCATCAGGCCGATGGCCTCCCCCAGGCTTCCGAGCTCGTCCTTGGACTGGAAGTGGAGCTTGGCGTCCATGTCGCCCAGGCTGATGCGCAGGGCGTGGTCGGTGATCGTGTTGATGCTGCGGGTCAGCCGGTAGCTGTAGATCGAAACCACGCAGCCGATGACGACCAGCACCCCTGCCAGGCTGTAAATGAAATAGTTGCGTGCCAGCAGCGTCATCCGGTTGGCCGTGTTTTCCACCTTCTTGACCGGCCGCAGGAACTCCTCCATGTAGATGGTCGCGGTGACGCCATAGCGCGTCCCCTCCAAAGGGGTCACGACCATGTATTTTTCCCGCAGAATCCCGTCCGAATCGACCCACAGGTAGTATCCGGCGTTCTCCGTATTCTCGCCCCGGTCGAGGGGCCCGACAATCCGGAGCCAGCGGTCCAGGTCCTTGCCCACGTAGTCCTTGACCGCCCCGGTGAGGGGTTGGCCCACCAGGCGCCCGTCCGGATGGGCCCACAGGGTCATGGGGTCCGTCGCGTAGAAGGCGGTGTAGCCCGTGAGACCCACGCGCTGGACGGCGACCTGCCTGAAATTGACATCGTTCATCATCGCGCTTTCGGTGATCTCCGGGTGCGCCAACAGGTATTCCTTGCACTGGCGGGCAACGGAGCGGGCCGTGCGCTTGATATACTCTTCGCCGGATCGGGTGACGGACTGGGAGGTTTCAAGGGTCATGGCCGAGGCAAAGCGGTTCATGTGCACCAGCTGAAAAACGCCCACCGCGGCGAAGGCCAGCAGCGGTATGGCCACGAACAGGAGGAGCATTTTAGGACGCAGCCCCAGACCCTTGAGTTTCCGGGCCCGGCCCGTATCCTCCCGGCCGGCCGGGGTGCCGGCCGATGCCGCCGCCAATTCCGGTTGCGGTGCGGCCTCGGTTTCCTCCGGCACCTCCTCCACGAAATCCTCCAGGTGGGTCTCGGCGGGTGGCGCGGGCACAGGCCTGGGCTTGGCAACCAGGATGGCATGGTTGCAGGCCTTGCACTTAAGCCGGGTGGTTGCCTGCCGCAGCATCTCGGGGTTGACGGTGTACTTCTTCCCGCATTGTTCACAGATGACGATCATCACAGGCTCCTTTAGGTTTCAACCGCCGCTGTCCATGGCGGGTCGACTCCAGACGCACTTCGGCCGGATGCCGGTTCACCCCGGCCGGTTACTGTCCCATGACCATTCGGCGGAGATCCTTCAGGACGGCGGGGTCGGGCTTGACAAACCCGTCCAGATCGGCGGCTTTCAGGATCGGGTCCGAGGGCGGCAGGTTGATGAGGGCTGCCTGGATCTTGGCCGCCAGCTCAGGGGCAACGCTGTTGTGCACGGCAAAGATCCAGTTGGGAAGCCAACTGGTTTGCACAAGCACCTTGATCTTGGAGGGGTCGATGACCTTGTCCACCCGGTGGAGCGCATTTTCCTGGATGAACCCCACGTCGCTTTTCTTGGAGAAGACATCGAAGATCACGTTTTCCTGCTTGTTGTCCGCGGCTTCGGAGGGAATCATGTCGAATTCCACCTTGATGCCGTTCTGGGAGAGGAATTCGCGCTGGGAGATATAGCCGCCGGCGGAGGTCATGGACACCACGCTGACGCTCTTGCCCCGCAGATCGGCGATGCTGTTGATGCCGCTGTCGCTGCGCACGATGATGAGACCCCGGAAGCGGGTTTTATCCTTGCCCTGGCTGGCGATGGCAAGGGGGGTGACCTCTCCGGACACCTTGGCGTAGACCACCGCGTTCTGGTAGCTCAGAAGGACGTCGCCCTTGCGCACCAGGGAGATGTGCTCGGAGAAATCCTGTGGGATCGTGAATTCGACCTCGATGCCGGCTTGGCTGGCGATGTGGTCGGCCATCGGTCCGAAACGCTCCAGGATGACCACCGAGAAGTAGCGCGGGAGAACGGAAAACCGATACGTGCCCGCCGCGGCCGCCTGAGACACAAAGCCCACCGTCAGCACGGACCAGAATACAAAACCCGACAGCAACATTTTAGGCCATCTACCCATGGAGGATCTCCTTTGGAGATATGATGAAATCGGCCCGGAAAAGCAGTGCCACGTAATCCGCCTGTCTTCCGGGTGGCGGAATTCCATTCCGTCGCTCCGGCCGTCGCCTCACGAAAAGGGCGTCCTCGAATATGCAAAAAAAATGCCTCACGCCGCGCGGATCAGCACCCGTTAAGCCAATTTCGACAACATGGCGCGGATAAACTCCACGCGCACGGAATCGTCGGGAATCTCGCGTGCCAGGGATCGGATCAGTTCCGGTGCGCTCTCCTGGGTGATACTGTCCACTCGAAGTTTCATGTCGGCCAGGACGTCATCCAGCAGGACCCCGGCGATGGGGCCTACCCCATTGGCCAGTCCGGCCTTCAGGGAGGTCATAAAGCTTTCCGGGAGGTAATTGACGCGTGGGTTCACCCGCACGACCAATTTCAATTGGATCAGACGCGACACCGCCTGGCGCAGGGTCAGCATGTCCATGCGCAGTTGACGCGCGACTTGTGCGAGCGTCTTTTTGCCGTCCAGCGCCAGCAGGGTGTTGAGATGCTGACCGTCAAGGGTTACACTGCCGGGGTCGATCTGTTCGGCGCGCTTGAGCACCAGCCCGGAGATGTCTTCAACCAGTGGCGCCATGACTTCATCCTTTCTTCTGGAGGGGCGAAGATCAACGGGATCCAATCCCGAGGACCGGGTCCGGCTTCAGGACCGTGTCCGGCGGGATGGGGCAACCGATCTGCCTGGCTAAGACCCCTGATCGGCGCCGGAAATGCCTTCGTGAAGCAATATACATGCCGGAGAATTCCGCCCCAGGGCATGCGACGCGGCCTGTTCCGGTCAGTCCTTTGATATTCCCGGGGGGGCGCCGCCCGTGGGTTGGGCTCCGGCCTTTTCCCGCCGCCGTGCGGCTTTCTGGACATTCAGGACATAGCGGTGGAGGCGTTCCACGCTCTCGGCCGGGGGCGCCACAAACCGCGCCCGCAAAATCCCCGGCGTTTTGGGCCCCAGGATTTCCAGCGTCGCTTCCATGGGGGCCATCCCGTCCGGCAGGTGCAGGTGGGCCTGCCGCCGGTCGCCGGCGGCCTGGCCTTGGCCCTGGTAGCTGATCCCTCCGGCGCTGATGTCCAGCACCCGGGCCTCTTCGTCCCCGATCCGCACNNTCCGGCGGTCGGACCCGGAACCAGGCGCGCTGGTCCGCGGAACGGTACGCGAACAGGGGCCGCTCACGGTGCATTCTTTTCCAGAACAAACTCCACCCTCCTGTTGATGGCGCGATGCGCGGGGCTGTCGTTGGCCACCAGGGGCAGCAGGTCGCCGTAGCCGGTGGCCGTCAGCCGCTCGGGATCGACCCCCGTGTCGATCAGGTGCCGGAGCACCGTGGTGGCGCGGATGGCGGAAAGATCCCAGTTGGACGGAAACTGCTCCGTGGCGATGGGCACATTGTCCGTGTGGCCCTTGATGTTGATGCGGTACTCGGGAAACCCCCGCAGGATGGCGCTGATCCTGCTCACCACGGGCTTCCCCGGCCCCGTGAGGTCCGCGGAACCGGAATCGAAGAGCATGGTTCCCTTGACCCGCACATGGATCTTGCCCTCGAACACGGAGAGGTCGATGTCCTGCTGCAGGCGGCTTTCCTCGATGAAATCCTTGATCTTCTGAAGCATCTCGGTCTGGCGCAGCTGGAGGCCGGAGATGTCCGCGAGGCTCACCGGCATCTCGGCGAGGCCGCCGCCACCGGCGAGGTCCAGCAGGCTGACCGCCGGGTTGGTTTCCCCCAGGTGGATCTGGATGGAGGCCATGGCCTTTTTGAAGCGCGCCGCGTCCACCACCGACATGGAGTAGAGCAGCACGAAGAAGACCAGCAGCAGGGTCATGAGATCGGCGAACGTGGCCAGCCAGGAGACGGCGTCGTCTTCCTCGAAGAAATCCGGATCGGTTTTCATGAAGACCCCCCGCCTATCCCGTGTGCATGGATTTGAGGGCCCGGCGGTTGCGGGCGGGTATGTAGGTGATGAGCTTTTCATAGATCATCGAGGAGTTGCTGTTCTCGAGGATGGAGACCGCCCCCTCGAAAATGATCTCCAGGTCGATCACCTTGACGATGGTCCGGGCCTTGAGCTTTCCGGCCACCGGCAGGAAGACCATGGTGGACAGGAGGGAGCCGTAGAAGGTGGTCAGGAGGGCCACGGCCATGGCCGGCCCGATGCTGGCGGGGTCCTGGAGGCGGCTCAGCATTTGGATCAGGCCGATGAGGGTCCCGAGCATGCCGAAGGCGGGCGCGAACATGGCCATCTTGCGGAAGACGTCCTGGACGACGAAGTGACGGCGCTTCATGGATTCGATTTCGTTGCGCAGGGCCGCGCGGATGATCTCGGTCTCGGAACTGTCGGCGATCAGGCTGCAGGCACGGCGCAGAAAGCGCGACGGGGACTGCACATCGGCCAGCTTCATCAGCCCTTCCTTGCGGCACAGGCGGCTGAGGCGTACCATGGTTTCCACGGTGGCGTTCGGGTCCGTGGAATCCCGCGTGAAGATGTAAACGGCCGCCTGGACCGCCGCCCAGACATCCTTGAATTGAAAGGTGATGAGGGTGGCCGCCAGGGTGCCGCCGAAAACGATCATGACGCCCGGCAGGTTGATGAAATTGTGGACGTCACCCCCCAGCAGGATGGCCGCCACCAGGAGTACCGCACCGAAAAGGATGCCGACAATGGATGCAAAGTCCATGAGCGCTTTCAACCCCGGGCGGGCGGGAACCCGGTTGCCGGGGGGAGGTCGTAGGCGAAGGGCGGAGGATCAATGGTCGGCCCGGAACGCCTCCGGCCGGGACCTTCCGTCACTAAGGGCGCGCAGGGACCCAGGCCCGTCCGCTGGTGCGGCCCGGTCTTCGGGCCGCGCCGCGCGGCGGCACGGAAGGCCTGATCCCTGCTTGTCAAAGGCGTTATCGGTCGGAGGGGGGGTGAGCTTTAGCGGGCGGTAAAGAACAGCGGCACGCCGGCCGCGAGGCCCCAGGGCCGGCGGGAAATCGCCGCCGGAGAGGTGGATGGCCCGCAGCCGGCTAATCCGCCGGGGAGATGTTCAGGGCGCCGCGGAACAGGTTTCCGGGGTCGTATTGCGCCTTCACCGCGCGCAGGCGTTGCAGGTTGGGCCCGTACGCCCCGCGCAGCAGGCGGTCCTGGTCTTCGAGGAAACCGGGGAAATTGAGATACTCGCCGCCCCGGCTGAAGGGCCGCAGATCCTCGAACACGGCCCGGGCCCAGGCGATGTTGGCTTCCGCAGCGGAGCGGGCCTGCCAGTTGGCCTCGATGCCGATCATGTAGGGGGCATCCCGCCGGAACAGGGGCGTCTCGCCGGCCCCCACCCGGCCCATGGCGCGCCCCAGGGACCAGACGTCGATGGAGGACAGGGGGGACGGCCGTGCCGCGGTGTGCTGGGCCAGGACCTTGACCACCTCGGCGTCCAGGCGGTCCAGGAAGACGGATTTCCAGTAGTAGAAGGCGCCGTCCGGATAGTCGGCGTCCAGGAATTTCTGGGCGTCGGTCCAGCGCCGGGGACCGCTGAGGTCGGCGATGGGGGTGCCCATGCGGCGCAGCGGGGCGATGTGCTCCTCGCCCTTTTCGAAGGGGCCGGTGTAACAGGCGAGCAGGATCACCACCGGGGTGCCGTGGTAACGCGCCGGCACCTCGGGAACCTCCGGGGCGCTCCAGAAAACCGCGATGGCCATGAGATCGTCGGGCGCGGCGCGCATGACCTCGTGGAATGCGGGCAGCACCTCCGCCGCCCGGTCCAGAGGGTAGATGGGGACCGCCATCCAGACCCGGGGTCCCACGGGGTGCAGCCGGAACTCGAAGGCGGTGGCCACCCCGAAATTGCCGCCGCCGCCGCGCAGGGCCCAGAAGAGATCGGCATTCCGGTGGTGGTTGGCCTTGGCCAGGCGGCCGTCGGCGGTGACGATGGCCACCGACAGTAGGTTGTCGACGGACAGCCCGTGGCGGCGCAGCAGCCAGCCCATGCCGCCGTGGAGGGTGAGGCCGGCCACGCCGGTGGCCGACACGACGCCCACGGGGGCGGCCAGGCCGAAGGCCTGGGTCTCGTGGTCCAGGTCCCCCAGGGTGGCGCCTCCCTGAACCCACGCCGTGCGTCTTTCCGGGTCCACCGCCACATGCCGCATGGGGGCGAGATCCAGGGTCAGGCCGTTGTCCGCGAGGCAGGCGCCGGCCACATGGTGCCCCCCGCCCTTGGCGAAGACGGCCAGGTGATGCCGCCGGGCGAAACGCACCGCCGCCATGACGTCCGCCACGCCGGTGCAGCGGATCAGGGCGCCGGGCTTCCGGTCGATCAATCCGTTCCAGACCGCGCGCCGGGCGTCATAGGCCGCTTCGCCGGCGGTGATCACCTCCCCGCGAAGGTCGTTGCGCAGGTCCAGGAGGGCTTCCGGAGGGATGGGGGTCAGGCCGCCCTCGGTGTTCTTCAGTTGCAGACGGTCCATAATGGGTCTCCTGTGGTGGCGGGCAGGATGCCACGGGGCAGAGGAGGGGCATCAAATCTGGAAATCCAGGATGGCCTCGGTTTCCGGCCGGAACTTGACCACCACCAGCGTGATGTCGTCCTCCCGCACGCTGCCGGCGGCGTGGGCGTTCACATCCGCGTAAACCCTGTCGATGATGGCCCCGGCAGGGAACGCGGCCTGCCGGCGGATCATATCCCGAAAACGCTTCTTTCCGTATGGTCGCTGGTGCTTGTCCCGGGTCTCCCAGAGGCCGTCGGTGCCGATGCACAGGACTCCCTCCCGGGGCCCCGGGGAGCTTTCCGCGGTAAAGGCATAGTCGGGGTCCATCCCCAGGGCCACACCCCGTCCCCCCAGCTCCCGGAAAGCGCCGGAGCGGGGCTCGAAGACGTGCGCGAAGGGGTGGCCGGCACGCACCCATTCCATCCGGCGCCGGTCCAGGGCGATGCGCAGATAGAAGAGCGTCATGAAGCGCCCGCTGTCCGACACGTCGCCGGCCAATTGGCGGTTGAGGGCCGTGACCACCTCGGCGGGCGGCCGGCAGGGGTCCGCCTGGACCTGGGTGCGCAGGAAGGCCCGGGCCGTGGCCATCAGGAGAGCCGCTTCCACGCCGTGCCCGCTGACATCGCCGACGATGATGTCCACGTGGGGCGATGCGCATTGCCGGGCCGGCAGGTAGTCGAAGTAGTCGCCCCCGATGTCGTCGCAGCTCAAGGTCCTGCCGGCCAGGTCGAGACCCTCGAGGCGAGGGCTCTGCTTGGGCAGCAGGTTCCGCTGAACTTCCCCGGCCAGCTGCAGGGAATGCTTCTGGGCGGTGATGTCCGTGATGAAGTACATGCAGCCGATGTCCCGGCCGTCGTCGTCCCGGAGACGGTTGCCCTGGATGCGCACCGGCACCGGACGGCCGGAGGCGGCCAGGAGGGTGCCTTCCATATCCTGGGGGCGCTTGGATTCCGGCACGTCGTGGCTGGCCGCCAGGAAGCGCCGGAAGTCGTGGGCGGCGAATTCCAGGGGCGAGCGCCCCAGGATCGCGCCGGGCGGGCGGCCCACCATCCGGCAGAAGGCCGCGTTGGCGTCGACGATCCGCAGATTCTGGTCCAGGAGGAGAAAGCCCTGGTCCGTCGTCTCGATGATGCGGCGGTATTTCTGCTCGCTTTGGCGCACCGCGGCTTCGGCCTGTACGCGCTGCAGCTCGGCGGCGGCCCGGTTGGCGAAGACCTGGAAAATGGCCAGGGCGTGGTGTTCCCGGGGCATGGGGCGGCGATCCAGGACGGCGAGGTTCCCGATCACCTTGCGCTGGGGGCCCAGGAGGGGCGCCCCCATGTAGCTGACGGCCTTGAATGCCAGCACGGTGGGGTTGTGGGGGAAGAGATCGAGGATGTTGTCGGGATGGTGCACCAGTTCCGTGCTGGCGATCACGTCCGCGCACGGGGTCCCCTCGATATCCTCCAGAAAGCGCTCCTCCAGGCGGCCGTCGACCCAGAAGGCCAGGGCCCTCAACTGGCGGGNNCGGGCGTGTCTTTGACCGCAGCCAGCATCTCCTGCGTCAACTGGCGGGTCTCTTCCAGGTACTCGGTCACCCAGGCGCTGAACGTCCCCAGGGCCTGGGCCAGATTCTCCACCAGGGATTCGAAGAAGCGCTCGCCGGTGTAGGTGGCCGTGCCCTGGAGAATGGCCCGCAGGGCGGCGTTTTCGTCCTTGATGCGCAAGGGCTCCCGGGGGAGCCCGGCGGAAAGGTCTACCACGTGCGCTGCGTCGCTTGCGGTGTCCATGGAAGCCCTCGTCACGGTCTTGGATCCCGGCTGCGCCCGGTGACCCCGTCACAGGAGGCGCGGTGAGGCCCGGCCGCGGGCGGTGTGGGCAGGGACGGGAGCGGCATGGAGAACAACCGCGGGACAGGGGAAGGGCGACAGGGATGACACCACCCGGGACGCTGAATATCCCTCACCGTAATCGAGATTTTGAAGCCGTCAAGGGGTCGGGGCCGAATCGGCGCCGAACCCAGCCGGCTAAAGCCCCTCCGCCAAATGGCCGACAACATCGTGCAGGCGCCGGATCGCGGGTGCCTCCGGCCGGATTGGCCCCCGGGCGCGCGCCGCCTGCGTCTCGGTGACAATGGGGCTTGCATTGCCGGGCTGAGAAGGTAGAATCGGCCAGTGGCTTTCCCTTTAGCCCCCGCATGCCCTGAAGGGCGACCCATACCCATGCGCCATTACGGAAACCGAGCGGCCCTGGTGGGTGTCCTCTTGCTGGTGGCCTGGGCGTCGCTTCCTGCCCCCGGCGCCTCCAGCGATGACCGCCACCGCGTGCGGCTGCTGCATTCCTATGATCCGGCCTATGCCTGGACCCGGCAGGTGGACCAGGGGATCGCCGCCGCACTGGAAACCCCGCCGCAGGCGCCGCGCGTCCGGACCTCTACCTACTACGAGGTCCAGGGCGCCGTGGTCTGGGGAAGCCTGGCGGCCGCGGTGGGCCTGATCATGCTGCTGGCGGCCCTGGTCATCACCACGCGCACCAAGCTCCTGGCCGCTCGAGCCCTGCGCCGGAGCACGGACCAGTTGAACCTGGCCCTGGAGGCGGCCCATGCGGGGATATGGACCGCCGACCTCCGCACCAACGAGATATTCCTGAGCCCGCAATGGTTCAGCATACTGGGGTATGAACCGGATGCCTTCCCCCATTCCACCAGGGCCTGGTTCGACCTGGTGCACCCGGAGGATGGGCGCCGGACCCTGGAGGTCTACCGGGAATTCCAGGCCGATCCGCAGAAGGACTTCTCCGCCGAGTTCCGCATGCGCACCCAAAACGGGGAATGGCGCTGGCTCCTGAGCACCGGCCGGGTGAGCGCCAGCGATGCCCATGGCAAGCCCCAGGCGCTCATCGGCATCCATCTGGACATCACGGCCCGCAAGCTGGCCGAAGATGCCCTGGCCACCAGCGAACGGCGCTATCGCGACATGTTCAACGAGGCCCCGGTCATGTATGTCATCACCCGGGTCCGCGAGGGGATGCCGATCATCATCGATGCCAACGATCTGTTCCTCAAGAAACTGGGCTATGCGCTCCACGAAGTGGTGGGCCAGGAACTGGGCCGGTTCTACACGGAGCAATCCCGCTGGGACCTCCTCGCGGGAGGGGGCTACCGGAGGGCCCTGGAGGGTCATTACCTGGACGAGGAACGCCACCTGGTGACCCGCGGGGGGCAGGTGCTGCACACCCTGCTGCGCTCCCTGGCCGAGCGGGACGAGACCGGACGCGTGATCGGCACCCGGGCCATGTTCCTGGACGTCAGCGCCCGCAGGCAGGCCGAGGAGGAGGCCCAGCGGCTGTCGGCCGCCCTGGAGCAGGCCCAGAAAATGGAATCCATTGGGACCCTGGCCGGCGGTATCGCCCACGATTTCAACAATATCCTGGCCGGCATCATGGGCTATGCCGAACTGGCCCTGGCGGACGCCGCTCCGGAGAATCCCCAGCGCGGCATGCTGGAGGCCATCCTGCACGGCGGGCAGCGGGCCCGGGACCTGGTGCGGCAGATCCTGACCTTCAGCCGCCAGGACCAGCGGGAGCCCAAGCCCCTGGAATTGGGCCCGGTGGTGGTCGAGGCCCTGCAGCTGATGCGCTCCTCCCTGCCCTCCACCATCGAGATCCGTCAGGAAATCGCAGCCGACCTGGGCCATGTCTTGGCCGACCCGACCCACATCCACCAGATCCTCATGAACCTGTGCGCCAACGCCGCTTACGCCATGGAGGAGGCGGGCGGTGTGCTGCAGGTGGACCTCGACCAGGTGGCCCTGGGCGCGGATGACCGGCAGCGGTACCCGGAGCTGCCGCCCGGCGACTATCTCCGCCTGCGGGTCAGCGACAACGGGTGCGGCATGCCGGCGCACTTTCTGAAGCATATCTTCGAGCCGTATTTCACCACCAAGGAGCAGGGCCAGGGCACCGGGCTGGGTCTGGCCGTGGTACACGGGCTGGTCAAGGGGTACGGCGGCGGCGTCACGGTAACCAGCGCACCGGGCCGGGGAACCACGTTCGCCGTCTTGCTGCCGTGCCGCCAGGAAGCCGGAGCGCCGACGGTGGAGGCCGACTCCCGACTTCCCGGGGGGCGGGAGCGGATTCTGCTGGTGGACGACGAACCCTTCGTTCTGGATATCGCCCGGCAGATGCTCTCCCGCCTGGGCTACGCCGTGGAGACCTGCACCAACGGGGCCCAGGCGCTGGAGCGCTTTCACGCCACGCCCGCGGCCTTCGACCTAGTGATCTCCGACATGACCATGCCCGGATTGACCGGCGACCGGCTGGCGGCCGAGCTGGAACGGATCCGCCCCGACATTCCGGTGATCCTCTGTACCGGCTTCAGCCAGCGCCTGATGGCGCGGGATCGCACCTGTGCGGCGGTCAAGACCGTGCTGACCAAGCCCTTGCGCTATGCCGATCTGGCCCAGGAGGTGCGCAAAGCCCTGAGCGATAGCGGAAATACGCCGCCGCACGCCCCCGCGGTTCCGGGCAGGCAACTCCCTGGCGCTCCGACCGGCGCGGGCTGACCTCCCCGCCGCAAAGCCGGGGGCCGCGGGGGATCCGGAGGCGGGGCCATGCCTGCCCAACGGCGCCGCTGCTCCCACGGCCTCAACGCGGCGCCCATCAACGGCCGTATGGTCGACGGCCTCGGCCGCCCGGCGCACATCCCCCCATCTCCCCGGGGAGCGAAGGGCCAGGGAGGGTTCCATGTCCACACCGCAAAGCGTCCTTTGGAAAGGCCGGCACGGGGTTGTCGCGCCTCTGGCGGCGGGCATCCTGCTGGCCTGCGCGGCAACGTCCCCGGGCCCGGAGCGGGATCCCGGGGGCCCGCTGGCTCCCTGCCCGGGGCGGCCCAACTGCGTCTGCAGCGAGGATCCCCGTCCGGATTTCGCCGTGGCCCCCTTGGCCGTCGAAGGTCATCCCGAGGCCGCCTGGGAGCGCTTGAAGCGGCTCCTGGAGGACGTCGGCGGCCGAATCGAAGCGCAGGCGCCGGGTTACCTCCACGCCACCTTCCGGAGCCGGATCTTCCGCTTTGTGGACGACGTGGAGTTCCGTCTGGACAGGGCCCGGGGGGTCATCCACGTGCGCTCGGCCTCGCGGCTGGGCTATTCCGATCTGGGGGTCAACCGCCGACGGGTGGAGGATCTGCGCTCCCGGTGGACGNNGCGGCGGCCCGGGTCCCGCGGTGCATCACCCGGGCGGGGGCGCGGCCCGGCGCCGGAAAGGGGTGAAGATGCCGTTTGCCGGAAAATACATGTGGACACTGACCCTGGCCCTGGTGGCGGTTCTGGCCGTCGCCCCGGCGGAGGCCGAGAGCGGGGCCGTGGCCGGGCGGGCGTGGCTCGAGGGGGCCGACGGCACGGAGATCCCCGGGGAGTACCTGCGGGTTTACCTGGCGAGCGCCCCCCTGGAGATTCCCCAGGTGGATCTCGCTGCGGGGCTCGCACCCCTGGAGCGCCAGTCCCGCCTCAACAGCGGCCACAAAACCTTGTTCCTCCGCTTTCGGGAGAAGATGGCCGCACCGGGCTATCTCGTGGACAACACCCTCTCCGGGCAGGGCGGGGACTTCGGCTTTCCCGCCGTGGAACCCGGCCGCTACTGGCTGGTGGTGGTCTTTCCGGCCATGATCCGGGGGGAGAAGGTGGCCTGGCAGGTGCCGGTGGAGGTGGCCGTCGGCCGCACCGCCGCAGCGGCGCTCAACGCCGCCAACCTGGCCCTGCCCTCCCGTTGACCCTCTGGTCCGGCAGACCCGCGGCTTCAGGCCGGCTGTGTCCCCGGGGGCGGCGCGCTCAGGGCACGCTTTTCGGCTTCCGTCATGGCCTCCGGCGCTTTCATGACGATGGCCCCCACCGGGCATTCCAGGGCGCAGAGGCCGCAGGCCAGGCAGGCCGGGAGATTTTCCAGGAAGGGGTACGCCTTGCGGTCCGCAGTGTCCGGGCTGAAGGCCGTGCCGATGCAGGCCACGGGGCAGGCGTCCCGGCAGATGGCGCAGGACATGCACCGCGGGTAGTCGAAGAGGGGTTTTTCCCAGGCCAGCGCCTGGCGACGGATGCGCCGGCAGGCCCGCTGGTGCTGGTCGAGGACGGATTCCTGGGGGCAGATGCGGCCGCAGGCCCCGCAGTCGATGCACAGGTCCGCGGCCACCTTGTGCCGCTTTTTGGGATCTCCCGTGATGGCGCCGGTGGGGCAGAGCTTGCGGCAGATGCCGCAGCCGATGCACTTGTCGGTGATGCTGTAGGCCATGCGTTGCCTTCCGATCAATCCCCAACAGGCTGTGGATAAACTGCGCCTGAGGCCGAAAGGCTGCGTTGCCGGCCTCGGGAAAATGCTCACAACCCTTTAGGTTGCTCCGCATTTCCCATCGGGCCGCGCCTTGCCTTTCGACCCGATACTTGTTTATCCACAGGCTGCTGAGGGGGAGGATGCCGCACCATCGCGGGACGGGGTGGTGGGCTTCAACGTTGCGCATCCTACCGCGTCGGGCCTTTCGGCCGGGCGCGGGTTGGTCCTCATCCGGCTGCCCCTCCTGGGGGGCCGGGCATTGCCGTGCCAGAAGGAGTTGCGATGAAACACGCCTGGGCAATTGTCGCCATGCTCATGCTGAGCGCTGTCATCCCGTTTTGCGCCACCGGCCAGAACCCACCCGCCGACATGGAGGTGCTTGCCCCCCCCGGCGCCGCCGTTTTCCACTACCAGCACCTGGACGACCAACGGCTGCTGGTGACCGCCGAAGACCGGGAGGGCAATCCCCTGCGCCACCTGAGCGCGGCGGATTTCGACTTCCGGCTGCGGGGGCGGCGGGCGGAGATCCTGTCGGTGGAGCCCCTGGCCACCAGCCAGGAGGTGAGCCTCAACATCGTGATGGTGATCGACAACTCGGCCTCCATGAAGCACCGGGGGGCCGTGGCGGCGGTGCTGGAGGCCCTGGAGACCATCACCGGCCTGTTGCGGCCCATCGACAACGTGACCCTGGTGGTCTTCGACGATCTCCAGACCCGGCGCCTGGGAGGCCGCGACCTCCACGTGCGGGCCAAGTCCTCCAGCGACCGCGCGGTGTTGCGGGCGTTTCTCGAGGAGAGCTTCAGCCGGGGGCTCACCGACAAGACCGTGCTCTACGAGGGCATGCTGGCCGGGGTCACCCTGGCCGGGCAAATGCCCCCCGAGGCCCACAAGTTCCTGGTGGTTTTCTCCGACGGGGAGGACCTCAACAGCGCCGTCCAGGCGCCGCTTGTGGCCCAGGCCGCCGCGGGCCTGGAGAACTTCGAGGCCTACGCCGTGGACTACATGCCCGGCAGCGCCACGGACCCCTTACTCCAGGCCTTCACCGCCGACCATGGGGGGCGGGTCTGGAAAGCCGAGAGCGCCAGCGATTTGGTGCCCATTTTCCAGGCCGTCTCCTCCAAGATGCTCTACCGCCACGTGGTGACCTACCGCTTCCTCTTCCCGCCCACCGGGACCTTGAGCGTGGCGCCCTCCCGGCTCACCATCGAGGAGACCACCACCATCGACAGCGCCCCCCTGCTCAACTACGTCTATTTCGCCGCCGGCAGCAGCGCCATCCCGGAACGCTACGCCACCTTCGAGCGCCAGGCCGACACGGACAGCTTCGACGAGCAGCAGCTGCACGGCACCTTGGAGAAATACGCCCACGTGCTCGACATCATCGGCCGGCGCTTGCGGAACCATCCGTCGGCCGGGGTGCGCCTCGTGGGCTGCAACGCCAACAGCGGGGAGGAGCGCGGGCGCCTGGATCTCTCCCGTGCGCGGGCCGAGGCCGTGAAGGCCTACCTCCAGTTCATCTGGGGCATCGACCCCGAGCGCCTGGAAGTGGAGGCCCGTCACCTGCCGGAGGTCCCCAGCTCGGGGCGCAGCGTGGAGGGGCGCGAGGAGAACCAGCGGGTGGAGATCCATTCCCTCGACCCGGCCATCCTGGATGTGGTGCGCAGCGTCTACGTGGAGGCCCGCAGCGACGCCCAGGGCCTGGAAGTGCGGCCGCGGATCGAAGCCGCTCACGGGGTCGCGCGCTGGGAGCTGACCGTTTCCGGCGGCGCGGAAACGCTTTATACCCGCGCCGACAGCCAGCCCCCGGATGACCGGCTGCTGCTCGACTGGCAGGTCCTGCCCCTCATGCGCCTGGCCGCCCACCCGCAGTTGCGGGTGGTTCTCCACCTGGAGGACCGGGAGGGGCAGGCGCTGCGGGTGGAGGGCGATCCGGTGGAGGTGGATTTCATCCAGCGCGAGCAGCGTCTGGCCCGCCATCTGGGGTTCCGGGTGCAGGAGAAGTACGCCCTGATTCTCTTCGACTTCGACCGGTCGGACATCAAGGACCGCAATGCCGCCATCGTGAATCAGATCGTGGGGCGCATCCAGGCGGTGCCGGAGGTGGCGGTGGCCATCGAGGGGCATACCGACGATATCGGCCCCGAGGACTACAACGTGGACCTTTCGCGCCGGCGGGCGCTGGCGGTCTACAGCCAGATCGCCACGGCCCTGGCCGGGGCGACGCCCGAAGCCGTCACCCACACCGGCGTGGGGCCCTTCGATCCCTTATACGGCAACGGGCGGCCGGAAAACCGGGCCATGAACCGTACGGTGACGGTCACCCTGGAATACGAGCAGAAGGATTGAGGGAGCGGCACGCCCGGGTGAGCGGCCGCAGGGGGGAAACCCGGCAGGTGCGGCCGCCAGCCCTGAGTCGACCCGCCAAACCAACCAACCCAACGAACTCAACCAACCAACCAATTCAACCAATCCAGCCAACCCAACCAACCTCACTTGTGCTCCCGCACCGCGCGCTGCAATTCCCTCTCCTGGTCGCGGCGCTTGATGCTTTCGCGCTTGTCGTACTTTTTCTTGCCCTTGGCCAGGGCCAGCAGGAGCTTGGCCTTGCCCCCCTTGAAGTAGACCTGCAGCGGGATCAGGCTGTAGCCCTGTTCGTTGACCTTGCCGGTCAGCTTGCGGATTTCATAGGCGTGCATGAGGAGTTTGCGCACCCGGCGGGGTTCGTGGTTGTCGTAATAGGCAAAGGCGTAGGGGCCGATGTGCATGTTGTGCACCCAGACCTCCCCGTTCTTGATCTTGGCGTAGCTGTCCTTGAGATTGCAGCGCCCCAGCCGTAGGGACTTGACTTCCGTGCCCCGCAAGGCCATGCCGGCCTCGAACTTGTCTTCGATGGCGTAGTCGTGCCGGGCCTTGCGATTGTCGGCCACGATTTTGATGGATTCTCCGCCCACAATGCCTCGCTTGCCGGCGCTCCGGGCGCCATCTCCGGCGGACGCCGGCGCGACAGCGCCGTTCCGCGGCCCGCAATTTCGCCTTCCGCCATAACCGCCTGGCAAAAGTCCTGCCGGGAGGCCCGCGGCCCGCGCCGCTGGTGCGCCTCCGGCGGTCAGTCCGCGAAGGGTTGTCCCGTAAGGGCCTGCCCGAAGGTTTTCCAGGCCAGCTTGGTGATCTCCCGGGCGCAGGTCATGCCGGAAATCTCGCCGATGAAATCCCGGCAGGGAGCCGCCGCCAGGGAGCGCACCATGCGCTTGACCACGGGGATGGCGTTAGGGTTCATGCTCCACTCGGGGATCCCCAGGCCGATGAGAATGGGCACGTGGATCGGCTCCCCGGCCATCTCGCCGCACATGGCCACCTGGATGCCGGCCTCCCGGGCCACCTCGGCCACCCGCCGGACCATGCGCAGGATGGCCGGGTGGAGGGGGTCCCAGAGGTAGGCCACGTGGCGGTTGCCCCGGTCGATGGCCAGGCTGTACTGCATCAGGTCGTTGGTGCCGATGCTGAAGAAATCGCAGCGCGCGGCCAGCTGGTCGGCGATGATCACCGCCGAGGGGACTTCCATCATGATTCCCACAGGGATGTCGGGGTTGTGGGCGACCTTCTCCCGCTGCAGGCCGAGGGCCGCCTCCGCCAACAGGCGCCGGGCCTCCTTGAGCTCCTCCATGCCGGTGATCATGGGAAAGAGGATCCGCACGTCGCCGAAGGCCGCCGCCCGCAGGATGGCCCGCAGCTGGGTTTTGAACATCTCCGGGTGCTTGAGGCAGTAGCGGATGGCCCGCAGCCCCAGCGCCGGGTTGACCTCGATGTGGGTGTTGGCGTCCTGCAGGGCCTTGTCGCCGTTGATGTCCAGGGTGCGGATGACCACCGGGCGCCCGGCCATGACCTCCACCACGTCGCGGTACTTGTCGAAGAGCTCGAACTCGCTGGGCAGATCCCGCCGGCTCAGGTACTGGAACTCGGTGCGGTAGAGGCCGACGCCGTCGCCGCCGTTGTCGATCACCGAGACCACTTCCTCGGGCAGTTCGATGTTGCCCATCACCCGGATGAAGGTGTCGTCCTGGGTGCGGGCCTCCAGGTGGCTGTCCCGGCTGAGTTGGGCCCGGTAGGCCTCGTAGCGGCCCTGGCGTTCGTCGTATTCCACCAGGGTCTCTTCCGTGGGGTTGACGATCACCAGCCCGGCGCTGCCGTCCACGATGATCAGGTCGTCGGTGCGGATGAGGGCGGTGGCGTTGGACAGCCCCAGCACGGCCGGCAGACCCAGGCTGCGGGCGATGATGCCCGTGTGGGAGGTGCGGCCGCCCAGGTCGGTGAGGAAGCCCTTGATGTGCTCCAGCTGGATCTGGCTGGTGTCCGCCGGGGAGAGATCCCGGGCCACCAGGATCACCCGTTTGTCGATATCGGCGATCTTGACGTGGTGGTTGCCCGTGAGGTGGTGCAAGATGCGGTCGGAGACGTGGACGATGTCGGCCACACGCTCCTTGAGGTACTCGTCGGCCATGCCCTGGAACGTGGCCTTGACCTCGCTGACCACCTTCTTGAGGGCCCACTCGGCATTGACCCCCTCCTGCTGGATGTCCTCGATGGTCCGACCGTAGAGCATCTTGTCCTGGAACAGCAGCAGGTGGGTCTCCAGGATGCCGGTGTGGATCTTGAGGTCCTCGGGGGTCTCTTCGATGATTTGGCGCAGCTCGTCCTGGGCGAGCTTGACGGCGGCCTGGAAGCGCTTGATCTCCTGGGGGATGTGGGATGCGTGGACGAAGTACTTGGGAATGACCTCCACGCCCTCCCGGTCCACCAGGTAGGCCTTGCCGATGCAGATGCCGGGGGACGCCGCGATGCCGCGGAGGATCCGCTCCTTGTTTTCGGACTCCAGCATGACCGCCTATTCTCCGAAACCGGAACGGACCAGCGCGACGATCTGCTCGAGAAGGTCCAGATCGTCAGGGTGCTCGATGCGGATGGTGACACGGGCGCCTTTGGCGCAGCCCAGGGTCAGGATGTCGATGATACTGGCGGCGTCCACGGATTCCGCCGCGTTCCCAATCCAGACATTGTGCTTTGCATTCTGGGCCAGTTCGGCTATTTTGGCCGCCGATCGCGCATGGAGCCCGAGTTGATTCACAATGACCACGGTGCGGGCCAGTGAAGCGTCAGGTCGATTCATTCCGGTGGTTCACGTATCCCCAAATGGGTATGGTCGGATCAAGATATCCAAAAAAGGGTCACTATATAATGGATCTTTGAGCTTTTGGCAACCTCCGCGCGGGTCTCCCACCGGAGGCCGGCGCAGCTCCGCGTGCGGCTGAACCCGGCGCATGCCCCTCCGGTGGGGGGAGCGCACCGACGACGAAAGGATGGCGGATGGAGCGGCAGTTCCTCATCGACGATTTCAAGGTAGGGGAATCCTGGCGTCTGTTCAGGATCCTGGGGGAGTTCGTGGAAGGCGTGGAGGCGCTCCACGACCTGGGACCCGCGGTGAGCATCTTCGGCTCGGCACGGGTCAAGCCCGACCACCCGTCCTACCGCTTGGCGGAGCGGACCGCGGCCCTGTTTGCCCGGGAAAGGTTCGCCGTGATCACCGGCGGCGGCGGGGGCATCATGGAAGCCGCCAACAAGGGGGCGGCCGAAGCGGGAGGCGTTTCCGTGGGGCTCAACATCAGCCTGCCCTTTGAGCAGAAGCCCAACCCTTTCGCCACGGTGCAGATGAATTTTCATTATTTTTTCATTCGCAAGGTGATGTTCGTCAAGTACGCCATGGCCTATGTCATCATGCCCGGGGGCTTCGGGACCCTGGACGAGCTTTTCGAGGCCGTGACCCTCATCCAGACCCACCGCATCAAGCCGCTGCCGGTGATTCTGATGGGGGCGGACTACTGGGGCGGGTTGCTGGACTGGATCCGGGCGCGGCTGCTGGCGGAAAAATTGATTTCCCCGGAGGATCTCAACATCCTCCAGGTGATCGACGAGCCCGAGGAGGTGGTCCGGGCAGTGAAGAAGATTGTGATCCTCTGAAGGGGCGGAAGGGGTCGGCGGCCGGCGGGGCATCCCCGCCGGAACCGGAAGAACTCGACCCAAGCGCCCGTAGGGCCGGCCAGGCGGTTGGGGCTGGGCGACGTTTCAGCTTCGATGGACGCTTTCGGGGAAAGGCACCGGGGCGGCAACCCCGTCCGGCCTGACGGGCGCTAAGGTCCTCAAACAGCTTCCGCGGCCGGCAGGG
>DJGG01000101.1:26906-27080 GCA_002432195.1 Desulfobacteraceae bacterium UBA5852
CCGGCGGGGCATCCCCGCCGGAACCGGAAGATATCGCCCCCTGCGGGTGGTTTCTCTCTCTTGAATGCGCGGGAAATCGACATCGGGAGCGCCATCGGCTCTGTCCGCCCGCCACCCATTGAGGCATCGGGAACGTAGACGGCCGCCGGCAGGGATGCCCCGCCGGCGGCCGTC
>DJGG01000257.1 GCA_002432195.1 Desulfobacteraceae bacterium UBA5852
CCTCCATCTTCTGGGCCTGGAGCAACTGGTCTTCCATGGCCCGGCGCTCCATTTCCATCCGCTGCCGTTCGCCAAGCTCCTGCTGCAGCTGCGTGTACAGGGTGGCGTTGTCGATGGCGATGGCCGCGAGTTCCGCGAACTGCCCCAGGACGCGCTGCTCCTCGGCGTCGAAGGGGCGCCCCGGCCGGGCCCGGGCAAAACCGATGACGCCGCTGGCACGGGTCCCGGTGGTCATGGGCACGGCCACCACGCGGTGAAGGGCATCGGAAAGCGGCTGGGATCGCCGGCCGGGCCAGGCAGAGTAGTCCTCCACGGCCTGGGGAGCGCCTTCCTGCCAGGTGAGCCCCACCAGCCCTTCCCCGGGGGCGAGGCGATGGCCCAGGGCCCCGGCGTAACCTCCCAGCCCGGCTTTGAGCACCAGGCGGTTCTCGCCGGCGTCATAGAGGTAGACAAACCCTTCCCGGGCTTCGAGGAGAACCCCTGCCCGGCGCACGATGGCCTGGAGCAGGTCGTCCAGGTTGAGGCGCCGGATCAACCCCAGGGCGGTTTCGTGGAGGGCCACGTGGTACTCGTGCTGCCGGTGGAGGGTCTCCTCGGCCTGGCGGCGGTGGAGGATCTCCGTCAGCAGGTCCCGGTTCTTTGCGGACAGCTCCCGTGTCTTGCGCCGCACCGTGCGCTGCAGCAGGAGATTGATCAGCCCCACCACCGCCACCAGCCCCGCGGCGAGGGAGGCCGCCAGGGGGACCCAGCCCGGCGTGCGTTTCCCCGGCAACCCGCCAAACCAGCGGTCCATGGCCTGGAAATAGACCGACCCGGGGTCCTGCTTGAGGTCGAGGAGCCGCCGGTCGAGCGTCTCCAGCCGCTGCGGGTGGAGCCCCTTGGGGGCGGCGAAGAAGATTTTGACCGGGCTGAAGACGATGGGGGTCTTGGCCACGCGGAAGGTTCGTCCCTGGTAGGCGCCGTAGAACTGGTTCACCAGGCCGGCGTCGCAGCGGTGCGCCTCCACCAGCATGAGCACCGTTTCGTAGTCCTCGGCCTCGACGAAACGGCACTGGATGCCGAACTGCTGTACCAGCACCCGCAGGTTGCGGAAGTGCATGTCGTCCAGAAGCACCGCCACCGTGCGGCCGTCCAGGTCGGCCACCCCGTCGATGGGCGCGCCGGGGGCCGCGTAGATCTGGCCCCACTCGGTGATCAGGCTCTCCCGGGAGAAGTCAACGTAGCGGGCGCGCTGCTCCGCGTAGGCAATGCCCCCCAGGAGATCCACCTCCCCCTGCCGCAGCCACTCCAGGCACTGGCTCCAGGTCCCCGGCCGGTAACGCACCTCCCAGGATTCCCGGGCCGCGATGTGGTCGACCACATCCACCAGGAAGCCGCTGGAGCGGCCCTGGGCATCGATGATCATCAGGGGTTGGCTGTCATAGACCCCCACCACCAGAGGCTCGGCGGCCGGCGCCGGGGAAGCGGCCAGCGCCAGGCAAAGAGCCAGGAGCACCGCCCGCAGCGAGGGGTGCAATCGGATGGACGGGACTTCCCGCATCCGGCGGAATCGCGCCATGTGTCCGGGCGCCGGACGATCCGCAGCGCGGCAGCCGAGCCCAGGGTTCCGGGTCATGGGTCGGACGGCGGCTCGTCGGCCGCACGGCCGCATTCCCGGCAGCGGCCGTCGGGGTCGATGACCCCGATGCAATTGCCGTCCGGGCACAGGCGCCGCCGCGACCAATCGTCGCCGGCCCCTTCCGGGAGGCCGGCCCTATCCTTCCACGCGTCCGAATCCATCAATCCTCCGCCTTCCGGCCGTCCGCCGGCGGCCGCGGGTCATTCCGAGGCCTCGTCCAAGTCGATGATCTTGATGCCCTTGAGGTAGTCCTTGGTGGCGTAACGGGTGATTTTGGTGAGCTTGCCCGTGATCACCGCCATGCGTTCGGTGAGATCCATGATGCGGGCCACCCGCCCGCGCACGGCGTGGCCTTCCGGCAACTCCCGCAGGAGGGTTTCGGCATACCCCGAGATTCCCTGGATGGGCTGGTTCAACTCATGGCACACAGCCCCGGCCATTTGCAGGGAGACTTCCAATCGCTCGCGCTGGAGGCGTTCTTCCTCGGCCCGCATCTCCTTGGTGACGTCGGTGAGGTTGCCCACGGCGATGCAGACGCGCGCGTCGTCATGGGTCTCGATGGCGGCCTGGTCCTTGAGCCAGGTGTCGCCGGCGGCGGTGCGGACCTTGTAGACGGCCTCGATCAGCCCCCGGGTGCGCCCGCGTTCCCGGAGTCGCCCCCGGGCGCCCCGCAACTCCGCCTGGTCGCGGACCTCCTCCTGGATCCCCGCCGCGGGGGAAACGTGGCGGTAGATCCGCTGGTCGACGATCCGCCGGCGCACGCTGGGGGCCAGGTGGGGCAGGGACTCACCGAAGAGCCTGCAGAAGCGCCGGCCGGCGAACTCATACCAGATGGTGTCGAGGGCTTCCCAGGCGGCGATATAGGTCATGGAGGGGTTGCTGCTGCGGTCGAAGGCCCGGTGGACCAGAATCAGGGCCGCTACCCGGCGCTTGAGGCCCTCGCTGTAAGGCCCCTTCAGGATGCGTCCTTCGTAGCCCGCTTCGATGATGCGCTGAATGGTGGCGGTTGCCGTCATTGGGGGGTTGCTTCCGCATAGCGGCCGGGTCTCCACGAACGCTTGGTCACAGTGTAGGCCATCCCGCCGAAGCGGTCAAGGCGCAGGCCCCGCGGGGCGAGCCGGGGCCGCGGCCCCGTGATTTTCCGCTACCATTTTACGCATTTTGTGGTATACGCCTCTACTTGATATTTTGTTGCCGGCCGGGCGTCCCCGGGCCGCGGCCGCCGTCGACAGCCCGCCGGCCGCCATCCCGCCCGCGGGGGGGCAACGCCTCATGGGGATTGGGCCGCCAGCTGTCCGGCAAGCGTCACGCATACTCAGGGAAAGGAAGGGGTAGACGGATGCGCAAGAAAAACGTGGTGTGGATTGGAATGGCGATCGCCCTGTTGCTGGGCGCCTCGTGGGTAACCGCGGCCGGACCGTGGATCGACGAGATCGACGACGAAGACTCCCTCTGCTTCCCCGTGGGCATGTTCAGCATCGGAGCCCCGCAAGGGGTGGAGCAGACGCGCGCCGCGGTGGATTTCCCCCATTCCCGTCACATGACGTACAGCTGCCAGACCTGCCATCACACCTGGCAGTACCATGCCATCGTCGACGGCTGCAGCACCGCCGGCTGCCACGACCTCACCGAGGCCCCCGAGAACGCGGTCCAGAAGGGTCAGTTCACCGCCGAGGGGATCCGCTATTACAAGTACGCCTACCACAAGATGTGCCGCGATTGCCACCGGGACATCAACGCCGCCAACCGCGACGTGGCCCGCAAGGCCCAGTTCGCAGGAGGGCCCGTGGAATTGCGGCGCTCCGGCCCCGTGGGCTGCGTGGAGTGCCATCCCGAGTAAGCTTCGACCGCGGGCGCCCGTGGCCCCGCAGCCCCTTTCAATCGGTTCCCGGGGAGCCGCCTCCAGGCGGCTCCCTTTTTGTTGCCGCCCCCCCCTCTCGCCGCCCCTCCGGCGCGTCCCCTTGATCCCCCCGCGATGGGTTCCTATGATGCCGTAAGGCGGCCGGGCACCAAAGCGCTGCTGCAAGGCCGCCCCCCCGGATCCCGTTCCGGGCCCCAACCCCCAGGAGGCCTAAGAGCCATGAACCCCAGCGACCGTGAATCCATTTATGTCCGGGTCAGCGACCGGGAGGGCAACGCGTTCGTCTGCCCCCTGGCGGCCCTCCAGAACCCTGCAACGGCCACCGAAGACGAGTTGGATCATTGCGTAGACGATGCCACAACCCAGCGCTACCCGGCCGCCATCCAGATCCGGGGCCGCGCCTGACGCCGCCCACCACGGTGTGCCGGCGCCAGGGCGCTTGCCGCCGGGGCAGTACCGTCTCCAGCCGCCCGGGCGCGCAAAACGGATCGCGATGATGTCGGCAGCGGGGGTGTCCCGATTCCGGCGAAAGCCTCTTGCAGGCACGCGGAAGACACTGGTAGTGTCGGGTCCTCAAAAAGCGCCACACGACTTCCGGGACGGCTCCGGGCATCGGCCACCGGTACGGGCCTCGAGCCGCCTCATCCCACCCTTAGATGCGAAGGAGGAGCCATGGCCGGAATCCGTTTTGGGCTGGAGGACCAGGTGTTTCTCGTCACCGGCGGCAGCCGGGGCATCGGCCTGGCCATCGCCCGGGAACTGCTGGCCCAGGGCGCCCGCGTGGCCATCTGCGGGCGCAAGGCCGAGGGGCTGCAAGCCGCCGCCGGCGAACTGGCCGCCGGCAAGCGCCTGCACGGCGTGGCGGCCCACATCGCCCAGGAGGCCGACGTGGAGCGCCTCTTTGCCGAAACCCTGGCGGTCTTCGGGCGCCTGGACGGCGTGGTCAACAACGTGGGCATGAACATCGCCACCGGCGTCGTGGACGCCGAGCCGGGCATGTGGCGCAAGGTCATCGACTCCAACCTCAACGGCACCTTCCTCTGCGCCCGCAAGGCCGGACAGATCATGCGGTCCCAGGGGCGGGGGAAGATCGTGAGCATCTCCTCCCTGGCCGCCCACCGGGCGGCCCCCGCCATGGGGATCTATGGGGTGGCCAAGGCCGGCATCGAAATGCTCACTCGGGTGCTGGCCCAGGAACTGGCCCCCTTCAACATCCAGGTCAATGCCGTGGCCCCGGGCATGGTGCGCACCGCTTTCAGCCAGCTCTTCTGGTCCAACCCCGAAATCCACGCGCACCTCGTGAAATCCATCCCCCTGGGGCGCATCGCCGAGCCCGCAGACGTCGTGGCGCCCACCCTGTACCTGCTCTCCGCCGGCGCCGACTACATCACCGGCCAGGTGCTGCTCGTGGACGGAGGCGCCTCGGCGGTCTAGATCCCCCCTCCAGGCGGCGGCCGGCCGTAATCGCGGAACTTGCGGCGGACCCGCTCCATCTCGTCGGCCGGCAGGGGCCGGGGGCTCCCGATGGCCTCGGCCTGGAAGCCGATGCGGGCGACGAACTCGACGCTTTCGGCCACGGTAAAGGCCGCCGCCAGATCCGCCCCCACGGCCACCACCCCGTGGTGGGCCAGCAGCACGGCGTTGACCTCCGGCTCCATGGCGGCCACCACGCACCGGGCGAGGTCCTCGGTGCCGAAGGTGGCGTAAGGCGCCACGGGAACCCTCCGGCCGGCAAAGCCGATGAGGTAGTGCACCGGCGGGATCTCCCGCTCCAGGCAGGCGAACGTGGTGGCGTAAGTGGAGTGGGTGTGGACCACCGCCCCCACCTCCGGCCGCGCCCGGTAGAGCGCCAGGTGGAAATGCCACTCCGTGGAAGGGCGCCGGCGCCCTTCCACGATCCGGCCCTTGCCGTCCAGGACCGGAACATCTTCCGGGCCGATCTCCCCGTAAGGCATTCCCGATGGGCTGATGGCCACCCGATCCTCCTGCCGGCACGCCACGCTCAGGTTCCCCCCCGCGCCGGTGGTGAGTCCCGCCTCCAGCAGCCGACGGCCGTAACGCGCCACGGCTTCACGCTCCCGCTCCAGAATCATGGCCCCCTCGCTTCCTGTCCAGCGAACCCACCGTTGACCGGCAGGCATTGCCCGGCCGCCAGGGCCGCCTTGCCCGCCGGAATCGCGGCGGCCCCGCAGACACGGCCGGGAGCATACACCGATCGCCCCCCGTTGCAAACCGCCCGCCCCCCGCATCCCGGCATGGCCTCGCGGGAGCCTTTCTGCGGTTGATCTCCGGGGCGATCTTCATTATATCTACCCAGCGGCGACGCGCCGCCCAGCCCCGTTGCCGGAACGTATCCCCAAACCAAAGGAGCCCGCCATGACCCCAGCGCTGACACCGGAGTCCAAGGAGTACCGGGAGGCCCTGCGAATCGGCCGCCCGCCCAACATCGCCCGGCTCTTTCCGGAGTCGCGGGCCTTGATCGTCAGCGGCCGCTTCATCGACCGGGCCATGTTGGCCAAGGGCCGGGCCATCGCCATGGCGGCCAACGGCCGCAGCGCCTTCGTGATCCGGGGGGCGCTGCTCGCCGCCCAGGCCGCCAACGCCTGCCTGATCGTGGAGATCGCGCGCTCCGAGGGGGGCACCAAGGCGTACTGTGCAGTGAACTATTGGAACATCGCCCGCCAGGTCAACGCCTTCTGCAATGAACTGGGCATCACGATACCCGTGGCGATCCACGCCGACCATTACGGCATCAAGACGCCCGCCGACATCGACCCCGCCAGGCGGGAGATTCCCAGCCTCTTCGAAGCCGGTCTGACCTCCATCGCCATCGACGCCTCCCACATGCCCGACGACCAGAACCTCCTGGCCAACCTGGCGCTGGCCGACTGCGTGCCGGCCTGGGCGGGACTGGAAACCGAGGTGGGGGAGATCAAGGGGGAGCAGGGCCTCTCCAGCCCCGAGGAAGCCCTGTTCCTGATTCAGGGTTTGAACGCCCACGGCATATTCCCGGACTGGATCGCCTTGAACAACGGCACCACCCATGGCCTGGAAGCCAGCGGCCAGGGGATCCAGGTGGAGCTCACCCGCCGGGTGCACGACGTGATCGCCCCGTACGGGGTCTCCGGCGCCCAGCACGGCACCTCCGGCAACAGCTCCGAGCGCCTGCGGGAGATCGCCCAGCGCACCCGCACCACCAAGGCCAATGTGGCCACGGCCCTGCAGATGATCTCCTGGGGCCTGAAGGTCAACGATTACGGCAATGCCCTCCGGGACGAGGCGGGCGATCTGATCAAGATGGCCGGCCAGGGGGTCGAGGAACCGATGTGGGAGCAGATGGTGGCCTATGCCCGGCAGCAGGGGTGGAAAGCCGGTGATTACAAAAAGCTCAACCTGCCCTTCGAAAACCGACTGCTGGCCCAACCCCAGCCCATCCGGGAGCGCATGACGGCGCACGTGCGGGATTTCGCCCATGCCATGATGGTGGACGTTTTCAACGCCCGGGACACCGCCCCGCTGTGCCTGCAGGCCATCCTGGAGGCCGGCGGATACGACCCGGGGCCCAAAGCCCGGCGCACCGAAGATCCCGCCCAATGGACCCCGGAACGCATCGCGGCCCGGGCGGCCGGGCGCTGCGGAGAAAAGGGCCCCCAAGGCAATTTCGACGATTGAGCATGCGGGAAAAAAGCCATTGCCCTTACTGCGGGTCCGTTCTGGCGGAACGCGTGGTGGAGCGGTCCCTGCGCAAGTGTTGCGACACCTGCCACGAAGTGCTCTACGACAACCCGGTGCCGGCCGTGTGCGCCGTGGTGGCCGACCATGGGGACCGAATCCTGCTCGTGCGGCGGGGAGTGCCCCCCAAGGTGGGCTTCTGGTGCCTTCCCGGGGGCTTCATGGAGTTGGACGAATCCCCGGAGGAGGCCGCCCTGCGGGAATTGCGGGAGGAAACCGGCGTGACCGGGCGCATCGTGCGCCTGCTGGGCCTGCGCGCCACCCCCAGCCGGATCTACCGCAGCGTGCTGCTGGCCGGCTACCTGGTCCTTCCCCAGGGGGGCGAGGCGGCCCCCGGCAGCGACGCCCTGGAGGTTGGATGGTTCACCGTCGAGGGGCTGCCGGAAATTGCCTTCGAGAGCCACCGAACGTTCATCCGCCAATTCAGCACCGCCTACACCCGGACCTCGGACCTCCGCGGTCCGGGAGACCTGCCGCCGGGAGGTCCATGAAAATCGCCGACTACCAGATGCACAACGTGCTGAAGGATTTCACCCAACAGCTGCGCCGCCGGGTGGGTGCTCCAGGGCAAGGCTCCCCCGAGCGCGGCCGTCGCCGCTCCGGCCAACTGGCCGTGATCCGCCAGTTGCTCACCACCATCGTGGACCGCATGGGTCGCCTGAACCCGGAAGCCGGGTCCGGCGCCCCCCCCGCGCCCGGCAGGGGTGAAACCGCCTCCCGGGGTGAATTCACCTACCGGCTGCAGCGCCCCTCGGGAGAGTGCCTCACCCGGCGGTTGGAAATCGAGGATTCGCGCCACCTGGTCCAGCGTTTCCATGACCTCGCGGGGGAGGAGGATACCGGGCAGGACGTCCCTTGAAGTGCGCCAGCCGCGGGGCGCGAAGCGAAAAGCGCAGCAACCTCATGGGTTGTGAGCATTTTCGCGCGGGCCGCAACGCCGGCCGGCGGCGCGAGACGCCGTTTCCCCACGGGCTGTCAGGGGGTCTGCTGCTTGGCCTCGTCCCAGCTCCGCTCCAGCACGTCGCGGCCCGCCGTGGCCAGCTCCCGGCCGGATTCGGCCAACAACCGTTCCAGGATGCGGAAGCGCCGCTCAAACTTGTCCACGGCGGCGCCCAGGGCTGTCTCGGGGTGGATGCGGGCAAACCGCGCCACGTTGGTTAACGTGAACAGGATATCGCCGAACTCCAGGGCTACGGCCTGCAAGTCAGCCCGGCCGGCCGCGTGGGCCTGCACGGCGGCCTTGAACTCCCCCCACTCCTCGTCCACCTTGGCCATGACCTCGGCCAGGTTGTCCCAGTCGAAACCGGCGCCCGCGGCCCGCTCCGATATGCGGTAGGCCTTCATCAGGGCCGGCAGTTTCCGGGGCACCGAATCCAGCACCGATTGCGCCGGCTGGTCCCGCTTTTCCCGCTGCTTGATGGCCTGCCAGTTGCGCCGCACCTCCTCGACATCCCGCACCGCCGTCTCCCCGAAAACGTGAGGGTGCCGGCGGACCATCTTGGCCAGGTTGCGGCGCACCACCTCCTGGAGGTCGAAGGCGCCCTGTTCGCCATAGAGCTCGGCCAGGAAGAGGACCTGAAAGAGCACGTCCCCCAGCTCCTCGCAGACGGCCTGGGCGTCTCCGGCCTGGATCGCCTCGACCAGCTCGTACATCTCCTCGATGAGGTAGACCGACAGGGTGGCGGGCGTTTGGCGGCGATCCCAGGGACATCCGCCCTCGCCCCTCAGGGTGCGGATCAGCTCCCGCAGGCCGGAGAGCTCCGCCGGGGGGGTGGGCGCGCTCACTTGCGTTTGTTCCAGGAGGATTTCAGGGCATCCAGCTTGACCAGGTACTGCTGCCGGGTCTCCTTGGAGACCACGTGGGCCAGGATTTCCGAAGCCCGGGTGACATGGGGCGCCAGGTGGGACTCCTCGACGAGGGGTGCCCCCTTGGGCAAAAAGGCCGTGAGGGCGAAAAGCAGCACCGCGACGATCAGGACACCCTTCAGGGAGCCGAAGAGCGCACCGCCGATGCGGTCCAACCATCCCAGGGCGGCGATGTTCAGGAGGTACTTCATGACCACTCCCATGACACCCACCAGGATGATGACGGCGGCGAAGATCACCAGGAAGCCGACTATCTGGCCGTAGACCGGGTTGCTGATCCAGCGGCCGAGCCAACGGGCGGCGACGGGGTAATAGAAATAGGCGGCATAGAAGCCCCCAATCACGCCGATGATGGAGGAAACCTCCTCCACCAGGCCGCGGAAGATGCCCCGGATCAGGGTGTAGATCAGGAGGACGCCGATGACGACATCGAGGACGTTCATGGCTGGAATGCCTGACGCTCCCGGCCGGGGGGCGGAAACGGCACGCCAGGCTGGAATCCGGTGCGAAGCTCCGGGCCTCCTGGTCCGGCATGCCTCGTCCCGCGGCCTGGAGCCGCTTATTCGAATCCCCGTCCGTGGGGCTGTTGGAGGCCTGGGAGAAAGGGGGGCGGCACGCGTCGGTCGGGGCCGGCCCCCGGATTCGTGGGGGTCCCTTAGCATCGCCGCCGGAGGGCGTCAAGGGACATTTTGAGTGCAATTCAAGGCCTTGCGTTTGGGGTTTGCGTATCAAACACGGCCTGTGGTATATGTGCCGCTTATCTCGCCCGGCTTTCAGGCCGGGAGGTGGGCGCACCCGGCCGCCGGGTCCGTCCCGGGCCGGATGTCCCCCCCGGAGCGACCCTCGGCCCCCGCCCCAACCCGCAAATCGGTTATATGGCAGATACCCATTCGGATCAGCCCCTGCGGCTGTCGTTCCCGGACAACGACCTGGCGCGGCAGCTCTTCGGCGAACGCAACCATCACCTGCAGCGGGTGGCCGACGCGCTGGAACTGCGCATCAGCGCCCGGGGCAGCGACGTGCTGGTGACCGGCGACCCCATCGTCGCCGCCCTGGCCGCCAACCTCCTGCGCCAGCTCTACGAGCTGATCCAGAGCGGCTTCCCCGTCTACCCCAACGACATCGACTACGCCATCCGGCTGCTGAGCTCCGACGACCGGGTCCGATTGAAGGACATCTTCATGGACACGGTCTACATCACCGCCAAGAAGCGCGCCATCACCCCCAAAAGCCGCTCCCAGAAGGACTACATCGATGCCATGCGGCAGCACGACATCGTCTTCGGCATCGGCCCGGCGGGCACCGGCAAGACCTACCTGGCCATGGCCATGGCCATCGCCGCCCTTACCAAGGGGATCGTCAACCGCATCATCCTCACCCGTCCGGCGGTGGAGGCCGGTGAGGCTCTGGGCTTTCTGCCCGGCGATCTGGCGGACAAGGTGGATCCTTACCTGCGGCCGCTCTACGACGCCCTGCACGACATGATGCGCTTCGAAAAGGTCTCCGACCTCATGCAGCGCGGCGTCATCGAGGTAGCCCCCATCGCCTTCATGCGCGGTCGCACCCTCAACGACTCCTTCGTCATTCTGGACGAAGCCCAGAACACCACCAGCGAACAGATGAAAATGTTCCTGACGCGCATCGGCTTCAACTCCAAGGCCGTGATCACCGGCGATATCACCCAGATCGACCTGCCGGCGGCCAAGCTCTCGGGATTGATCGAGGCGTCGAACATCCTCCAGGGCATCCAGGGGATCCAATTCGTCTTTTTCACCAAGGCCGATGTGGTTCGCCATCGCCTTGTCCAGGAAATCATCAGGGCCTACGAAGATCAGGAGCTGCGCAAGCGCGCGTGACGCGTGACCCGATCGCCCACGCCCGCCCCCGGCGGGACGGCGCGAGACCGCGTGTCCGCCGGAAATGCCGATATCCCATGCTATACGACCGCACCAAAGAACCCTTGTGGCGCTGCCTGGCGGAACGCCGCCACGTGCGCTGGACCATCTTGGCGATCATCACCCTGGTGTTCGCCGCCATTCTTTACCCCGGCCTGATGGTCGGCGAGCACGCCTACCAGCTCGGTGACGTCGTGGAACGCGACATCAAGGCCCCCGTGGATTTCCTCATCGAGGACAGCGAGGCCACCAGCGCCAACCGCAAGGCCGCCGAAGACAGCGCCCTGACGGTCTACGATTACGACACCTCCATCGCCGCCAGCATCACCGGGGCCGTGGCCGGGGCCTTCGCCGACATGCGGGCCCGGGTCGAGGCCGATCGCGCGCGGGCCGCGGAGGCCTCCG
>DJGG01000260.1:0-210 GCA_002432195.1 Desulfobacteraceae bacterium UBA5852
ACCGATCCCGAAAGTTGAGTTTATGCTGTTTGCCCGCTGAGACCCAGGTACGACAGCAAAGGCCGAGATGGAGACGCGTCTAAATTGCTACGGGCATGCAATAATGCGTTTCTTGTCCCCCGGCCTCCTCTCCCGAGAGGCGCACCCAGGTTGCTCGGGCCAAGAGTTGCCGGCACTACGATCTGGGTGCCGTTTCCCCCGCGAGCGACC
>DJGG01000260.1:268-4843 GCA_002432195.1 Desulfobacteraceae bacterium UBA5852
CGGGATTCGGCGGCAGGATCGTTCACCAGAGCGGTACCTGGGATTACCCCCTGGACGAGGCGGGTTACACGATCTTCCGCAACCTCGAAGCCCTGGAACGAGTTCTCTGCACCTAATGAATGATTGATGCTGCCCTTGGTCCATTTAAATGCCAAAAGGGGCTGCCACCCGTTGGCGACAGCCCCTTTCGCGCGCGCAGACCCGCTTCCTGGCTAAGTTCTATGGATCGCCTCCCGGCTCCACTGGTTGTCCACCAGGCGCCAGATCCCCAGGGGGTTGTCGTCCTGCAGGGCCTCCGGCAGCAGGGCCGGCGGCCAGTTTTGAAAGCAGACCGGACGCACGAAGCGCTTGATGGCCGCCGTGCCCACCGAGGTGAAGCGGGCGTCGCTGGCCGCCGGGTAAGGCCCCCCGTGCTGCATGGCGGCGCAGACCTCCACCCCCGTGGGGACCCCGTTGCATACCAGCCGGCCCGCCTTCTCCGCCAAAAGCCCCATGAGGGGGCGGCAGGCGTCCCATTCGTCCTCTTCCGCGATCACCGTGGCCGTCAACTGCCCCCCCAGGGTCTGGATGACTGCGGCCACCTCCCCGTCGTCCTCGCAGCGCACCAGCAGGGTGTAGGGGCCGAAGACTTCCTCGTGCAGGATGGGGTTGGCAATGAACTCCGCCGCGGCCACCGTGGCCAGCGTCGGCTGCCCCTGGTGGGCGCCGGGATCGGCGTCGGCAGCGGAAACCGCTTCGCGGCCGACGCCCTTTTGGGCCAGCGCCTGCCGCCGGCCGGCCTCGAAGGCGGAGTGGATCCGGGGATTGAGCATGGAGACCGGGAGGATCCCCGCCAGGGCGGCGGCCAGCTCCCGGGTGAAGGCCTCCAGGGCTTTCCCCCGGCGCGCGATCAGCAGGCCGGGCTTGGTGCAGAACTGCCCGCACCCGAGGGTGACGGATGCGGCAAAATCCCGGGCGATCTCCCGGCCCCGGCGCGCGAGGGCCTGGGGCAGCAGGAGCACGGGGTTCAAGGAGCCCATCTCGGCAAAAAAGGGGATCGGCTCGGGGCGGCGGCTGGCCAGATCGAAGAGCAGGCGCCCCGCCGCCGGCGAACCCGTGAAGGCGCCCGCTTTGGCCGCCGGGTGCCGGATCAGGCGCTGGCCCACGTATTGGCGCCCTGGTCGGACCAAGGCAACGCTTTGATTTGTTGACAGATAGGCGGTAAAAACAGCCCAAAATTGGCCCTATAATCCCCATTTTGGCCTCGAAAACGCCGTTATAGGAATTCTGTAGATGGACCGCGCGCATCGGCATTTCATTCCCGGGCAGGTTTGGCACCTGACCCACCGCAGCCACAAACGAAAGTTTCTGCTGAAGTTCGCCCGGGACCGCGAGCGTTGGCGGAGCAGGTGAAAGGGCGGGAAGCTTGGTGGTGTGAGAGTGTCGCCGTGAGCCAAGAGGACTTTGTCCGGCAGATCGGGGAGGAGCTGGGAGGCATGCCCCAGGCGCCCCAGCGTGTTCTGATTAGGAGGCGCCATGCAAGACTTACGTGTCCCCCAGCACTTCCGTTACATCATCCCTGTTCTTGAAGTCCTGAAGGACCTCGGAGGCTCTGGAAAAGCCGGTGAAGTCGTGGACTTTGTGGTTGAGAAGCTCGACATCCCAGACCACGTTCTGAACGAAACCATCCCTTCCGGTCAATCTCGGGTTCGAAACCAAATCCAATGGGCAAGGTTCTTCTTGGTCAAAACGGGCTATGTGGATTCCTCCAAGAGAGGGGTATGGTCCCTCACGGAGAAGGGACTTAATGCCACTTTGTCCGAGAGGGATCTCTTAGCACTGTACGATCAGCGTAAGCAGATGGAGAAGGAGTACCGAGATCAACGCCAGCAAGCGCAGCAGATTCCGCAGGAAGCAACGGAACCTGATGAGGATGCGGATGCACTGGTCGAGGAAAGTGTGGAGCAGCGGGACTACAAGGCTGCCCTTCTAACGAAGCTGATGAGGCTTCCTCCAGATGGATTTGAACGAATCTGCCAGAGGCTCCTCCGAGAGTCGGAGTTCGAACAAGTGACCGTCACAGGTCGGACAGGGGACGGTGGCATCGATGGAATAGGCGTCCTACAGGTAAACCCGTTCGTGAGCTTCAAGGTGCTTTTCCAGTGCAAACGATACCAGGGATCAGTTGGGGCGTCTGTAGTCAGGGACTTTCGCGGTGCCATGGCGGGTCGAGCCGACAAAGGGATCATTATGACCACTGGCACGTTTACCCGAGATGCCAAGCAAGAAGCTTTGAGGGATGGCGCTGCGCCTATTGAGCTTGTGGACGGAGAAAAACTTGTCGCTGTGTTTGAGGAGTATGGGATTGGGCTGAAGCCGGTGAAGGCGTACGAGCTTGATCATAAGTTTTTCGAGGAGTTTGAGAGGTAATCCTTTGAACATAGAAAAACGCCTCCGAAACATCTTTGACCAGTATACTCAGACCGAGAACCATCTGACCAACTCCCTCCTGTTGGTATTCAACCACAATCGGATCCTGATGGACAATGTTCTGCGGCGGAACGGCATCAAGCTAACCGGAAAACAAGTGAACCTGCTTTCCCAAATTGCCCCAAGGAAACACGCTGACAAATCATCGGTGCCTGACGCATACATCTATACTGAGGATTGCGGCTTCTGTGTCGGAATCGAAACCAAGATCGAGCAGGGGGCGCTTCGAGGGGAGCAATTGATAGGGCATTTGAGTCAGCTTGCCGAATATGACCATTCGTTCCTTCTTGTGCTTACCCCCGATGAGGATAAGCCTCAGATCATACGGAAATTGGAATTAAACCATAGGAACCTGCGGTTCATTTCTTGGATTGACTTGATCAAGATGATGATCGAGATGGGTCCAGACAAGAAAAAAAACCCTGTCGGCGCGTTCGTCTATGAACAATTCATGTCGCTCATGGAGAGGCACTTCGAGATGACACCATTCACCGGATTCCATTTCCGAGAGGGATTCAACAAGGATCTCGCAACTCATTACGTCAAGCGTGTATCCAAGAACATCACGCCCGAGATTCAAACAATCTACCCAAAGTGCATTCGCACTCGCCCCAAGATGGTAACAAGTGGTCATCCATGGGAAGCTTGGTTCCCAGAGGCGAAAGTTCAAGATGGGGTCCACTTCACTTTCTCTGTTCGCCCTGAAAGTATCAGTTGCTTTATGGTGTTAGGGAACGGGTGTAAAAAGGAGTGGAAACGGCTTAGTGATACTTTGGAATCTGAAAGCGAACTTAAAAGGGTGAAGAAAGCGCTTGAGGAAATATATGGTCAGGCGCCAGATGGAGCTACCACGTTCCTGTCTTTCCGGCAACGACATTACATCGGACAAACGGTTGGCATTAGTGATGCGGCTGCGGAGTTGAATATAGCAATGCTTCTGGGAGTGGATGGCTCCAAAGAAAATAAGATCTGGTGGAATTTATTAAAGGAAATCGCCGCATCTAAGAACAGGTACAACTTCCAGCTGGAGATCGGGTATGATATGCCCTTCGCCAAGAGCAAAGATCTCAAAACGACGAAGGCACTCGATCTAATTGTCAGGTGCTTCAAGAGCTTGAAGCCCGTATACGAGATCGTGACTGGGGGTTGACCAGTCTGTGGGGGGCAGAACGGGCTCAAACCTTGGCGATTGACCAAGAAGGTGGGCGGGAGGGAAGTGGCGCCATGATCCTCAAGATCCTCGACAACCGCATCCTCTATTTCAATCCCGGTCGCAGCCTGGAATTCGGGAAGCTGAACCAGTTTTACCACTTCATGGACCACCACCCGGGGGTTACCGGTGGCCGCATCCACCGGTTTTCGGATTACAGCGCCATCGAACGGATGGATATGGACCCCGGAAGCATCCAGGCCATATCCGATATCCGGAGTGTCACCACGGCCTCCCAGCGCCCCTCCAAGGCCGTCATCTTCTCAAGCCAGCCGCTGGGCTTCGACATCGCCAACATGTTCGCCACCTATTTCATTTCCGGCCCCATCCAGCTTAAGGCCATGCGAGACCTGGACGAAGCCCTGGCCTGGCTCGGCGCTGGCGACTTGAAGGACACCATCCTGGAGCTTGGTCCGGTCATTTGACGGCTATCAGCACCGAGTTCAGGACGGCACCCCCGGCGCACCTAAAAAAACTCGCTGGATTTCCAGTGACGAAAAGGTGGAGATATGGGAGGCACCGGATGCTCTTCATGATCATCGAGAAATTCAAAAACGGCGATCCCCTTCCGGTGTATCGGCGTTTCCGCGACCAGGGGCGGCAAGCCCCCGATGGGCTGAAATACATTTCAAGCTGGGTCACACCGGACCTTTCCCGCTGCTATCAGGTGATGGAGTGCGAGGCGCCCGAACTGCTGGAGCAGTGGATGGAGCGCTGGAAGGACCTGGTGGACTTCGAGGTGGTGCCGGTGATCACCTCGGCCATGGCATACGAGACGCTTGCGCCCAAGCTGTGACGGTCCCGAAAAAAGTCCGATATCGGCGTTATGCGGCATCCCTCGTCGCGGCGGCGTACGGTAAGTACGCCTCACTCCTCGGGATTTGCATGCCTTGATC
>DJGG01000260.1:4854-7099 GCA_002432195.1 Desulfobacteraceae bacterium UBA5852
CGAACTTTTTCCGAAACCGTCTGAAAGTGGCCTTTTTTCGAGCTCATCATTGAAGGAAAAATGGATACTCAACAAAACTATTGGAACCAATATTACCGCAATAACCCCACTCCCACCCAGGATAATTGGCTTGAACGCCATGGTCGGTTATTAGACAAGAACGAGGGGATGACGGTGCTCGATTTGGGGTGTGGGAGCGGGAGCAATATTCCTTTTCTGATGTCTAAAAAGGCCAAAATACATGCCTGCGATTATTCCGAAGAAGCCCTTGACGTGGTGAAATCCAAGTTTCGCGTGGCGACCACCCGGGTGGATATACGGGAAACGTTGCCCTATCGTGATGCACAATTCGATGTGGTGATCAGCGACCTCTCGCTGCATTATTTTTCGGAGGCCGTCACCAAGCGCATCATCAAGGACATCGGCCGGATTTTAAAAGCTCGCGGAAGGTTCCTGGTGCGTTTAAACGCGGTTCAGGATGTCAATCATGGTTTTGGCGAAGGAACGGAGATCGAACCGAATTTCTTTCTGGTGGACGGGCGATACAAGCGATTTTTCGATAGACCGACCATCATGTCTTATTTTGAAAAGGCCTTCACGATCGAGCACGTTGAAGAACGGAAGACGAGCAAATATTCAGAAGAAAAAATCATCTGGGAGGTGGCATTGATGAAACCATCCCCACAAGACTTGTTCCGATGGGCCGATCAGATTCCGGCGGCGTTGTGGAGCGACGTTCTCAAGCGCGCTCCGCAGGCTGCGGCGGAGGCGGTAGGCGCGGTGTGGGACGGGGGCGTTTTCAAGATCCCCTTGGTGGGGGTCGACTCGNNCCCAGCCGCCAGCACATCACGCGAAACGACGCGCCGGCCAAGCCGGTCAGCTACCAGGCGGGGGTGGTGCTCCTGACCACGCTGGCCGCCTCCCAGGGGGTTCCTCCGGGCGGCCGGATGGTGGTGCCCCAGGAATTGCCGGGTGGCCGCATGTTCTTCACGGGCGCCCATGCCATCGCCACGGGGCCGCTGGCCAAGGCCTTCCAAGCCGACCCGGAAGCACTGGTGGACCGGGCCCTCCAGCTTGGCGGCCGCGCCATGGAGGGCGCGGACGTGGCCATGCAGGTGCCGGGGTTGCCGCGGGTGCCGCTTTACATCCTCCTGTGGCGGGGGGATCAGGAGTTTCCCGCCCGGGCGGTCATCGGCATCGACCACCGGGCCCATTTCCATCTCGACCTGGCGGGGGTCCTGGCCCTCACCAATCTCCTGGTGTACCGGCTGATCAAGTCCGATTCGGCCCCGTGAATGCGGGACAAGGGAAAGAATCAAGCCGCTGGATATCCCGCTGGATCCCTATCGGCCAAGAGGTGTGGCCTGATGCACGAGACCAACCCGCTTACGCTGGCAACGCCTCGCCTGGAATTGACCGCGGCCACCCTCGAGCATGTCTGCGCCGAACTGGAAGCTCCGGAAAGGCTTGCGGCCTTGTTGCATGCCCAGGTGGAGCCCGGGTGGCCGCCGGGTGAATACGATCGCGAGGCCCAGGAGTTCTTCCGGGATCGCCTGACGGAAGGCGGCCTGTCCGTGGTTGGGTGGTTGGGCTGGTATGCGGTTCGGCGTGGAGGCGAATTAATAGGCGCGGGGGGTTACGTGGGCGGCCCGGATGAAGCGGGAGAGGTTGAAATCGGCTTTTCGGTCATGCCTGCCTGGCGGGGCCGGGGATACGCCACCGAGATGGCCCAGGCCCTGGTGGCCAAGGCCTTCGCCGATCGGCGCGTGCAAAAGGTGATGGCCCACACGGCCCGCGTGAACCCGGCATCCGCCCAGGTCCTGGCAAAATGCGGGTTCCACGAGGTTTCCGGAAACGGGGACCCGGGCCCCAGGCGTTTCGAGATCCTGCGAAGCCCCGGCGCCTGACGATGCCCATTACAGTCCATCGGAAATCCGTATGGTCACCGGTTGGATGTCCCTCCCGGAACTTCTCCTGATTTTTCATATACTCTGATCCAAGACTTGACCACCGCCCGCATTCCGGCCCCCGCCTTGGCGGCGAGGCGGATCTTCCGCGGGGCCTACCACCACTTGACCAGGTCGGTGACCTCCCGCCGGATGCGCACGAACTCCGGGTCGGCGATGTGGCGCGGGTGGGGCAGGTGATGAACGGAAACCTCCTGCTTGATGGTGGTGGGCTTGGGCGTCATCACCAGGATGCGATCCGAGAGGGGCGGTGGACCCAGTTGTTAGGACAGCCTGAA
>DJGG01000274.1 GCA_002432195.1 Desulfobacteraceae bacterium UBA5852
CCCCGGCGCTCCGCCCCCGGCCGGGTCACGTGGCTGACGGTCCAGCGGCATTCCGGCCCGCGGCGGGGGGCGGGGTCCATGGGGCGGTGGGTTGCGGAATCCTCCCCGGAGCATTTGCGGCGCCGGGAGGCCGCGGAGACCTGGTGGTGGCTGTCGCCAGTGAGCTGGCCCCGGGACGCGGCCGAGCTGGGAGCCCGCCTGGAGCGCCTGCGGTCGGCCGGCGCCCGGCGCTTTGTGGTCAACGCCCCCTGGCAGGCCGCGCTGCTGGGTGCGCCCCGGGGGCTGGAGCTCTGGGCCGGTCCCTTCTGCAACGTGGCCAATCCCGTGGCCGTGGCGGTGCTCGCGCGCTGCGGGTTCGCGGGGGTGATCGTCAGCCCGGAGCTCGGCCGGGAGGATTTTCTGGCCCTGGCCCAGGGGAGCCCCTTGCCCCTGGGGGCGGTGATTGGAGGATCCTGGCCCCTGTGCATCTCCCGGGTGCTGGCGGAGGAGGCGGTCGTCGGCCAGCCCTTCGAAAGCCCCCGGGGGGAGCAGGCCTGGGTGGCGCGCTACGGGGAGGACTACTGGGTCTTCCCCAACTGGCGTCTCGACCTGGCGCCGGCCGTGGAAACCCTGCGCCGGGCGGGCTACCGCCTCTTCGTGCATCTGGAGGAGCCGGTGCCCGCCGGGGTGCGCATGAAAGACCGGCCGGGGCTTTGGAACTGGGAGACGGGGCTCAAATGACCGGACCCGGGGCGCAGGGCTGAGGGCTGAGTGTGGCGGCGTCGGGTTTCCCGAGGTTCAGCGCGGGACAACCTCCACCCGATGATCGGGCAGGCCCGCCACCGGTTCGGGCTGCAGGCGCCCCGGGTTCACCAGGACGACGCGCTCCGGGGCCAGCCGGCCCGAGGCCAGCAGGGTGTTGCGCACGGCTTCGGCGCGCCGCCGGGCCAGGTCCGTGAGGTCCGCGGGGGCCACCCGGATGTGCCGCCGGATCAGGGCCTCGGCCTGATCCGGCGGCAGGGTCCTGGTGAACCCGAAGAAATTGCGCGGCTTTTCGAAGGTCTCGGCCTCGTAGGCTTTCTGGACCAGCGCGGGGAACTCTTCCGCCCCCACCGTCACCGCCTCCAACGATCGGCCCGCTGCCCCCCCGGGACTTTTCTGGGCCTTGAGCTTGTGCTGGAAGAGCGTTTCCGCCAGCCCGGGCGGATCCCGGACCGGGTCGGCGAAACCGGCAATTTCCAGCCGGAGGACCGGTCGGTCGACCATGGCCGCGGCCAGGGCCGCGAGCCTGGCCCTTGTCTCGGGAGCGGGTGCGGCGCTGCCGGGGGCAAACACCAGGCGCCGGGGATCTCCGCTCTCCGCCAGGCCCTCGATAAGGGCGAAGGGGGAGGCGGCGGCCTTGGCCAGCAGGTCCGTCAGGGACTGCCGCACGAGCCCGGCAAGGGAGAATGCCGGGTCGTCGATGCGCCCGTCCACCGGCAGGCGGAAGCGGATCTGACCCTGGCGATCCTGGAGCAGCGCCACCGCCAGGTCCAGGGGGCCCTTCACCGCCGCCTTGCTCGGCACAGGGTCGCCAAAAACCAGGTGATGCATGCGCACCTCGTGACGGGCCTCGAGCCGCTGCCGGGTCAGCCGGTAGTCAAGGTCCAGGGCGAGCGTGCCCTTGCGGATGCGGCGGCCAATGAGCTTGGCGGCATAGGGGCTCATGGACGGCAGGTCCATGTCCCTGGAGGCCAGGGCCAGATCCAGGAGGGGTTCCCGGGTGAGGGGGTTGAAGCGTCCCTTGATCTCCACGGGGGCCTGCCCGTTCAAGAGGCCTTTGAGGGCCACGGTGGCCCGGGCGGAGGGCTCCGAAGCGAGGTCGGCCATGGAGGCCTGAATCGCCGTGAGGTGCGCGCGGTAGTGGGGCGAGACGCTTTGATCGGCGAAGGCCAGCTGACCGTCGCGGACGCGGATGCGGCGGATGGTGATGGGCAGGGGAGGCTCGGCCGCCCGGGCCTCCTGCGGCCGGGGCGCGTCCTCCGGCTTCCCGGGGGGCCTGCCGGCGGCCAAGGCGGCCAGGTTCAGCCGCCCCGTGTCGTCGATGACGACCCGGGCGTAGGGGTGCTCCAGGACGACGTCGGCCACGTCCACGGCCAGGGGAGTCCACCCGAGCTCCAGACCGTTGACCTCGAGGGACGCCCAGCGGAGAAGGTCCTCGGACCGTCGCCGGTCCAAGGAGGTGAAGTCCCGCACGACCACCCGGCCGCTGAAATCCCCCTGGAGAGGGCCGTGTCCCGCGGCGCGGGCGATCATTCGGCCGCTGATGGACAGGCGCCCCCCGGTGACCGCCAGGTCCAGGCGCTCCGGCACCAAGGGGCCGATCCGGGCCAGATCGAGATTTTCCAGGATGAGGTCCACGCCGGCGGAAAACGGCCGGGGGGAGAAATCGGCGGCGGCCTGGAGGCGGCCCCCCGGGTGGATGCGGCAATCGATCTCCAGGCGGGCCCGGGACCTGGGGGTGGTGGACAGTTCGTAGGCCGCCAGGCGGAGGTCTTCCAGGAGGAGGCCTGCGCCGGGGTTGTCCTTGCGCAGGCCTCGGCCGTCGACGGTCCACCCGCTCAGGACGGCCTGCCCGACATCCACCTGCCAGACCGGATCGACCGCGGCCGCCGGGGGCGGGGGCGACGCCGCAGGGCCTGCCGGGCCGGCGGCCTCCAGGCTGCCGTCGGCGAGGCGTCCCAGGCGCAGGCGTCCCCCCGGGGCGGCCAGATCCCGGATGGCCAAGGACTGGGCGCCCAGATCCAGCCGCAGACCTTCCACGGTGAGCTCGGGCAGTAGGAGGATCTCGTCTTGCGGGGCCTGCGTCCCGGCGACGGCCGTCCGGTCGTCGAAGCGCACGCGCCCGTCCGCGAGCCGCAAACGCTTCAGATACACCCGGGGCGGGGCCAGCCCCAGGCGGCGGAAGATCTCCCCGGGAGGCAGGTCATCCCGCGGGCGCGCCTGCCGATCCAGGGGCCGGCGCCGGATGGTGACCACTGGGCCTTGGAGGGTCAGCGCTCCCAGGCGGAGGTCGCCCCCCAGCAGGTCGGCCGCGGCGACGGTGAGCTCCAGAGCGGCCAGGTCCAGGAGGGGTTGCCGGTCGGCATCATGCAGGCTAAGGTCCTTGAGGCCCAGGCGTCCGGACAGCGCGACGGCATGCCGCCCGTCGCCGTGGCGGGTGTAAGTCACCCGGGCCGCCAGGTCCAGGCGGCCGGAGCGGATGCCCACGGCGGCCGTCGCCGGCAGATACCCCAGGTAGTGGGGCAGGTCCACCCCGGAGAGCTCCAGATTGAAGACCGTTTCCGGAGCATCGGCACGAGGTTGGTCCTGCCCCTGCATCTCCACGCGGGTCCCGTCGATCAGGGCGGAAAAGTGGGGCTCCACGAAGGTGTCCAGGCGCATGGGGAAGTTGGCCAGCGACGGCAGGGTCAGAACCACGTCCGTCGCCCGGTGGAAGGTTCGGGTGGCGTCGTCCTGGAAGCGGATCGTCCCTCCGCTGATCTGAATATTGTGGAGCGCGTAGCGCCGGCGCCCGGGGGCCGGCGGGTCCGGCGGCTGGGTCGCGGACGTCTCGCAGGGCAGCAGCTCGGCGATGTTGAAGCTCCCGTCCGCCCGGCGCACCACATGCACGTAAGGCCCGCGCAGGCGCACCTCGCGCGCCACCGGGGCCCGCTTGAGGAGCGAGACGGCCTGGAAGTCCACCAGGAGCGCGGAGCACCCCAGAAAGGGTTCGCCGGAGGCGGCGTCGGCGACAGTCAGGCCCTCCACGGCCAGCCGCAGGTTAAAGGGGTTGAAGCGCACCCGCTGGATCCGGACAGGGCGCTGCAGGGCCGCGCCCAGGCGTGTCACGCCCAGGTGACGGACCACCAGGGGCACCACCAGGAAGCCCGCCAGGCCGTAGGCCACGACGACCACCAGGATTGCCGGAAGCGCTTTGGGCCGGCGGGGAAGAGCGCCCGGATCCCGGGAAGCGGCGGTGGCCATGGCGGTTCCCTTTCTACGGCATCCAGGGGCTGCGGTGGGGGTATCCGACTGGCGTTTGATGACCTTTATTGTTATCATCACCCCGCGGATCGTCAAAGCGCGCCCGGCCGACGGGGTTCCCGGAGGGGGGCGCAGGAGGGGCACCATGTTCCGGAGTCGAGGGCCGGGGGCGACCGGCCGCCCGGTCGCGCAAGGGGTGGCGCTGGCGCTGTTGCTGCTGCTGGCGGCCTGCAGCCGCGAGGAGCCGGCTGTGCGGGTGGACTTGAGCGTGCGGGAAGAGGTGGCCGTGCGGCCGGACGCCCAGGCCCTGACCTACGCCTATCTGCCCCAGTTCGCCCACTCGGTCTCCTACCAGCGCCATCACCGGCTGGTGGAGTATCTCCAGGAGCGCACGGGGCTTGCGATCCGCCAGGTTTTCCCCGACACCTTCGACCAGCACATGCGCATGGTGGCGGAGGGCAAGATCGACATCTCCTTTTCCAACCCCTTCATCTACGTCAAGATGGCCAACAGCCTCTGCGCCCGGGCCTTCGCCGCGGTGGTCGAGGCGGACGGCCGTCGGGAGTTCCGCAGTGAGATCATCGCCCGGACCGACAACCGCACGATCCAGAACCTGGACGACTGCCGGGGCAAGCGCTGGATCGCCGTGGACCCCACCTCGGCCGGCGGGTATCTCTTCGCCCTGGGGGCCTTCGTCGATCACGGCATCCGGCGCGAGGACTTCGCCGAGATTGCCTTCGCTCCCGGCCCCGGCGGCAAGCAGGAGAAGGTCGTGCTGGCGGTGCATGCCGGCCGCTACGACGTCGGTTCCGTGCGGGAAGGGGCCCTGGCCGTCGTGGCGGGGATCATCGACATCCGCGACATCAAGGTGGTGGCCCGCAGCCGCTGGTTTCCGGGCTGGGTCTACGCCGCCCGCCGCGACCTGGACCCCGCGGTCGTGGAGCGGGTGCGGGACGCCCTCGTGGCGCTCGACATCCGGGACCCGGTCCAGCGCGCCATCCTGAGCGACGCCCGCATGACCGGCATCGTGCCCGCCCGGGACGCGGACTTCGATGCCGTGAGGGACCTCTGGAGTCAAGTCGAACCGGAGGTGGGTCCATGCCAGGCCGGTCCCCTGAGCCCTCTGGCCGAATGAGAACCGGGAGGGCCGCCATGCAGCGCCTGCGCCTGCCGTCCGGCATCCGCCTCAAGATCAACCTGGGGATCCTCACCATTCTGCTGCTCTCCTCCCTGATGATCGCCGGGTTCACCAGCCAGATCGTCTCCCAGGCGCTTTTCCGCGAGTACCGCAACCGCGGCCTCGCCCTGGCCTTGAACCTGGCCGACCGCAGCGAGGACCCCCTGCTGGCCCTGGACTACCTGCGCATGAAGACCGTCATCGAGCAGGTGGCGGCTTCGGCCGAAGACATCAGCTACGCCTTCATCCAGGACCACGATGGGCAGGTGCTCAGCCACACCTTCAGCGGCGGGTTCCCGGTACAGCTGGGGCCGGTGAACGCGGTGCCCGGCGGCCAGCGCTTCCAGATCCGGCTGATTTCCACCGGCAGCGAGGAGATCTACGATTTCGCCACCCCGGTGATGGCCGGGACCTTCCGGGTTGGAACCGTGCGCCTGGGCCTGCTGCGGGCCAAGATCTCCGCCACGGTGACGGAGCTCTTCTGGTCCATCATCGCCGTGACCATCCTGGCGGTGGTGACGGCCGACATCGTGGGCTTCACCCTCTCGCGGAACCTCACGGGGCGCATTCAGGCCCTGCGGGACGTGTCCGAAGCCCTGGTGCGCGGCGATCTCGGCGTGCGGGCCGTGCCGGCCGTGGCGACCAGGCCGCCCCCGGGGAGCCCCGCAGCCCTGACCGCCCGGTCTCCGGGCAGGGCCGGCCCCTGGGCGGCCGCCTCGCGCGCGGTCTGGGGCGACGAGATCGACCAACTGGCCCGGACGTTCGACGCCATGACCCAGGCCCTGCGGGGAACCATCGAGTCCCTGGCCTCCTCCAAGGAGGTGCTCCAGCGCTCCGAAGCCAGGTATCGCCGGATCTTCGAGGACTCCATGGACATGATTTTCATCGCCGACCGCGACGGCCGGCTGGTGGACGTGAACCCGGCCGGCAGGACGCTGCTCGCCTTTGCGGACCGCAACGCCCTCTCCGGCGGCGTGGGGCTGGGGGAGGTGATCAAGGACCCGGCGGAGGCCGCGGCGCTGCTGGCGGAGGTCCGCTCCCAGGGCTATGTCAAGGACCGTGAGTGTACCCTGATGAGCCACACCGGCGGGGAGCTGGAAGTGCTGCTGAGCATTACCGCCCGCAAGGACGAAATGGGGGAAATCGTGGAGTTCGAAGGCATCGTCAAGGACATCACCCGGCGCAAGCTGATGCGCCGGCAACTGCTCCAGGCCGACAAGCTGGCCTCCCTGGGGCAGCTTTCCGCCGGAGTGGCCCACGAAATCAACAACCCCCTGGCCATCATCAACGAGAAGGCCGGCCTCATCCAGGACCTCTTCCTGATCAAGCGGGCCTATACCCAGGATCCCAAGCTCTTGAGCCTGCTGGAGGCCATCTTGGCCTCGGTCAAGCGCGCCGGCGGCATTACCAAGCGCCTGCTGGCCTTTGCCCGCAACCTGGATGCCCAGGTGGAATCCATCGACCTGGCGGACCTGATCCAAGAGGTGCTGGGTTTTCTGGGCAAGGAAGCCCAGCACCGGGGCATCGCCATCCGCGTGGAGGCGCCTGCGGACACTCCCCGAGTGGAAGTGGAACGGGGCAAGCTGCAGCAGATCTTCCTCAACATCATCAACAACGCCATGGCCGCGGTGGCGGACGGCGGGCACCTGGACATCCACGTGCGGCCGGAGGGACCGGAGCGGGTGGCAGTGGATTTCATCGACGACGGCTGCGGCATCCCCCGCGACGACCTGTCGCGGATCTTCGAGCCCTTCTTCTCCACCAAGGCCCACCGGGGAGGCACCGGTCTGGGGCTGTCCATCACCTACAACCTGACCCAAGAGATCGGCGGGCGCCTCGCCGTGGAGAGCGCGCTCGGCCAGGGAACGCGGTTTACCGTGTCTCTGCCTCTCAAACAGCCGCCCAGGGGGACCAACAACCATGCGTGTACTGCTGGTGGATGACGAAGTCGAATTGGTATCGGCCCTGGGGGAACGTTTGGTGATCCGGGGCATTGAGGCCGAGTGGGTCGGCACGGGGGAGGAGGCGCTGCAGAAGGTCGCCCGGGAGGCCTTCGATCTGGCCGTGCTGGACATGAAAATGCCCGGAATCGCGGGCCTGGCGCTCAAGGAGCGCCTCCAGGCACAGGACCCGCACTTGAAGTTCATCTTCCTCACGGGTTACGGATCGGAGGAGGTGTTCGAGGACATCCGCCGGGACTACGCCGGCAATGTCTTCCTGATCAAACCCGTGGACATCGATGAGCTCATGGGCGCCATGCGGGCGGTCATGACCGCGGCCAAGGAGGACTGATGGAACGCGATTCCCTGCCCGGCGCCGCGGATCTCCGGTTTTTCGGTGCGGTCGGCGCCTCCATCTCCCACGAGATGAAAAACGTGCTGGCCATCATCAACGAGATGGTGGGCCTCTTGGACGACCTCAGCCGCATGGCCGCCACGGGCCGGCCCTTGGAGCCGGAACGCCTTCAGTCCATGACCGGGCGCATGCAAGCCCAGGTCGCCCGCGGGGACGGCATCATGCGGGGGCTCAACCGCTTCTGCCACAGCGTCGACCGCCCCCGGGACACCTTGGACCTGACGGACCTGACGGGGTTTGTGGCCGACCTGGCCAAGCGCCGGGCGGCCCTCCGGGAAGTCACCCTGGAAACTCCGCCCCCGCCTCAGCCCCAGCGGGTCACGGCCAATGCCTTCGCCCTGGAGCATCTCATCTGGGCCTGCCTGGAGCGCGCCATCGCCCTGGCGGACCGCGGCGCCACCCTGGTCCTGCGGACGGAGGCCGGGCCCGCCGGCCCCCGGGTGCGCATCACCGGCCTGACCCCGGCCGGCCCCACCGACTGGGCCGCCATCCCCGATGAGGGCGAACGCCGCCTGGCCGAACGCCTGGGGGCCACCCTCTCCGCCGATCCGGCCGCCGGAGAACTGATTCTGAGCCTGCCGGAGCTCGGCTGACAACGCCGCGGCGGCCAAACCCGCCCCCGGCCACCTGACATCCCGACAAGGAGAACGCCATGACACCCAAAGTCTTGCTCGTGGACGACGAAAAGGAATTCATCGAAACCCTCAGCGAGCGGATGCGGACACGGGATCTGGACGTGAGCACGGCCACCTCGGCGGCCGATGCCCTCAAGCTCGTCCGGGAACACTCCTATGACGCGATCGTGCTGGATCTGATGATGCCCGAGATGGACGGGCTGGAAGCCTTGAAGGTTCTCAGGGAGCGCAATCCCGAGCTCCAGGTGATCCTCCTCACCGGCCAGGGCTCCGTGGCCAAGGGGATCGAGGCCATGAAGCTGGGAGCCATGGACTTCCTGGAGAAACCGGCCGACATCGAAACGCTGACCCGCAAGATCAAGAAGGCCCAGGCGCGCAAGATGGTCATCATGGAGAAGCGGCTCGAGGAGAAGATCAAGCACATCATGAACGTCAAGCCCTGGTGATCGCGGCGGTGCCGGCCGGGACATGAAAAACCATGGGCCTGAACTATGAATTCCGGGCGGCGGGCCGCATCCTTGCCGCCTTGTCCCCGGAACAACATCGGCGCCTGGAAGACCTCGCCGCGGAAATCCAGACGGCCGAGGAGGTTCTGCGGCGTCGTGCCGCCCGTCCCCTGGCCCGCTGCCAGGACGCCTGCCGGGGTCTCTGCTGCCGCAACGTGGCGCTGGACGAGATCATCGGCAGGGACGATTTCGTCTATCTGCTGATCCGCGCGCCGTCCCTGAAAAACCGTATTGCCGCCTGCCTGGTCGAGGAAAGGCCCTTCTTCACGGCGGACTGTTGCTTTCTGGAGGGCGGGACAGGCCCCTGCATGTTTCCCCCGGAGGTGCGCCCCGTGGTCTGTCTCACCACGTTCTGCGGCGATACCGCCCCCATCCGCCAGGAGATCCGCCGCTTGAAGCGCGCCTTTGGCCAACTGGCCTGGTTTCCCCGTCTCCGGCACCTGTCGGGGCTCCGCAGGGTCCGCCCGCCGGGTCGATGAGCCGGCCCCGCCGCGCCTGCGCCCCGAGGCACCCGGCATGGGCCCGCGCGCCCATGCCTCAGGCTCCGGCGATATGCACCGCCACGGCATGTTCCTGCACCCCGTTGTTGCCGTACCCCAGAGCGTTCCAAACCGCCTGGTCGGGCTGCCGCCGACCCTGGTCATCGGTGGCGCGCGCCATCAGCGTATAGTCCCCGGGGTCGGCCACCGACCACAGGTACTGCCACTGCCGCCAGGCAAACGGCGCTTGCGGCCCGATGAATTCCGCCGGCTGCCAGGTCCGTCCCCCGTCCGTGGACACATCCACCGCACCGATGCCGTCCTCTCCGGCATAGGCCGCCCCCAGAACCGTGAGCACCCCCGGGGCCAGGGTCTCCCCCGGCGCCGGTTGGGTGATGATGGATTTCAGCCGCAGGCGCGTGACCACCTCGCCGCTGCGCGGGTCCTGGCCTTTCTGAAACACCCGGTAGACCTTGTCCATGAAAAAGCCCTCGAAGGGGGCCTCGAGGACCGTGATGGTTTTGAGCCACTTGACGCAGTTGGCCCCGGTCCACCCCAGCGCCAGGGCCCGCAAGGGGAAGCCGTGCTTGAGGGGCAGGGGCTCGCCGTTCATCTCGTAGGCCAGGATGGTGGACGCCAGGGCTTTCTCGAGGGGAATGCTGCGGACAAACTTGATCCGGGCCGATCCCAGGGGCTCATCGAAGCCCTCGAAGGCCACGTGGCGCGCCTTTTCCGTCAATTCCGCGCGGTTCAGCACATCCCGCAGCCAGACCCCGCCCCACACCGCATTGCCCACCCCACCGATGGTCCAGGGGTTTCCCGGGGCCTTTTGGGCCAGGAGCGACCGGCCGTTGCCCGAGCACTCCAGGGTGTTGGCCGCTTCGGCCCTGGGCATGCGGCACAGGGTCGCGAAGTCCAGGCCCAGTGGTCGACGGACCTCCCCTTCCACGGTAAGGCGCCACTGGTCCAGGGCAATGGCCTCCGGTGGTATGGCGCCCTGGTTGCGGTCGAAGAAAACCCGGTTGGCCGTGATCCAGGACCGCATGGATTCCAGTGGCGTTTCGGCATTCAGGGGTTTTTCACTCATCACGCGCATGGGCTTGGTCATGGGATCCTCCTCGGGGTTGGGGGCCGCGGGACGGTCGCAGCGCGTGAGGGGGGAGCGCAAATCGAAGCCTGGCCGGGTAGGGGCACCAGGGCATCGCGCCATCCAGGGGAAAGGGCTCCGACCGTGTTTCGCGGGGGGCGGCGGTATCCGCACGCCTTGAATCTATAAAGGGGCCGGGGTGCTCAAGTCAATCCGCTAATGCGCCCGAGACGCCCTCGGTCTCGAGGCGCGCACAGGGGCGAACCCGGCGCGGAGGCGCCCCTCGAGATTCTCGGCAGCGGTGCCGCCCGGCTGCAACCGTCCAGGAGACAGGGACTGTCTTCGGCAGCGGCATCCAGGATGCGTCCGGGGACCGCATGGTGGAACAGCATAAAGTGTAAGTAACCGTTTTTTCATCCTTATTTTTATACAGGCCTCCTTGCGGGGTGTGGCACCGCTTTTGCGATCTGCCTCGCCTAGGGCGCTGGCTCCCCCCCGTCGACCGAGGCCGCAGCGCCCCATAGCAGGCTGTGGATATACAAGCCTCAGGTGCCGTTTATGCGCAGCCGGGTTAGCTCACCCCGACAACGCCGCCGACGAATGCGAGGTTCGCCATGATCGAGGATAAGGAACCCTGGCAATGGACGGCCATGAACCTCTCCACCATTCCCCGGTACTTCCAGGCCACTTGTGACAAGTTTCCGGATCGCACGGCCCAGGTGTTCAACCCGGATCTCTACCACGGTGACCACGGCGGCCGCCTCTCCTGGCGCAAACTGCAGGCGCGCGTGGAGGCCATCGCCGGCGGGATCATGGAACTGGGGATTCAATCCCAGGACCCGGTGGCCCTCATGGCGCCTTCCGGACCCCATTGGACTCAGGTGGACCTGGCCCTGGCCTGCAGCGGTGCCGCAAGCGTGGCGATCTATCCCACCCTCTCCGGCGAGGAGGTGGTCTACATCGTCAACGACTCCCGCTGCCGCATGCTTTTTGCCGGCAATCCGGCGATCCTGGAACGGCTGCGACCGCACCTGGCGGACATGCCGTCGCTGGCGGCGGTGGTGGTCATGGACCTGCGCTTCCGCACGGGCGGTTCCCGGGAGCTGGGTCTGGGGGAGCTCATCGCCCGGGGAGAGGCTTGGCAAGCGAAGCATGGCGCGCGCTACCAGGCGCGCCGGGACGGGGTCCGCCTCGAAGACCTCTGCACGGTTCTTTACACGTCCGGCACCAGCGGGCGCGGCAAGGGCGTGCGCCTGACCCACTGGTGCATCGCTTCCCGGCTGGAGGGGGTCGACGAATTTTTCGGGCGCCACGGAATGCGCCTCACGGAAGCCGACCGCACCCTCTGCTTCCTGCCCCTGGCCCACATCTTCGAGCGCGGCTCCTGCCAGATGCTGGCGATCATCAAGGGTGCGGCCATCGCCTACGCCGACCTCCCCGGCACCCTGCTCGCGGATCTGCAGAAGTACCAGCCCACCTGGATCAATTGTGTGCCGCGGCTCTATGAGAAAATCTACATCACCTTGCAGCAGAAAATGGCGGAGAACCCCGTGAGCCGGAAGCTCTTTGACTGGGCCTTGGCGGTGGGTACCGCCGCCGTCCAGTATCGGCGCGATCCCCAGGGCCGCTACGACATGACCCCCGGACTGGATCTGGCCTCGCGCCTGCCCCTGGGGCTGCGCCTGCGCTATCGCCTGGCCGATCGGCTGTTGGGCCGGGTGCGGGCCTTGTTCGGCGCGCGCTTCCGCTTCGCCTTCTCCGCCAGCGCCTCCATTGCCCCGGAACTGCTCGAATTCTACTACATCATCGGTCTGGCCGTGGTGGAGGGCTACGGATCCACCGAAAGCTGCAACGCCTGCCTGCTCAACCCTTTGGGGGCCTGCAAGCCCGGCTACATGGGCGTGAACGCCAACGGCGGCTGGTCCCGCGTGGCCCCTGACGGGGAGCTGGAGATCGCCGGGGCGGGCATTTTCAAGGGATACCTCAATCGGCCGGAGGAAGATGCCGCGGCCTTCACCGCCGACGGCTGGTTCCGCACCGGGGATCTGGTGGAGGTGAGCGGGGACGGCTACTTCCGGTTGGTGGACCGCAAGAAGGCCATCATCTGCACCTCCGCCGGCAAAAACGTGGCCCCGGCCAAGGTGGAAGGCCTTTTCGCCACCAGCCGCGTCATCGAGCAGGTGTTCGTGGTGGGTGACGAGCGCGCCTGCGTCACGGCCTTGATCGTGCCCAATTTCGGCCACTTTGCGGAGCGCTTCGAACGGGAAAAGATCCCCTACGAAACCGCGCACCTGGCCTGGTCCGAGGCCACCGGGGTGCGCATCTGCACCCGGGTGGGTGAGGATTTCATCGATCAGCCCCGCCTGCGGGAGCTCGTTGCCGGCGAGGTGGCCGCCGCCAACACCCGCCTGGAACACTTCGAGGCCATCCGGAATTACACCATCCTGCCGGAGCGCTTCACGGAGGAGAATGGCCGCCTCACCCCCACCCAGAAAGCCAAAAAGCGCGTCATCCTCCAGGATTACGCGGCGGCCATCGAGCGCATGTACCGGCAATGACCGGCAGCGCCGGGACGACCTGGCATCCCTGCCGGCCATAGTCTGCTGCCGGGACGACCGGCTGGAACCCATCGTACGCTGCGCCGGGGCCCGCCACGCATACTTGTGAGCCGCCCTCCGCCCGATCGAGGGTCACTCTTCCTGGTGAAAACGCCGGATGATGTAGCCGCCGGATTTTTCGTCGGACTCGAGTTCCATCAGCCCCCGCGCGGCGGCTTCCTCCAGAAGCCGGTTGAAGGAGCGGAAACCGTAATAGGTTTCGTTGAAGCCCGGACTGCGGCGCTTGAGGGTCTGCTTCACCATGGAACCCCAGATCTTCTCCTCGGAACCGCGCTCTTCCGCCAGGGCCTCCAGGGTCTCCATGATCAGGTCGAGGGCCTCCTGGGAACGGTCCTCGGCCTCCTTTTCATCCTTGCCGTTGGCCACGGTCGCCTTGGCCCCCTTGCGCGGCGGCTTGCGGGCGGCTTTCTTGCGGGGCTGCTTCTTGCGCACCAGGTCGTCGTAGTAAATGAACTCGTCGCAATTGGCGATCAGCAGGTCCGAGGTGGAACTTTTCACCCCCACGCCGATCACGATCTTGTTGTTCTCCCGCAGCTTGCTCACCAGGGGGGAGAAATCCGAATCGCCGCTGACGATCACGAAGGTGTCCACGTGGGCCTTGGTGTAGCAGAGATCCAGGGCGTCCACCACCATGCGGATGTCCGCGGAGTTCTTGCCGGACTGGCGCACGTGGGGGATTTCGATCAACTCGAAGGCCGCTTCGTGCATGGCGGCCTTGAAGTCCTTGTAGCGCTCCCAGTCGCAGTAGGCCTTCTTCACCACGATGCTGCCCTTGAGCAGCAGGCGCTCCAGGACCTTGCGGATGTCGAACTGGGCGTGGCGGGCATCCCGCACCCCCAGGGCCACGTTCTCGAAATCGCAGAATACCGCCAGGTTTTCGGAATCGGCCAGTTTGCTCATGCTTGTCTCCTTGCGCCCATGTGACCCGGCGCGCTCCGCCTTACGGGTTGACCCATGTTCATCCCCAAGCCGCTCAGTGGCAGAAGGATCATTTCATAGTGGAGGCCCTCTCAAAAAGAGGACCGCGAACGCCGGCCAGCGCCCACAGATGCCGTTTGCGGCCGGGCACGGACGGGCTTTCAGGCGCGCGGCTTGCGAAAACCCGCGATTACCCAGCCAAGCGCCCAGGCCGCCGCCACCGGGGCCACCCCCAGAACCCCGAAGCGCGTCAGGGCCTCGACGGATTCCCAGGGCCGGAGCCATACGGCCCAGGCCGCCGGCCAGGCGCCGGACACCAGAAGGGCCAGGCGCCAGCGGCCGGAGAGGCGGCGCTGGACCGGGGGGCGGCCCGGAGCCCGGGGGGGACGGCGCATCCGCCCCGGCAGCACCAGGACCACGACCACGATGGCCAGAATTACCAGGATTTCCTGAATCCCCGACACTCCCGTCTCCTTGTGCGCCGACCGTCGGTGCGCGTCCGGGGGCGCCAGGGGACACGTCCTTGCGCCGATCGATCGCGCTATGCGCCGTCCCAGCGCGCGGCAATCCCCACCCATTCCTCGATGGGCAGCGTTTCCAGAACCTCGTAACCCGCCGCCTGCATCCCGGCCGTCACCTGGTCCGCCTGTCGCTCCAGGATCCCCGAGCAGACCAGGGTGCCGCCGGGAAGGGTTACCCGCCCCACGTCCGCCAGCAGGTCCAGGATCACGTCCGCCAGAATATTGGCCGCCACCAAATGGTAGCGCCCATCGGTGCCCGCGGTCAGGTGCCCATGGTGTACCCTCCAGCGCGATGCCGCGATCCGGTTGCGCCGCAGGTTGTCCCGGGCCACGGCCACGGCGGTCTCGTCATTGTCCACCCCGTGCACCGCGCCGGCCCCCAGCAGGGCGGCCCCGATCATCAGGATTCCGGAACCGGTGCCCACATCCAGAAAGCGCTGCCCGGGGAGCAGGTAGCGCTCGATCAGCCGCAGGGTGGCCACGGTGGTGGGGTGGGTGCCCGTGCCGAAGGCCATCCCCGGATCCAGTTCGATGATCTTCTCCCCCGGCAGGGCAGGGTAGTCCCGCCAGCTGGGCTTCACCACGAGGCCTGCCGATATGCGCTGGGGGTGGAAGTGGTTCTTCCAGGACTCGGCCCAATCTTCCTCGGCCCGCCGGCGTTGCTGCACCGTCGCCCGGAAGGCATGCACCGCGGCAATCTTGGCCAACTGCGTTTCGAAAAGGGCCAGGGTCTCCCGGCCGGCCGCCGAATCGGGGAAATAGCCCGTGACGGCCGTTTCCGACGGGCGTCCCGGTCCATCGCCGGGCCATCCCTCGGGAGGCTGCTCCGAGGGGTCCTCCACCACCACCCCCTTGATCCCCACGGAACGAAATCCCTCGGCGACCATTTCCGCGGCCAGGGGGGGATCCTCCCCCTGGACGGTGACGCGCACCTCGATCCAGTTCACGGGCGTCTCCTGTCCCGCGCCGGGCGTGGGGCCCGCCGGAGCCGGGGCGCCGGTGCGGTGGCCGGAGGATCGCATTTCTCCTTGGGCGGGTTGAAGTAGCCGAAGATCAGGTGGGGAAAGCGCTGGCGCACGGCGGCCATGAGCCGCGCCATTCCCATGGGCGGACCGCTGTCGACGGTCTGGTCCATCACCTGCCAGTAAAGCACGGGATCGAAGTTGAGATTGCGCCATTGGATCATGCGCACCGGCAGCTCCTCCAGAAAACCCAACAGGGCTTCGGCCTCGGCCGGAGTGTCGCTGAAACCCGCCAGGTTGAGATAGTTCAAGGCCACGAAACGCCCGTGGTGCAAAGCGATCCGAATGCTGGCCTTCACATCCTCGAAACCGTAGCCTTGGGGCCGGAAATACGCATCGTAGCACGGCCGGCGCACGCTGTTGAGGCTCACCCGCATACTGTCCAGCCCCGCCCGGCAAAGGCGCTCCACCACCTCCGGGAGACTGGCGTTGGTGTTGAGATTGATGGTGCCCCGGGGGGTGCGCCCGCGGATCAGCCGGATCGCCGGCTCGATCGCCTCGGCGGCCAGCAGGGGGTCGCCCTCGCAGCCCTGGCCAAAACTGACCACCGCCCGGGGCACCCGTGCGATGTGGGCCAGGGCCACTTCGGCGATTTCTTCCGGGGTGGGGGTAAAATCGATACGGGCCTGGCTGCAGGAGACCCGTCCGTCGCTCTGGAGCGAGAGGCACCCTCGGCAGCGGGCGTTGCAGGCCCGGGAAGTGGGCAGGGGAGCCTCGAAGCGGCCCAGGAAGAAATTCTTGCCGGCCGGGCAGCCGTATTCCAGCGCACAGGTTTCCAGGTGGCGCCGCAGGCGATTGGCGGGCAATTGCCGCCGCAGGCGGGCGATGCCGGCCTGCACGGCCTCCGGCGGCATCCGGCGCAGGTCCTGACGCTTCTCCCGGTCCACCAGGATCAGGGGGCTGCGGAAAGCCCCCCGGGCCCAGCCCACCGCGCCATAGGAGAACAGGGGCAGGGGATCGATGCCCGCCGGATGCTCGTGCGCGCTCAGCAAGGCCTGCACATACCCCGGGGAATTGAAGGCGGCCACCGCAAACAGCGGCTCCTGGGGCGCGTAGGGGGCCTGGTGCAGGGTCTCCAGGGCGCGCGTGCGCCGGTTCCAGACCACCGGCGGCCGGTCCGGCAGCAGCATGAGCTCGCCGCCGAAGGGCATGGGGATGGTCTCGTCCACGGTGAGCACGCTGTAGTGGGAACCGGCCATGCCCACGGCGGCGTACCCGTCGAGTTCGAATATTTTACCGGAGCGGTCGGCCACCACCGCCGTGAGCACCTGGGGGCGGCGTAACGGCCGGCCGCCGGTGCCCCGCGCTTTTTGCACCATGGTGTGTCCTTGCTGCCGGAGCCGCTTCCATTTCAACTGACCGGGCGCCGGGGGCTCTTCCGGCCCCATTTATAGAAGCTGGCGGTTCATATTGCAAGGCAAGCCTGGGCTTGACCCGCCCTGGCCCAACAGGTTACATGAGGGGCACAATTGATGGCCACGGGGGCCGTGAGGCCCCTGGATGCGATTTTGAGTTATGCTCTAGGCGGACGCCACCCAGGCTCAAACGGGTGGCGTCTTTTTTTTGGGGGAGGGAGGACCCGTCATGGCACGCCTGCTGGTGATCGACAATTACGACTCCTTTACCTACAACCTGGTCCAGATGTTCCGCCAGTACCCCCTGGCGGTGGACGTCCAGCGCGGCGACGCCGTCGACCTCGCCGCGGTGGAAGCCCGCCGACCCGATTACCTGCTCGTGAGCCCCGGGCCCCGGGATCCGACCCATGCCGGCCGGTCCATCGCCCTGATCCAGCGCTTCGCCGGCCGGGTGCCGCTCCTGGGAGTCTGCCTGGGCATGCAGTGCCTGAACGAAGCCTTCGGCGGCCGCACCGTGCGCGCGCCCGTCCCCACCCACGGCAAAACCACCGCGGTGCTCCATGACGGTCAGGGGCTTTTCAGCGGCCTGCCGGCCCCTTTTCGGGCGGCACGCTACCACTCCCTCATGGTCGCGGAGGTCCCGCCGGACCTGGTGGTCACCGGACGCTGCACCGACGGCGTGATCATGGGGCTCTCCCACCGGTGCTGGCCGCTCCACGGCGTTCAGTTTCACCCCGAGAGCTTCATGACGGCGCATGGTTTCGGCATCGTGGAAAATTTCCTGCGCCTCGGCCCCTTGTCCGCCGCTTTGCCGTGCAGCGCCCAGCGCCTCGAGGCCGCCGATCCATGGTCCGCCCGCGGTGATTGCCCGGAGGTAACCCATGCCGGCTGACACGGGTACCCCCCTGGCCGCCCTGGATGCTTTTCTGACGCCCTGGGGCGCGGGCAGCGCGGTGCGCCGCGAGCCCCTGGCCGGCGGCGGCGACATCCTGGATCTGGGGGCCCGATTCGCCGACCAGGCCGGCACCGTGCTCCTCATGAGCGGGGGCGATCAGGACTGCGCCCGGCACCATATCCTGGGGCTGCGCCCCTGGCTGACCTTCAAGGCCTGGCGCCAGCGCCTGGAGTTGAGCATCGCGGGACGCACCCTCCGGCTTGCCGCCGATCCGCTGGCCGTGCTGCAGCGGCTCGTGCGCCATTTCAACCTCTCCGCGGGGGGCGCCCCGCCCCTGGCCGCCGGTCTCCTGGGATATCTGGCCTATGACCTCAAGGATGTTCTGGAACGCCTGCCCCGCACCGCCGTGGACCGCGACGGGCTGCCCCTGATCTGGCTCCAGGCACCCGCCCTGCTGGTGGTGGAGGACCGTTCCACGGAACGCCGGGACCTGTTCACCGTGAGCGCCGCCGGACGGACGGCGGCCGACGCCGACGCGGACCGGGCATGGTTCGACGGGCGCCTGGGCCTGCCGGCGCCGGCAGCGGAGCCCTTTGCCTGCGATGCCGCCGGGTTTGCCAGCAACTTCCACCGGCGCGCCTACCTGGAAGCGGTGGAGCGCATCCGGGCCTATATCGCCGCCGGCGACGTCTACCAGGTCAACCTTTCCCAGCGCTTCGGCACCCGCTTCGCCGGGGCGCCTTTCGCGCTCTATCGGCACCTTTTCACGGCCAACCCGGCCGCCTTTTTCGCCTTCCTCAACGCCGGCGACCACCAGGTGCTCTCAACCTCGCCGGAGCGCTTCCTGAAGCTGGACCACGGCCGGGTGGAAACCCGCCCCATCAAGGGCACCCGGCCGCGCGCCGCCGATCCCCGGGAAGACCGCCGCCTGCGCACGGAACTGGCCACAAGCCCCAAAGACGACGCCGAACTGTCCATGATCGTGGATCTCCTGCGCAACGACATCGGCCGGGTCTGCCGGGCCGGCAGCGTGCGCGTGGCCGAGCACAAGCGCCTGGAGACCTATCGCAACGTCCACCACCTTGTTTCCCGGGTGGAGGGGGAGTTGGAGCCCGGCGCCGACGCCGTGGATCTTCTCCGGGCCACCTTTCCGGGGGGCTCCATCACCGGGTGCCCCAAGATCCGGGCCATGGAGATCATTGACGAACTGGAGCCGGACCGCCGGCACATCTACACCGGAGCCATCGGCTACCTCAGCTTTCACGGTACCATGGACCTGTCCATCGCCATCCGCACCGCCACCCTCTGCGACAACCGCCTCGTCTTCAACGTGGGCGGGGGGGTGGTCTACGATTCGGACCCCGTCCTGGAATACGAGGAGACCCTCCACAAGGGCAGGACCCTGCTGGACGCCTTCCAGGGACAGCGGGCACCCGCCCCACCGGCCCCCGTGGTCTGGCTCAACGGCCGGCTGGTGCCGGAAGCCGAGGCGCACCTCCCGGCCCGGGACCAGGGATTGCTGTATGGTTTCGGCTTCTTCGAAACTTTCCGCGTGCACCGGGGCCGGCCCCTGCACCTGGCCGAGCACCTGGCCCGCTTGGCGGCGGCCTGGGAGCGCTATTTCCGGAGGGGCCTGCCGGACCTGACCTGGGAGGATGTCGTGGCCCAGCTCATCGAGGCCAACGGCCTGGCGGAGTTCACTGCGGCCGTGCGCCTCACCACCACCCGGGGCACGGACCCGGCCCTGGGGGACGGCAGCCTGCTGTTGACCGCCCGGCCCTACCGGCATCGCCTGGAGGGTCGCGCGTCTGCAGGCCTGGGCCTGGCCGTTTACCCCTGGGCCCGCCAGACCCCCCTGGCGGACGTCAAATCCCTCAATTACCTCTACTACCTCGAGGCCGGCCGCTGGGCCGCCTCCCGGGGGGCGGACGAGGCCCTGGTCCTCAACCCGGACGGCTCGCTCTCCGAAACCAACACCGCCAACGTCCTGGTGCTGCGGGGGACGACCGCCCTGCGCCCCCGCTCGCCCCACGTGCTCCCGGGGATCATGGAGGCTTCCGTCTGCGCCGAACTGGCGCGTCGGGGGTGGCGGGTGGAACGCACGCCGCTCTTCCCCAGGGACCTCTTCACGGCCGATCAGGTCTGGCTGACCAACTCCCTGATGGGGGTCGTGCCGGCCACGCGCCTGGACGGGGCCCGGCTGCCGAGGGAAGACCACCTCTGGCGGGAGATCGACCGTCAAATAGGCATCGATCCTCCCGCCGAGGACGACCCCCCGCTGGAATAGTCCCGACCTGGCGGGACTGCACCGCAGATGGCAAAGGACCGAGAACGCCGGCCTGGGCCTCAAGCTGCCAGCAAGTGGCCGGCCACAAAGGGGGGATTGGGGTCCAGGACAAGGCCGCAGGGGCTTGGACACCGCCGGCGTAGCCCACGCTACGCCGAGGATGGCAAGGGACCGGGAACGCCGGCCTGGGCCTCAAGCTGCCCTTTGTGGATGGCCACTAATTGGTGAGGACATGCCCCACGATGTGTCCCAACTCGGGGAAGATGAGGGCCTTGCAGGCCAGTTTGCAGGCCTTGAGGCTGCCGGGCATGCAGAAGACCACGGTGGTGGCGATGAGGCCGGCCGCGGCCCGGGACAGCAGTGCTGCGGAGTCGATCTCCTCGAAGCTCAACTGCGCGAACAACGGGCCGAAGGCGGTAAGTTCCTTGTGGAAGAGGGGTTTCAGGGCCTCGATGGTGACATCCCGCGGCCCCAGGCCGGTCCCCCCGGTCACCAGCAGCGCCTGGGGTCGGCAACCTTCGAGGATTTCCCGGACGGCCGCGGCGATGGCCGGCGCATCGTCGTCCACGACGCGGTGATCCACCACCTCGTGGCCTTCCCGACGCCCTTGCCGGGCGATCCACTTCCCGCTGTCGTCGGTTTCCAGGGTGCGGGTGGAGGAAACCGAGAGCACCGCCAGGGTGATGCTTGGCGGGGCGCGATGCTTGTGGTCGACAGTTCCCATAGTGGCGACCTCAGAGGGCCTCTTGGGATGGCGGGGTGTTGTCCGGGGCCTGCTGGATTTCCACCCGGTCCTCCCCGTCGTGCTCCCGCAGGAAAACGTTGACAGTTTCCGTGCGGCGGCTTTCCACGAAGCGTCCCACATAGTCCGCCTGAATGGGCAGCTCGCGGTAACCCCGGTCCACCAGCACGGCCAGCTCGATGCGGTCCGG
>DJGG01000251.1:0-4629 GCA_002432195.1 Desulfobacteraceae bacterium UBA5852
CTGTCGCGGGGTGCGCCTGCGCCCCCGGCCCCGGGTGCTGATCGGCGGCCTGGGGATGGGCATTACCCTCCGGGCGGCCCTGGATTGCCTTCCGGCGGGCGCCCAGGTGGTGGTGGCGGAATTGCACCCCCGCATCGTGGACTGGTGCCGGGGGGCGCTATCCTCCCTCACCCAAGGGGCGGTTGCCGATCCCCGCGTGGAAGTGGTCATCGGGGATGTGGCCGATCGGTTTTCCCACGGGGCCGCCGGCGATTCCCCCCGCGGATGGGATGCCGTGATCCTCGATCTCTACCACGGTCCGGATGCCGCCATGGAAGGCCGTGACGACCCGCTCTACGGCCCGGGGGCCATCGCCCGCATGCGCGCGGCGCTTGCCGCCGGCGGGACCTTGGCCGTCTGGGGGGAGGACTACGATGCGGGGTTTGTCCGGCGCCTCTCGCGCAACGGCTTCGCCGTAACCTGGGAACGGCCCGGCCGCGGCGGGTACCGCCACGTGGTCTACCTGGCCGTCAAGGGGCCCTGACGGTCACCAGGGACCGGAGTAGCACCGGCAGTCGCAGAGGCGGCAGGCCGGGAGCCATCAGGACCGCGCCCCGCCGGCCAGCCGCCTTGACACAATGAATCGCGTTTAGTAAGGAACCCGCATTCGATTCATGCGGCCGGGTCAGCTTTTCAGGCCAACCATCGAGAATCCGCAGTTCCGCTTGCAGCTTACGCATCGCGCCAGGCCATGGAGGCCTTTCCCCGGAGGGGAGCGTTGTGCAAAGCACGTGCCCATCCCCCGGACGGCGGAATTCTTGTTAGGCTTTTCGCTACTGGCGCGATTCCTCGACCATTGACCCCATCAGCAGGGAAGTGCCGTTTCGCGGCCAGGGCCCAATGCGGCGCCGGCGGCGCAGGGTATCCACCGCCTGGGGGTCCGGTTCCCGGGAAGCGCACACCTTTGTTCCGTAACCGCCGTGCCGGCGGATTGCGGCATTTCAAGACACCCGCAACAAGGAGAGTGGCATGAGAAAAATGGTCATGGTGGTCCTGGCATTGCTGCTGTTTGCCGCCAACGGGTACGCCCAGAGCGCCAAGGTGGTCATCGCCACCGGCGGCATCGGCGGGGTCTACTACTATTATGGAACCCAAATAGCCGAGATATTTAGTAAAAATAATGTGGCGGCCACCACCGCGATCCAGACCGCCGCCTCCGTGGACAACATGCTGCTCCTGCGGGACAAGTCCGATCCCGCCAAGTCGAGCTTCTTCATCGGCACTGTCCTGCCGGACACGGCCTATTTCACGGTGACCGGCAAGCACGAAAAATTCGCCGAAAAGCCGGCCAAGGCCAACATCCTGTGGATGATGTACCCCAACTACCTGCACGTCGTCACCACGGAAGCCACCGGCATCAAGACGCTGGCCGACCTCGACGGCAAGCGCGTCTCCACCGGCGCCCCGGGGTCCGGGACCGAGTTCACCGCCCTGAACCTGCTCCAGGCCGCCAAGATCGACCCGAACAAATTCCGCAAATGGGAGAAGCTGGGGGCCAAGGAATCCGACGAGGCCTTGGCCAACGGGACCCTGGACGCCTATGTCTGGTCCGGCGGACTGCCCACCGGCTCCATCATCGAACTGGCCAACACCCTGAGGCGCAAGGGAACCAATCTCTTCCTCGTCCCCCTGCCGGACAGCGACCCGGGGGTGGCCGCCTTCAAGCAGGAATTCGCGGGCCTGGCCGACAGCCAGACGATTCCCAAGACGGTTTACAGCACCCAGGCCGACACCCCCACCCTGGCCTTCTGGAACATGTTCGTCGGTCCCGCGTCCCTGCCCGAAGACCTGGCCTACAACATGGCCAAAGCGGTGTTCGAGAACCTGGAAACCCTGCACACCTCCGTCAAGGCGGCCAGGGACACCACCGCGGAGAACTCCGGCCGCTTCGTGGGCAAGACCGCCATCCCGTTTCATCCGGGCGCGGTCAAATACTTCACCGAAAAAGGCTTCGTGAAATAGTCGCCTTCGATGACCAGAAGCCGTTTGTCAATCACGGCCCTTGTGGTGGCCTGCTTTCTGGCGCTTTTCAAGCCCGCCGTGATCCGGACCGACCATGAGACCCGACTGGCAGCGCTTTTCCGCTGGCAGTCGGGTCAGATCCGGTTTGTCAATTCCGTCACGGAGCGTCCCGTCACCATCCGCTTCCGCATCGGCAGTCGCTTCCAGGCGTTCTCCGTTTCAACGGACGAGACCACCGAAGCCTATTACACCCATGGCGTTTACGACCTGAGCGAAATGGTTGCCCACGAATTCACCGAGCGCCTGCGGTTCTGCTCGGTGAAAGGCATTTCGCTGACGCTGGGGTTCTACACGATTCCCGTGCAAGACGGATGCCTGGAGGTTGCCCTGCTATGGACACTGTAATGAAGCGGCTGCTGACCGTGCTGGCGGTGAGCGGTACCCTGTACCATCTCTACATCGTCATCCATCCCTTCACGCCCTTTGCGGATCTGCATATTTCGATCCTGGACCTCACCCAGGTGCAGAGGGCCGTGCACGTATTCCTGATCGCCCTGCTGGGCTACCTGGTCAGCTTTATCCGGCCCAAGCCGCGCAGCTGGCTCGGGGCGCTGCCCCTGGCCCTCATGACGATCCTGATCATGATCGAATTCGTGCGCCTGGACCTGCCGATCCCGCTGAAGGCCTTTGCCGTCGTCATCTGGGGCTGCACCATGCTGCCGACGCTTCTGCCGTCGACCCAGAAATGGTCCAACATGGCCTGCGCCCTGCTGAGCTTCATGCCGTTCATCTACCTGGTGGTCAACTATGAAAAGCTGATCTACCGGGCCATCATGCCCGAGCCCTGGGACCTGATCATGTCCTTCAGCGAGGTCCTCCTGGTGCTCGGCGTGATCTTCCGCCTGAGCGGGCCCATCATGCCCACCATCGTGATGATCTTCCTGCTCTACAACATCTTCGGCGACGCCATCCCCGGACTGTTCGCCAACCCCGGCTTCGATTTCGACATGCTCCTGGGCAAGCTCTACTGCGAAACCGAAGCGGGCATCTTCGGCTCCATCACCGGGGTTTCGGTCAAATACCTCATTTATTTCACCACCATGGGGGCGATCGTGGCCCGGCTGAACTTCGGCATGATCATCGCCAACATCGCCCTGCTCTTCGTGGGGCGCAGCCCCGCCTCCCCGGGCCGGGCCTGTTCGGTGATGGCGGTGCTCATGGGCATGTTCTCCGGATCGGGGGCCGCCGATACCCAGTTCGTGGCCACCCTCACCAGGCCGCTGTTCCGCAAGGTGGGTTACGACAAGCTGGTGGCCGCCGGCGTGGTCGCCACGGTGGGGTCTATCGCCTACATCACGCCGCCGGTGATGGGGTCCATTTCCTTCATCATGGTGGAGCTGCTCTCGATCCCCTACTCCTGGATCATCGCCATGGCCCTCGGCCCCATGCTGTTGTATCTTTTCGGCATCGTGACCTACAACGAGCTCTACGTCCTGAAGGAAAAGCTGCCGCCCCTCGAAATCTCGTCCCTGATCGATTTTTCCTATTTCAAGCGCTATTGCTACGTCTTTATCCCCATCATCTTCATCATCGTCATGATCTACCGGGGATACTCGATCAATATCACCGTCACGGCGGCGGCGATCCTCTTCGTGGTCTTCGCCTACGCCGACCCCAGCATCCGGCCGCCGTTCAGCAACCTGATTCAGGCCCTGGAGGAAGGCATCATCGGTCTGCTGCCCATCGCCTCGGCGGTGATCGCGGCCAACATGATCATGTCCATGATGGTCATGAGCGGCCTGGCGTCCAAGTTCTCCATCATCCTGATGGAGATTTCCGGCAGCAGCCTTCTGCTGGCCGTGCTCTTCACCGGACTCTTCAGCCTGATCCTGGGGATGGGGGTGCCCCCCATCGCCACCTATGTTCTGACCTCCGCCCTGACGGCCCCCACGATCCAGAAGCTGGCCATGCTCAACGGCATCCCCGAGGAGGCGGCCCTCCTGGCGACCCACATGTTCCTGTTCTACTTCGCGGTCCTGGCCGAGGTGACCCCGCCGGTGGCCCTTTCCGCGTACGCCTCCAGTTCCGTCATGGGAACCGATCCCATCCGCACGGGGGTGTTCGCCGCCCGCGTGGCCTTGCCCAAGTATCTGATCGGGCTCACCCTCATCCTGTCCCTGAGCGGCACCGCGCTGCTGATTGTCCCGGTGCTCCAGTCCCTGCCCCTGGGAGAGGCCCTGGGCCACATCATCTTCACGTTCCTTTTCACCATCATGGGCGTTTTTTACCTGAACGTCGCCGTGGTGGGCTTCTTCCGCAAGAACCTCTCCACGCTGGAACGCTACGTGGTGGGCATCGCCGCCGTGATGCTTTTTTATCCGTCCTACCTGTACAGCGTGATCGCCGTGGTGGTGGCCACACCGGTGTTGATCCGCGCGTATGTGAAGACCCGGGGGGTGGCTGAACCCCTGGGCCAGGCCTCATGACCCACCGGCCGGCCGACGGCGGTGCCTGATCCGCCGTCGGTTTCCATCGGTACCGCCTCACCCCGACCCGCAGGGCCTGCACGGCCCTGCGGGTTTTTATTTTCCGGAACCCCGGGACGATTAGCAGGCTGTGGATAAACAA
>DJGG01000251.1:4759-10858 GCA_002432195.1 Desulfobacteraceae bacterium UBA5852
CGGGAAGTGCCGCCTTGCGGCCAATCCCGCCTGCGGCGGGACCTTTCGGCCTGAGGCGCCGTTTATCCACAGCCTGTTAGGGTATCCAGGGCCGGTCCTCCGGATCGGCCGACCCTTTTTGCCGGCCGGGACCCCCGTTGGGAATTCCACTGCCGCCCCGGCGATTTGCAGTTGACAGCTCCCGGTAAATTGGCTAAAGCTGCAGCATACAAAACGGTGTTTTGCAATATGAAACAGCCTGAACGTCTCAATGCGGTGGAAAAGGCGCTGCGCATCCTGCTGTCCTTCCGGGCCGGAAGGTCTACCTGGGGGGTGCGGGAGTTGGGCACCCACCTGGGGTTCAGCCCGGCCACGGTGCAGCGGATTCTCCAGGTCCTGAAGGCGCAATCCTTCGTCGCCCAGGATCCCGTCACCCGCCAGTATCGCCTGGGAGTGGCCTTCTACACGTTCTTCAACGCCCTGAAGGAGTCCTACCCCATCACCCGGGCGAGCCAACCCTTTCTCCAGCGCCTGGGGTCCATCACCGGCGAGACGGTGCACCTGAACATCATCGACGGCACGGACCGGGTGTGCATCGACAACCTCGAGTCCCCCCAGGCCCTCAAGGCCTCCATGCCCATCGGCAGCCGCTCGCCGCTTTACGCCGGCGGCTCGTCCAAGTGCCTGCTGGCCTTCGGCGCGCCGGAGTGGCGGGAAGAGTATCTCGGCAGCCTGGCGGTCCTGATCCCCTTTACGGACCGCACCGTGACCGACCTGGAGGCCCTGCGGCGGGAGTTGGCCCAGATCGCCGCCCAGGGTTACGCCGTGAGCCTCGGGGAGCGCAATCGCGGTTTGGGCTCCCTGAGCGCGCCGGTTTTCGACCACCACGGCCAGCTGCTGGCCAGCCTGAGCCTCGCCATTCCGGAAATCCGTTTCCAGGACGCGGCTCACCGTCAATTTTGTCTCAAGGAATTGCGCCAGGCCGCGCAAGCGTTTTCCCGGGTGATGGGATACGAGAGCGGCGCGGCGGTCGGGGAAGGCTAATCATCCATCAGGAGGGTTCCATGTCGGCCAATCTCAAACCTCTGAGCGATATCACGGTTCTGGATCTGTCCCGCGTTCTGGCCGGTCCCTATGCCACCATGGTTTTGGGCGACCTGGGGGCCGACGTGATCAAGGTGGAGCGGCCCCGGGTGGGGGACGACACCCGGCACTGGGGGCCGCCGGAGGCCGGCGGCGAGGCAGCCTACTACCTTTGCGTGAACCGCAACAAACGAAGCCTGACGGTCAACCTGAAAGACCCCAAGGGCCAGGAGATCATCCGCCACCTGGCGCGCACCAGCGATATCGTCATCGAAAACTACATGGTGGGCACCCTGGATGGGATGGGGCTGGGCTACGCGGACCTCCGCAAGGAGAACCCCGGCATCATCTACTGCTCGATCACCGGCTTCGGGCAGGACGGCCCTTACAAGGACCAGCCGGGTTACGATTTCATGATCCAGGGCATGGGCGGGGTGATGAGCTTCACGGGCGCCCCGGAGGGACCGCCCATGAAGGTGGGGGTGGCCATCGTGGACATCACCACCGGCCTGTTCGCCGTCAACGCCATCCTGGCGGCCCTGCGCCACCGGGAAAAGACCGGCCAGGGCCAATACATCGACATGGCCCTGCTGGACAGCGTCCTGGCATGGCTCGCCAACGTGGGGAGCAATTACCTGGTGTCGGGTCAGAACCCCACGCGCTACGGCAACGCGCATCCCAACATCGTGCCCTACGAACCGTTCTTGACCCGGGACGGGGCCTATATCGCCCTGGCCGTGGGCAACGACCTGCAATGGCAGAAATTCTGCGAGTTGGCCGCCCTGGAAGGCCTGGCCCATGACCCGCGCTTTGCCACCAATCCCGCCCGGGTCAAGCACCGCAGAGAGCTGATTCCCATCGTGGCCGCGGCCATGCTGCAGCGGCCGGCCCAGGAATGGCTGACGGAGCTGAACCGCCTGCGGATCCCCTGCGGCCCCATCAATACCCTGGAGCAGGTCTTCGCCGATCCCCAGGTGCGCTTCCGCGGCATGGTGGCCGAGGTGCCCCATCCCACCGCCGGTTCGTTCAAGATGGTGGCCAGCCCCATGAAGCTGAGCGCGACCCCTTGCGAGATCCGGCGGCATCCGCCCCTGTTGGGGGAGCACACCGAGGAGGTTTTGCAGGAACGCCTCGGACTGACCCCTGAAGCGATCGAGAGCCTGAGACTGGAAAGAGTCATATGACCGCCCCCGCCCCGGCGGGACCGCGCCGCGGATCCCGGGTGAGTGCCGACGCGGGCCTCAGGCCCCAAGTTGCCCTTTGTGGATGGATACCCATCAACCCATTGCCACCATCAGGAGGAGCCCATGGACTTCAAACTTTCCAAAGACCTTGAGATGCTGCGGGACGCCGTGAGGGAATTCGCCGCCAAGAAGATCGCGCCCAACGCCGATGCCTGGGACGCCGCCCATTACCTGCCCTACAAGGAGGTGATGAAACCCATGGGCGAGCTCGGGTTCTTCGGCACCGTGATTCCCGAAGCATACGGCGGCGAGGACATGGGCTGGCTGGCGGCCATGATCGTCACCGAGGAGATCGCCCGGGCGTCCAGCTCCCTGCGGGTGCAGGTCAACATGCAGACCCTGGGGTGCGCCTTCACCATCTTCAACTACGGCAGCGAGGAACTGAAGCGCAAATACATCGAAAAGCTCGTGCGGGCCGAGTACGTGGGCGGGTTCGCCATCACCGAGCCGGATGCCGGCTCCGACGTCATGGCCCTCACCTCCACGGCGGAGGACAAGGGCGACCACTGGCTGCTCAACGGCTCCAAGACCTGGATCTCCAATGCCAACGTGGCCGACGTGCTCATCTACTATGCCTACACCGACCGGGCCGCCGGGTCCCGGGGCCTGTCGGCCTTTGTGCTCGAGCCGAAGAATTTCAACGGGGTGAAGACCTCGGGTCTGGACAAGATGGGTTCGCACTCCAGCCCCACGGGGGAGGTGTTTTGCAGCGATACCCGCATCCCCAAGGAGAACATTCTGGGGAAGCCCGGCGACGGCACCAAGATCGTGTTCAGCTCCCTCAACCAGACCCGCCTGTCCGCGGCGGCCGGGGCCGTCGGGCTGGCCCAGGCCTGCCTGGACGCGGCCACCAAGTACTGCAACGAGCGCCAGCAGTTCGGCAAACCCATCGGGACCTTCCAGATGAACCAGGACATGATCGCCCAGATGGTCAGCGAGATCGAGGCGGCGCGCCTGCTGGTGTACAAGGCCGCCTGGGTCAAGGACCAGGGGAACCTGAACAACGGGTTGGACGTGGCCGTGGCCAAGTATTTCGCCGGGGAGACGGTCACCAAATGCACCAATTTCGCCATGCGCATCCTGGGCGCCTACGGGTATTCCACCGAATATCCCGTGGCCCGCTACTACCGCGATGCGCCCACCTACACCATGGTGGAGGGCTCGGCCAATATCTGCAAATGGATCATCGCCCAGGACCAATTGGGCATTCGCAAGGCCAACCGCTAGCCGGCGGTGGCGCGGCCGGTGCCGGGTGGACCGCTAACCGGCTGCGCCGGCCGCGGAGTGCATCGTCAACCCAAGGAGGATGCTGCCGTGAACGCCAACATCGTGGACCAAACCCGGCAGACCGCGGCCCTGTACTTCGACGGGGTCAAGGACGAAAAACCCTATGCGCTGTGGAAGGCCTTCGACAAGGATCTGGCCCGGGATCTTTCGCTTTTCATTACCGGGCAGATGTACTCCCGGGAGAAAATACCCCACCGTATCCGGCAACTGGTGACCATCGCCGCGCTGACGGTGCTGGTGCGGCCGGAGGAGCTGAAGCTGCACCTGCACGCCGCTCTGAACGTGGGGTGCACCCCTGAGGAGATCGCCGAGGCGATCTTCCAGACCTTTGTCTACGGCGGGATGCCGGCCACCAACACGGCCCTGAAAATGCTTCAGGCCGTCCTGCAGGAGCGCGGCGCCTGGCCCCTTTCCGCGCCCGCCGCGCCAAGCGGCGCGACGGCCGGAGACTAGCCGGCTGTGGACATGCCGGCAGCGGGCCGCAAGGCCCGGCGCGGCGTGACGGGAAAACCGGGCATTGGCGATCAGCGGCGCAACTTCAAACGAAAGAGGAGGAACTGAGCATGGCGGAGAAAATTCTGGCCCCACTGGCGGGCAATATCGTAGCGGTTAACATCAAGGTCGGCGATGCCGTCCAGGAAGACGACGAGGCCATGGTGATCGAGGCCATGAAGATGGAAACCCTGGTCTACGTGCCCTGCAAGGGTACCGTCAAGGAGATCCTAGTCAAGGAAGGCGCCATGGTCGAGGAAGACGATGTCCTGGCCGTCATCGAATAACCACCGGCATGCCCGTGACAGGAGCTGATCATGAAACCGTACTTTGCAAAGATGCCCGACCTCGGCCGCGAGCTGAGGGAAGGGGAGCGCAAACGCGCCGAAGGCAACCTGCAGACCTTGAAGTCCGCCGAAGCCGAGGTGGCCAAGGCCGTCGACGCCGTGCACAACGCCGGGTTTCCCACGGAGAAGATCAATGCCCGGGGGGAGATGACCGTCTGGCAGCGGCTGGAATACCTGGTGGACCCGGGCACCTGGTGCCCCCTGCACACCCTGTTCAATCCGCTGGAAAACGAGGAAGGCACCACCAACGTCATCGACGGCCTGGGCCGCATCGAAGGCCGCTGGGCCGTGGTCATCGGCTTCGACAACAAGGTGATGGCCGGGGCCTGGCTCCCCGGGCAGTCCGAGAACATCCTGCGGGTCACCGATCTGGCCAAGCGCCTCAACCTGCCCCTGGTGTGGCTGGTCAACTGCAGCGGCGCCAAGCTGCCGGAGCAGGAGAAATTCTACGCCAACCGCCGGGGGGCCGGAACGCCGTTTTACCGCCACGCGGAGCTCGAGCAGATGGGCATCCCCATTCTGGCCGGGATATACGGCACCAACCCGGCCGGCGGGGGCTACCAGGGCATCAGCCCCACGATCCTCTTCGCCCACAAGAACTGCAACATCGCCGTGGGCGGGGCGGGGATCGTCTCGGGAATGGCCCCCAAGGGGGGCTTCGACACCCATATGGCCGAGGGCCTGATCGAAAAGTCCCGGCATTTCAAGGCCAAGCCTCCCGGCTCGGTGAAGATCCACTACGACGAGACCGGCTTCTTCCGTTATGTCTACGAAGAAGAAAAGGGCGTCCTGGACGGGCTCAAGGAGTTCATGCGCCAGATGCCCGCCTACCACCCCGAGTTCTTCCGGGTGGCGCCGCCCCAGGCGCCCAAGTTCCCGCCCGAGGACATCTACCGGCTGCTGCCCATGGAGCCCAAGCGGGTTTATGATTTCGACGAGATCCTGGCCCGCCTGGTGGACGGCAGCGAGCACATGGAGTTCCGCCCGGGCTACGGCCCGGAGGTCTACACCGGCCTCTGCAAGATCGACGGCTTCCTGGTGGGCTGCATCGGCAACCGCCAGGCGTATCTGGGCAAGGGGTACCCGGAGTACGCCGATTATCCCGGCATCGGCGGCAAGCTCTACCGCCAGGGCTTAATCAAGATGAACGAGTTCGTGACCCTCTGCGGCCGGGACCGCATCCCCGTGGTCTGGTTCCAGGACACTTCGGGCATCGATGTGGGGGACACGGCCGAAAAAGCGGAGCTGCTCGGCCTGGGGCAGTCCCTGATCTACTCCATCCAGCAAACCGACGTGCCCATGATGCTGGTGGTGCTGCGCAAGGGCACCGCCGCGGCCCATTACGTCATGGGAGGCCCCACGGCCAACCGCCACAACGCCTTCACCCTGGGGACCGTGGCCTCCGAGATTTACGTGATGCACGGGGAAACCGCCGCCGTGGCCACCTACGCCCGGCGCCTGGTGAAGGAGAAGGATGCCGGTCAGCCCCTGGAACCGGTGATCGAGAAGATGAACCAACTCGCCCAGGACTACCACGACAAGTCGCGGCCCCTGTTCTGCGCCCGGGCCGGAATGCTCGACGAGATCGTGCCCGTGGGCGAACTGCGCCACTACCTGGTGGCCTTTGCCGGCGCGGCCTACCAGAACCCCAAATCCATCTGCCCCCA
>DJGG01000251.1:10894-15513 GCA_002432195.1 Desulfobacteraceae bacterium UBA5852
GCTTCGCTTCCCCGGGCTCCGCTCCCCCGACCGTCGATTTCCCGCGGGCATGGCCCGCGCCCCCTGGGGCCGCCGCGGGCGGTGCCCACGACCATCCGCCGGCTTTCGCCCTGCAGGGCCATGGTGCGTCAGGCGCCGGCGCGCTTGGCGTAACCGCTGCCGATGGCCGAAAAGGGGAGCTCCAGCCCCAGGTCCGGGACCTGCCTGGCGATCCAGGCGATGAAAGTGTTGCTGTTGGGGCCCGGAAAGGCCTTGTAGGTGGTTTTCCAGGGGTAGTCCCGGGCCGCCTGGTCCACGGCCGCGATCAGCGCGTCGACGCCTTCTCCGCGCAGTTCCTTCAGCAATCGCGGCTTTTCACCGTACCAGTAGCGGTCGGGGACGTCCCGGGCGATCCGGATGACCGATTGGCCGCGGCGGGCGCGCCACCCCACCACGTCGTAGACCGTGTAGTGGGACTCCCCGGAGCGCTTGGCGGCGATCCAGGTGTGGATGGCGAACCAGCCCCGCCAGCCCCAGGCATCGGCGCCGTAGACGTGCAAGACCGCTTCCCGGGTGGCGGCCGGGTCGGGGGCGATCCCCGCCGACTCCCGGCTGGCGGTGCGCCAGTCTTTATCCGCACGGCAACTTACCAGGAGGGTTCCCGCCAGGAGAAGAACCAACAGGTTTTTCAATGTGGGCATGCCCATGGAGGTCACCGGATGCCGGTGGGGTTCGAAGCGCCGCCCGCTGCCAGCGGCGCGCGCGGCCGGCATGCCGCCCACGTCGGGTTTCCCGGAGCGGCCGGGGACCCTGGAAGAACTCCGTTGAGGTGGCGCTCCTTGCCCCGTTGCTGGACCAGTTCCTCGAGCCGGTTCATCGTATCGCGGGAGCTGCGCGGACTCGTGACGGCGATGAGGCCGTCGGCCGCCTGGGCGGAGGAAACGGCCGCCAGCAGCAGGGCTGCGAGCAGATAATGTGAAGGTTTCATGAGGGATTCCATTGGCTATAGGTGAGACGTTCGGACTTGGGCGGGCGCAAGGGCCGCAGGCGCCTTTCGATCTCCGGTCGCATCGCGTTGAGCGCGTCCGGCAGTTGCAGGCTCCCGCCCAGAGTTTCTTCGGCTTCGTCCACGGTGAAGCCGGGCCCGTCCGTGGCGATCTCGCAGAGCAGGCGTTGGGGGGCGTGGAAGTAGATGGAACGGAAATAGCGGCGGTCGCGGACCTCGGTGACGCCCCAGCCCGCTTCCCGCAAGCGGGCTTGCCAGGCCATCTGGGTGGGGTCGTCCGGTGTGCGAAAGGCGATGTGATGCACCGTGCCGCCCCCCTGGCGGCCCAGGGGCGCCTGGGGATCGATGACCAGGTCCCACAAATGCCCGGGAGCCTGTGGGTCGGCCGCTGCATACCGGTAGCGGTTGTTCTCCTGGCCTGCAGGCGCCAGGCCCATCAGATCCACCACCAGCGCTTCGGTCTCCGGCAGGCGGTGCAGGGTCGCGGTGGCCGAGTGCACGCCGCAGATGGCATGTGCGTAGGGGACGGGACCGTCGCGCCAGTAGGCGGTGGCCGGAGGGGAGGCGAGGCCGACCAGTTCCAATGGAAGGCCATGGGGGTCGGTGAAGCCCAGGAGCGGCTCGCCGAAGCGTTCTTCCTCCTTGAGCTCGCAGCCCGCGTCCCGTAGCCATTGCCGCCAGAAATCCAGGGCCGTCCGGGGAACCGCGAAGGCGATGGCCGTGACCATGCCGGCGCCGGGCATGCCCCGAGGCAGGTTTTCCCAGGGGAAAAAGGTCAAAAGCGTGCCGGGAGCGCTCCGCGCGTCGCCGTAGTAGAGATGGTAGGTATAGGGGTCGTCGAAATTGACGGTCTGTTTCACCAGCCGCAGTCCCAGCACGCCTTCGTAAAATCCGAGATTGTCCGCGGCCGAAGATGCAATGGCCGTGATGTGGTGAATTCCCGCGGTCTTGAAAACGGATTGCATGGTCCACCTCCCTCGCGCCTTGGACCGCAAGCGAACGACGGATTCCCATGGCGCAACCGTCGGGGGCGCCTCCCGGTCGACCGAGGCAAGGCACGTCCGTCCGGTGCAAAATCCGGCTTGACAAAACCGGAAGGATCTGAAAGAAAAATTGCATTCAAATATTTCATGAAGGAAACCCTGCATGCTTGCCGATATCCTGGAAAAACAGAATCGGTTGACCAAGTCCCAGAAGCAGGTCCTCAAATACATCCTGGAGCACCACCAGGAAGCGGTCTTTCTCACCGCCGCGGGCTTGTCCCAAAAAGCCGGCGTCAGCGAGGCCACCGTGGTCCGACTGGCCCAGGTTTTGGGGTTCGGGGGCTATCCCGACCTGCAGCGGCGCCTGCGCGAGGAGTTCCAGGACCGTCTCTCGACGGTGTCGCGCCTGCAGGAAACCGTCCGGCTGGTGGGCACCGAAGGGGACATCCTGTCGAGCATCATGCAGGAGGATATGCGCAACCTCACCCAGACCCTGCGGGACCTGTCCGCGGACACCTTCCTCCAAGCGGTGAGGGACCTGGACGGCGCCGCGCGGATTTTCGTGGCCGGACTGCGGGGCGCCCACGCCCCGGCCCTGGTGCTCTCCCTTTACCTGCGCTTCCTGAAGAAGGACGCGCGCCTGGTGACGCCGGGAACCGGGGACGTGTGGAACAACATCTTCGGGGTCGGCCCCCGGGACCTGGTGGTGGGAATCAGCTTCCCGCGCTACACCCGGCTCACGGTGGAACTCCTGGCCTATGCCCGGCAGCAGGGGGCCCGGGTGGGCGCCATCACCGATTCCCTGCTCTCCCCCCTGGCCGAGTTTGCCGACTGGGTCCTGCCCGTCTATTCGCGCCTGGATTCCTTCATCGAGTCCTTCGCGGCCCCCATGAGCCTGGTGAACGCCCTGCTCACCGCCGTGAGCGTGCAGAACCTCGACAAGACCGTTCAGGCCCTCAAGGAACGGGAAGAACTATGGAAAGATAAAAAGATCTACCTCTCCACGGCCGCACCGGAAGCCCATCGCCGGCTGGACCGGTTGCGGGCCGGTCTGAAAAAATAGGCACTGTCACGAAAGGGAACAGGCCATGGCACACCCCCTCCATCCGTTGTTTCATCCCCGCTCCATCGCCGTCATCGGCGCCTCCGAGGTCCCCGGCAAAGCCGCGGAACGCCGGACGCGCAGCCTGATCCAGGGCGGATTCCGCGGCGAGATTTTCCTCATCAACCCCAAGCGGGACACGCTCTTCGGCCGCAAGGCCTATCCCTCCATCCGGGAGATCGGTCAGCCGGTCGACCTGGTGATGGTGGTCGTGGCCCCCAAGTTCATCCCCCAGGCCGTGGCCGACAGCGTGCAGATGGGCGCCAAGGGCATCGTGATCATCACCGCCGGGCTGGGGGAGAGCGGCGCGGAAGGCAAAAAGATCGAAGGCGAAATTCTCGCCGTCGCCACCGGCGGCGGGGCCAAGCTCATCGGGCCGAACTGTTCCGGGCTGTTCTCCGCTCCCGGGCGGATGAACCTCCTCGGCATCCCCCCGGTCCAGCAGGGGCCCCTGGCCGTCATTGCCCAGAGCGGCAACATCATCGACTCCCTTACCCACTACAGCGCCCTGCGGGGGGTGGGCCTGAGCACCATCATCTCGGCGGGCAACGCCGTGGGCGTCAAGTTCCATGAGTACTTGGAATACCTGGGACAGGACGAAGCCACCCGCGTCATCATGATGTACATGGAAGGCATCAAGGATGGGGACCGGCTCGTGGCGACCGCCCGGGACGTCTGCCGGCAGAAGCCGGTGATCATCCTCAAGGTCGGCCGCAGCCCGGCGGGCATGCGCGCGGCGGCCTCCCACACGGGGTCGCTGGCCGGCGACGACGCCATCGTGGATGCGGCCTTCCGGCAGGCGGGGATCATCCGGGTGTCCAACGTGGACGAGATGTTCGATGCCGCCGTGTGCTTCGCCCACCTGCCCCTGCCCCGGGGGAAGCGGGTGGCCATCATTTCCGAGGGCGGCGGCGACAACTCCGTGGCCGCGGACAACGCGGAGACCTGCGGCCTGGAAGTGCCCGTTCTGCCGCCGGAGGTCCAGGAACGCATCAAACCCTGCCTGCTGGCCGGCATGCCCGCCGCCAACCCCATCGACTACGGCGGCACGGCGGAAGAGAATCCCGACATGATCAACCGGGTGGCCGAGGTGCTCATGCAGGCCGACGAGGTGGATGCCGTGTACATCACCGGCTTCTTCGGGGGGTTCAAGGAGATCATCGCCCCCCACGTGGGCGCGCTGGAGGAGCGCACGGCCGGGGAGCTGGCCCGCCTGGTGCAGACCTACCACAAGCCGCTGGTGGTGCACACGTCCTTTGCCAACGAGCCCTTCCGGGCGATTCAGATCCTGAAGGAAAAGGGTGTGTTCGTGACCGGTTCCTCCGCGCGGGCCGCCGAGTGCCTGGCGCACCTGGCGCGCTTCGCCGCCAACCGCCGGGAGCTCGCGGCCGCCGAGGCCTCCCCGGTGGCGCCCGCCGGAGGGGAGGCCGCGCGGGGGCTGCTCACCCGGGTCCGGGAGGCCGGGCGCACGGCCCTGCTGGAGACCGAAGCCCGGGAGCTCCTGGGGCACTATGGGATACCGCCCATGCCGGCCGCCCTGGCGGCCAGC
>DJGG01000282.1:0-4943 GCA_002432195.1 Desulfobacteraceae bacterium UBA5852
CGCCCCCGCGGCCGCCAGGGCCGTGCCGCCGAGCAGCCCGCCGCCGCCGCAGGGGGCCAGGAGGTAGTCCAGGGGGCCGCACTGCGCCAGCATCTCCAGCGCCGCCGTCCCCTGCCCGGCGATCACGTCGGGGTGGTCGTAAGGAGGCACCAGGGTCAGCCCGCGCTCCGCCTGGAGCCCCCGGGCGATTTCCTCCCGGCTGAGGCGCGCGGGGTCGTAATCGATCACCGTGGCGCCGTAGCCCTCGGTGGCCCGGCGCTTGGTGGCCGGGGCATCCACGGGCATGACCACCGTGGTCGCCACCCCCAGCAGGCTCCCCACCAGGGCCACGGCCTGGGCATGGTTGCCCGACGAGAAGGTCACCACGCCCCGGCGGCGCTCCTCGGGTCCCAGGCGGGCGATGGCGTTGTACGCCCCCCGGAACTTGAAGGCGCCGACCCTCTGGAGATTCTCGCACTTGAGGAACACTTGGGCGCCCACCCGCCGGTCCAGGGTCCGGGAAGTCATCACCGGGGTGCGGTGGGCCTGGCCTTCCAGCCGCCGGGCCGCCTCCTCCACGTCCGCGAAATCGGGGGGTCTCATGCCGTCGCCTCCAGGAATCCGGGCCCTGCGCTGAGGGCCTGCCTCAAAGCCTCCGGCAGCTCCATGGCGCGCCGGAGGCGGTAGTCGAAAAGCACCATGCCGGCCTTGGCCAGGGCCACCGTCCGGTCATCGGCCCGGGCCGTGACCCGGTAGAGCAGTTCCAGCCCCTTGCGGGCCACCTCCCCCACGGCCACCTCCACGGCCAACTCCTCGCCGGCAAAGGCTTCGCTGCGGCAGACCAGGGCCAGGTCGGCCAGGATCAGCCCACCGCCGTCGATGGCGGACTCGTCGACACCGAGGCGGGCGAAAAACCGCGGCCGCACCCGATTGAGCAGCCAGACCAGGCGGTCGTGCCCCAGGTGCCCCCGCCGGTTGACGTCCTCCGGCCCCAGGCGCAGGGTCTCCCGGTAGCGCGGGGGAGCGGCGAACACGATCTCGATGCGCCCCATGGGTCTCCTTTCCTCCCGGTCCCGGCGGTGGCGGCCCGGGGATTCCCGAGGCGCCGCCCCGCCGTACCCGTCACGGCGAGACCAGGACGGCCGGGAAAACCACCTCGAGAATGCCGTCGTGGCCCCGTCCCGGGATCTCGTGCCAGGTTTTGGGCCCGGCATACGTTTCGACCAGTTCCCGGCCCATCCAGGTGGGTATCACCTTGTCCGCCGCCCCGTGGACCACGGTCAGATGGGGCGGCCGGGAGACCCGCCCCAGCCGCGCGAGGCCGGCGCGATTGTCGTACTCCTCCCCCACCACCCAGTAGGCGAGGGTCCCGGAAAACCGGCCGTAGAGGTGGCGGCCCACCTCCCGGAAAGTGGTCCAGGGGGAAATCAGCACCAGGCGCCGCGGTAGCATTTCCAGTGCCAGGTCCACGGCCGGTCCGCTGCCCAGGGAGTGGCCCAGGATGTGCAACCGGGCGGCCAGGTCCTCCGGGGCCAGCCCCAGGCGCGCCCCCAGGGCGGCCAGGCCGGCCGTGGCCGCCTTGCGGATGGCGGCGGCCGAGGGCCGGCCCTGGCAGAGGCCGTAGCCGGGGTAATCCATCAACAACAGGCCGGCCCCGGGGTCGGGCAGGGTGTCGAACCGCGCGAGCCACCCCAGGGCCTGGTGGTGCACGCCGGCAAACAGGACCCAGAGGCGCTCCGGGGGGGCGTGCGCCCCGGCCGGGGGGGGCAGGTAGAAGGCCACCTGGTGGCCCTCGGCGGTGTGAAAGTGCACCTGGACGCCGCCCTCCCGGGCGCGCCAGCGCGCCAGGGCGTCCTGCGTGTAAGGCCGTCGGTCATAGAGCAGGGTGGCGGCGCAGCCGGCGGACCCGATCGCCGCCAGCACCAGCAGGGCACCGAGGACGGCGATGCGCGGTCCCCGGGTCTCAGCGGGCCGTGGTGTCCGCCAGGCCGCAGCCGGGTTGCAGGTAGTTCCGCACGTAGTCCCCAACGGCGGCCTCCAGGGGCGTGGCCGGGGTGGCATACCCTGCCGCCCGCAGCTTGGTCATGTCGGCGCAGGTGTGGTACTGGTACTTGCCGCGCAGGGCCTCCGGCATGGGAATGTATTCGATGTTCACGGGCCGGCCGGCCGCGGCGAAGAGCGCCCGGGCCACGTCGTTCCAGCTCCGGGCAAGTCCCGTGCCGATGTTGAAGAGACCGTTCAGCTCCGGGTGGTCCAGGAAGTAAAGCGTCATCTCCACGACGTCCTTGATGTAGATGAAATCCCGCTGCTGCTCGCCGTCGCCGTAGTCCGGGCGGTGGGAGCGGAACAGGCGCATGCGCCCCTCGCCCACGACACCGGCATAGGCCTTGTGCATGACGCTGCGCATCTCGCCCTTGTGGTATTCGTTGGGCCCGAAGACGTTGAAGTACTTGAGCCCCGCCATGCGCGCGAGCCAGCCGCGGCGCAGGGCCAGCTGATCGAAGAGGTGCTTGGAGTATCCGTACATGTTCAGGGGGCGCAGGGCCTCCAGGGCCCCTTCGTCGTCGCGGTACCCCTGGGCGCCGTCGCCGTAGGTGGCCGCACTGGAGGCGTAGATCAGGCGTCCCCGGGGTTGCCCCAGGTGCCAGGCGGCCAGGCGCGCCGTGTAGCGCGTGTTGTTCTCCATGAGGTAGTCGGCATCGCGCTCGGTGGTGGAGGAGCAGGCCCCCAGGTGGAGGATGGCCTCGATGCGCCCGTTGAAGTCACCGGCCTCCAGGCGCTCGATGAAGACCGCCTTGTCGAGGTAGTCCGCGAAGCGCAGGCCGACCAGGTTGCGCCACTTCTCCGTGTCCCGCAAGCGGTCCACCACCAGCAGGTCGTCCGCCCCGCGGCGGTTCAACCCCCACACCAGGGCGCTGCCGATGAACCCGGCCCCTCCGGTGACCACGATCATGGTGTGCAACTCCTTTCCCGGCGCGCCGGGGGTCCAGGTCGGCGTAGCCGGCATCGTCCTGGCAGAAAAAAGTCATCCCGGCGGCCCCGGACCGCATGCGCGGCCGGAATTCCTTGGGGCCGCGCGCTTCCAGGCTTTGCAAGGCCGCCGCCGCGGTGGGGAAACCCACCAGGGCCTGCGCCCCGCTGGGGACCGCTGCGGTTCGGTTTCGGCGGGAGGCAAAGGGCGTCATCGATGCGGCGCAGGATGATGGGAGTGGACCAGGCGCCCGGAGCCGGGGTATCGGCAGGATCCTGCTGCCGGCCCGCCGGGGCGATGCTGGGGGGCCGGCTACTTGGGCCCCTTGGGGCGGTTTTTTTTCTAGGGGCGGCGCTTGCCGGTGGTGCCGCGCCAGATCTTCCCGCGGCGGGAGCGGATATCCCCTCTGCCCATGGGTCCACCTCCTGGGATGTGCTGTTCACCGGACGCGGGCGCACGGCCCGCTCCAGGCAAGCCTATAGCACAGGGCTCCGCGCCGTGTAAACGCCCGCCCCACCCCGGCGGCCGGCGCCTCCCACGCGGACGCCCAAGGGCGGCCAAGACCGTCCGGCGCTGCTCAGTGCTCCTGCTCCGGCTGGGAACGGTCCCGGGGAGCGGGCCGCGCAATGGCATACGGACAGTCCGCGGCGGAGCGCGCGCAGATATTGACGAGCATGGCCTGGTGCGCCAGCCGGCGCAAGGCAGGTTCCCGGATGCCCAGCAGCGCCCTCTTGCGGGCCTGGAGGAACAGCCAGACGAGAAGCACCAATGAAGCCCCGGCCAGGCCAAGGGCGTTGAGCGCCGGCACGATCGCCACCCGCCCGCTCACCGCCAGCAACGTCAGCAAAACCGACAGGCTCCATGCCAGCCGCCCCACCAGCACCGCCAGGCGCCGCTGATGCAGGAGGGTCCAGACACAGAAGAGCGCCAACCGCCGGCCGGTGGCTGCCTGTCGAGCGGCGCTCATGACCGCGACCCCGGGCCGGGATTCAAGCTTCCGGAAACATGGCCTTCCAGATCCAGGGCCACGTAACGGAAGCCCGCGGCCTTGAGCCCGGCGACGATCGCACCGCGGAGCTCCGCCCGGGCCAGGCGCGGAATGTCGTCCGGCGCCAGCTCGATACGGGCCAAGTCCCCGTGGGCGCGCACCCGCAAGCCGTCGAAGCCGGCCTCCCGCAGGACCTCCTCGGCCGCCTCCACCCGGGCCAGCAGCTCCCCGGTCACGGCCGTGCCGTAGGGCACCCGGGAGGCCAGGCAGGCCATGGAGGGCCGGTCCCAGGTGGGCAGCCCGCGCTGCCGGGACAGCTCCCGGATCTCGGCCTTGCCCAGGTGGGCATCCACCAGGGGCGCCAGGATCCCCAGTTCCCGCGCCGCGGCGAGCCCCGGGCGATGGTCCTGAAGGTCATCAAGGTTGGCGCCATGGGCCAGGTGAGCGATGCCCAGCGGCTCCAGGGCCTCGCGCATGGCGCTGAAAATGAAGCGTTTGCAGGCGTAACAGCGATCGGGGGGATTGTGCCGCATGGCCTCCAGACCCAGCACCGGAGGCGACAGGACCCGCGGGGTCACGCCCATGCGGCGGGCGACTGCCATGGCCCCGGCGACCTCGCGCCGGCTTTGCAGGGGCGAGTCCACCGTGAGGGCCACCACCCTCTCCCCCAGCACCTCGTGGGCCACGGACAGCAGCAATGTGCTGTCGACGCCGCCGGAGTAGGCCACGCCCAACGGGCCCAGGTGCTTCAAGTGGGTGCGCAGGCGCTCGAGCTTGTTCTCCAATGCGGCGTTCACGGGCTACGCTTTCCCTCGGGTGGTCGGCGCGCTCAGGGGGCGGGAATCGAAACGGCGCGCGGAGGATGCCGGGTCATGGTTTTGCGGCGGTCTTCCCGCCCGAGATTGCAAATTAATCATTGCAAAACGCCGCGCAAATCCTGTATGCAATTAGCCTTAAACAGGTGATAGCCAAGGGTATCTCCGCTCTCCGGCCGGGCACGGCCGG
>DJGG01000282.1:4963-12872 GCA_002432195.1 Desulfobacteraceae bacterium UBA5852
CCGCTGTGCGTCCTTTCCGGGCGCCCTCCCAGTTCCGGAGCACCGTGGGCTGCCCGCCTGCCATCTCGGCCGCCACGTCTTGACCATCACTTTCGACGCAGAGGGGTCTGTATGGGAAAGGACAGCTTGCTGGAATCCACATCCAAAAAGAAGACCAAAGCCGCCGCGAAAAAAAGCAAGGCCGCGAAAAAAGGCCCGGCGACCAAATCCGCACCCGACCAAAAAGCCCCTTCCTCCGCCGCCGCCAAACCGTCCAAGCCGGCCGCGGCCGCTTCCCCTCCGGCCAAGGTGAAACCGCCCACACGCCGGGAATTGCTGTCCCGGAAATTCGATCTCGCCGCTCCCCCGACGACTTACCGCCCCCCCTCGCCCGCGCCCCGGGATTACACCGCCCCGTCCTTCTTTGCCGGCCTGAGCGCCAGCGCGGCGGCGCACGCCAGGGGGCTCCTCCACAAGCGCTTCGACTGGAAGGAGATTCAGGCCGCCGGGGAGGCTTACGCGGCCGAGTTGGAAGCCCTCGAAAAGGCCCGACGGGAGGAAGAGGCCCGACGCAAGGCCGCGGAAGAAGCCAAACGCAAGGCCGAAGAGGAGGCCCGGCGCAAGGCCGCGGAAGAGGCCCAGCGCAAGGCCGAAGACGACGCCCGGCGCAAAGCCGCGGAGGAGGCCCAGCGCAAAGCCGAAGAGGACGCCCGACGCAAGGCCGCGGAAGAGGCCCAGCGCAAGGCTGCCGAAGAGGCCCAGCGCAAGGCCAATGAAGCCGCCAAGCGCAAAGCCGCGGAGGAGGCCCAGCGCAAAACCGAGGAGGAAGCCCGGCGCCAGGCTGCGGAAGAGGCCCAACAGGCCGCCCAGGCCGCAGCGTGCGCCGGCCAGGGGCGCCTCGTCAAGCTCGGTGCCCTGGGGTTGCTGGCCATTTTCGCCCTGCTGATCGCCTCCAGCCATGCCAACACCAGGAATTTTTATATCGCCGCCGAAGACGGGGCCGTGGAAATCCGCCGCGGCATTTTCGCCCCCATGGGCACCACCCGGCTGATCCTCATGCCCGGCCAGGTCATGCCCGCGGAACCCAAGGAAGTTTACACCTGGCAGGACGCCTTCGCCCTGATCCATCAATTCTACATCGACCGTGCCGACGCCCTGCTGGAAGTTCCCGGGGTGCCGGACACGGCCGGGGTTCTCGCCAGCCTGGAAAAAGCGCTGCATTACGCTCCGGACAAGCCCTCCCACGCCGCCGCCCTGGGCCGCCTGGCCAGCATGCGCATGCAGATCCTGCTGCAGAAGGCCGAGGCCGCCCTCAACCGGGGCAGCAGCGACGACGCCCGGGCTGCCCTGGAGTACCTGCGTGAGGCCCGCGACCTGCGCCTGTCCCCCGCCGAAGTCGCCCTGGTGGACCATCAACTCGCCGCGGCCGAGCAGTCGCTGGCGGATCGCCGGCGCGCCGAGGCGGAAGCCGCCGCCCTGGCTGCCGAAAAGCAAGCCCTGGAGGAAGCCGCCGGTGTCGAGGCCGCTGCCGGCAAGTAAGCGCGCCGCCACCTGCCGATGCGCACGGGGCCGGGGAGCAAGACGCTCTCCGGCCCCTTTTTTTCCGTTTCCGCCAGGCGCCCTCCGACCGCCAAACCACGCCGGGACACCCGCCCCGGCGTGGCTCAGCCACAGGTCCCGGCGTCAATCTCCGCAACGCGATGACAAGCCACCAGGTGTTCGTCGCCCCGGGCGCCGGGCGCCGTTTCGAGGCCGGGGTCCTCCACCACGCAGCGCGCGATCACCAGGGGGCAGCGGGTGCGAAAATGGCACCCGCTGGGGGGCGCGATCGGGGACGGCACATCCCCCTTCAGAATCTGGCGCTGGCGGCGCGCGGCCGGGTCCGGCACGGGAATGGCGGAGATCAAGGCCCGGGTATAGGGGTGCAAGGGGCGCCGGTAAAGCTCGTCGGCCCCGGTGATCTCCACGATCCGGCCCAGGTACATCACGGCGATGCGGTCGGAGATGTGCTTGACCACCGCCATGTCGTGGGCGATGAACAGGTAGGCCATCCCCATCTCCTGCTGCAGGGTGAGCAGCAGATTCAGAATCTGGGACTGGATGGAAACGTCCAGGGCCGATACCGGCTCGTCGCAGACGATCAGCCGGGGGTGGAGGGCGATGGCCCGGGCGATGCCGATGCGCTGGCGCTGGCCGCCGGAAAACTCGTGGGGAAAGCGCCCCAGGGCCCCCTGGGGCAGGCCCACCCGCTCCAGCAGCCCCGCCACGGCCCGCTCCCGCGCCGTGGCGTCCCCGGACCCGCGGTGGATGCGGAAGGGCTCTTCCAGGATATCCCGGACGGTCTGGCGGCTGTTGAGGGACTCGAAGGGATCCTGGAAGATCATCTGCATCTCCCGCCGCAGGCGCCGCAAGGCCTCCCGCCCCATGCGCAGCACATCCCGGCCGTCGAAGCGCACCTCTCCCGCGGTGGGCTGGTAGAGGCGCAGCAGGGCGCGCCCCACGGTGGTCTTGCCGCAGCCGGATTCCCCCACCAGCCCCAGGGTCGTCCCCGGGGGGATGGCGAAGGAGACCCCGTCCACGGCCCTGGCCTCGGCGACCTTGTGCCGCAGGATCCCGCCGTGCACCGGGAAGTACATCTTCAGACCCTGGACATCCAGCAAGGGCGCCGTCATCGCGCGTCCCCCCCGGTGGGTGGGCGCCAGGCAGGCAACTCCGCGGCGAAGTAGCAGGCCGCGGCGTGGGCGCTGCCCACCGGTATCAGCGGCGGATGGGCCGTGCGGCACACCGCCTGGGCGTAAGGACACCGGTTCTCGAAACGGCACCCCGGCGGAAGCGCGTCCAGGCTGGGCACCACCCCCGGGATGACCTGCAGAAGCTGCTTGCGGGGAAGCTCCAAGCGCGGAATGGAGTCCAGCAGGCCGCGGGTGTAGGGATGCCGCGGGTGGGCGAAAAGATCGGCGATGGGCGCGGTCTCCGCCACCTTGCCGGCGTACATGACCACCACGTCGTCGCACATCTCGGCCACCACTCCCAGGTCGTGGGTGATGAAGATCACCGCCATGCCCGCCTCGGCCTGGAGCTGGCGGATCAGGTCCAGGATCTGGGCCTGGATGGTGACATCCAGGGCCGTGGTGGGCTCGTCGGCGATGAGAATCTCCGGACGGCAGGCCAGGGCCATGGCGATCATGACCCGCTGGCGCATGCCGCCGGAGATCTGGTGGGGGTACTCCTCCAGCCGTTTGGCCGGTGCCGGGATGCCCACCTGGTCGAGGAGGTCCAGGCAGGCCCGGCGCACGGCGGCCTCCTCCATCCGGGCAAAATGGAGGTGAAACACCTCGGCCAGTTGCCGCCCGATGGGGTGCACGGGGTTCAGGGCGGTCATGGGCTCCTGGAAGATCATGGCGATGCGCCGGCCGCGGATGGCGTGCAGCCGGTGGGCGGGCAGTGCGGCCAGGTCCTCTGCGCCCAGGAGGATCCGCCCCGCCAGGATCTTCCCTGCCGGTTGGGGCAGCAGGCGCATGACGGCCAGGGCCGTGACGCTCTTGCCGCACCCCGACTCCCCCACGAGCCCCAAGGTGCGGCGGGCCCCCAGGGAAAGCGAGATGTCGTCCACGGCGGTCAGCCGGCCCTCCTCGCCGTCGAAGGCCACCGTCAGATGCTCCACCCGCAGGAGGGGTTCCCCATCGGCGGGCATGCCGGACTTGGGGCCAGGGTTCATTGCATCACCGCCGGCTTGTAGGTCTCGTCGATCTTGGTCACCGGTTCCAGCGGGCGGCCGTCGGCCATGGCCTGCCGCACCTCGCGCTGGAGGGCCGCGTCGTACCAGAAGAGGCCGCCGGTGGCGCTGTCGAAGGGGTCGAAGAGGCTGCCGGACATGCGGGTGGCCGGAGGGTCCGGGAACCGCCACCAGCGCCAGTAGGCCTCCCGGAAATACGGCACCATGAAGGTCGGCACGAAGGCGCCCAGGGCGTGCACCTTCTCCTGGATGCGGTGGGACAGCGCGATGCGCTCGGGCTCCTCCAGGGAGGCGCGGAAGGCGTCGATGAGGGCGTCCAGTTCGGGATCGTCGGCGTTGGTGACGTTGTTGGTCTGCCCCTTGTGGGCGTTGGCCGAGTGCCAGAACTCCCAGAAGTGCGGCCGCAGCCCCGTGCTCCACCCCAGCCAGCCCACGTCGTGGCGTTTCTCCAGGATCTTCTTGAACTGTGCTGCCGGGTCCAGCTGCTGCAGGCGCAGTTCCACACCGGCCTTCTTGGCCTCCTCCTTCAGCACCACCAGCCGCGGCGTGTGCTCCTCCCGGGAGTAGGCGATCTCCACGGAAAAAGGGCGCCCGTCCTTGGCCCAGATGCCGTCGGGCCCCCGCTGCCAGCCGGCCTCGCCCATGTAGGCCTCCACCCGGGCCAGGTCGAAGCGCCGGGCCCGGATGCGCGTGTTGGTGTAGGCGCCGTACCCCACGTAGGCGCTTTCCAGCCGGAAGTAGTCGTTGCGCAGGATGGTGGCCATGACCTTCTCCACGTTCATGGCGTGGGCGAAGGCGAAGCGCACCCGGGGATCCTGGAAGATCTCCCGGTCCAGGTTGAGCCAGAGCCCCTGGGCCGACTGGGGCGTGTCGTTGAAGAACCAGACGCGGGCCACATAGCCCTTCTCCACCACCGGTGTGCGCGTCCGGATGTGCCAGAACTCGGGAATGGTGATGCCGAAGACGTCCAACTGGCCCTTCTTGAAGTATTCCCACTGGAGGTTGGCGTCCCGGATCACGGTGTAGCGCACCTTGTCCACGTTGAAACGCTGCTTGAAATAGCGCCGCTCCCGGGCCCACCAGTCCTTCTTGCGCTCGAAGATCACGTAGCGCCCCTTTTTGAAGTCGGCGATCTGGTAGGCGCCGGTGTTGGGCACCACCGCCCAGTTGTAACGCCGCACGAAATCCGCACGCAACTCGCAAAAGTAGTGCCGGGGAGTGGGGCTGAGGGCCAGCTTCAGGTGGAGGTCCGGCTGGGGCTTGGTGGCGATCACCGCCAGGGTGTGATCGTCGTACACGATGACCCGGTCGATCTCCTGGGTGTAGTAGTCGTTGTACCAGGGGGCCACGATGTGCCTGGAGCGCATGAAATCCAGGGTGTAGGCCACATCGTGGGCCGTGACCGGATGCCCATCGGACCAGCGCGCTGCGGGATCGAGGCGGAAGTACATGCTTTTCTTGTCGTCCCCGAAGGCCCAGTGGGTGGCCAGTTCCGGGATGATGTTGCGGGTGTTGGGGTGGATGCCCACCAGGCTCAGCTGATTGCCCAGAATGGCGCTGCGGAAGCTGGTGTTGGAATCCGGCCCCACCGTGCGGAAGGTGAGGGGAAAGGAGGCCAGGGCCTCATGGAAGGTGCCCCCGGGCCGGGCCTGGGGGTCGGCGAAAACCGGGTCCGCGTCGTTGGTCAGCCACACCAGCCCGGCGGGCAGGGCCTCCGCGGCCGGCGGCGCTGCCGGATCACAGGGCGCCGCGGGCGCCGCCGACCGCTCTTCCACCCCGCCCCCCGGTTCCGAACAGCCCCCCAGGCCGACCGCCAGCCCCAGGAGGACCAGGAGCAGGGTCAAGCGGCGGGCGGCCAACGTGCGTGCCATCATGGAGCGCATCTCATCTCCAGCGCCGACCCGGACGGCCGGGGCTTATTCATATACCGTGTGCCGCTTGGGATCGAAGGCCTCCCGCACGGCCTCCCCCACGAAGGTCACCAGCACGAGGGTGACCACCATGGCCCCCACCACCGAGCAGGAGATCCACCAGGCGCTGAGGTTGGTCCAGCCCTGCTGGAGAAGCTCCCCCCAGCTGGGGGTGGGGGGCGGCAGGCCGAACCCCAGATAGTCCAGGGAGGTGAGCGCCACGATCCCGCCGGTGACGGCGAAGGGCGCGTAGGTGACCACCAGGGCCACGATGTTGGGCAGGATGTGCCGGAAGATGATGCGGCCGTGTCCGGCCCCCAGGGTGCGGGCGGCCAGCACGTACTCCCGGGCCCGTTCCTTGTAGGTCATGGTGCGCATGGTCCAGGTGAGGTCGGTCCAGCCGAAAAAGGCCAGGATCAGGAGCAGGATCCAGAAATTGGGCACCACCACGGAGGCGATGATGATGATGATGTAGAGGCGCGGAATGGTGGTCCAGATCTCGATCACCCGCTGGAAAACCAGGTCGAAGGCCCCGCCGAAATACCCCATGGCGCTGCCGATGCTGATGCCCAGGGCGAAGGTGACGAGCAGCAGGGCCAGGGAGAAGATGATGGCGATGCGGAACCCGTAGACCAGACGCGCCAGCACGTCCCGCCCCGAGGCGTCCGTGCCGCAGAAGTGCCGCCGGGCCAGGGACGGCGGGGTGGGGGGCAGGAGGTCGGCACCGAAGTCGTTTTCGAAGGGATTGTAGGGCACCGGGGGCAGAAGCACCCAATTGCCGGATGGCTCCGCGGCGAAGCGCCGGGCCAGGTCGCGGTAGTCGGTCTCGTAACGGTAGTCCAGCCCGAAGGTGGTTCCCGGCAGGGGATCGCCGTAGGTGGGCAGGTAGATGTGCCCCTCGTAGAAGACCACCAGGGCCCGGCTGTTGATCAGGCACTCCCCGGCCAGGGACAGCAGGATCATGGCCAGAAAGATCCAGAAGGAGACGTAACCCCGCCGGATGGAACGGAAGCGCCGGATCTTTTTGAGGGTCAAGGGGTTGATGCGCATGGGCTCGCCTTACCGGGTTCGCTTGGGCTCAGTCGAACTGGACCCGGGGGTCCACCAGGGCCACGCAGATGTCCGAGAGGATATTGCCGATCAGAAACAGCAGGGAGGAGATGACCAGCACCCCCAGCACCACGGGGTAGTCGCGCTCCACCACGGATTCGTACCCCAGCAGCCCCATGCCGTCGATGTTGAAAACCTTCTCGATGAGAAACGATCCCGAGATGATGATGGATATGTTCTGGCCGAAGGACGTGGCGATGGGGATCAGGCTGTTGCGCAGGGCGTGGCCGAAAACCGCCCCCTTGAAGGGCAGCCCCTTGGCGATGGCCGTGCGCACGTAGTCCGCCGCCAGGTTGTCCATGAGGGTGTTTTTCATCAGGAAGGTCATCATGGCAAAGGAGCTGATGACGTAGGCGAACAGCGGCAGAACCGTGTGCCACAGCAGGTCCAGGACCCGGCCCCCGGCACTCAACTCCTGAAAGTTCTCGCTCACCAGCCCTCCCAGGGGAAACACGTCCCACTGGCCGGCCAGCAGCACCAGCAGGAAAAGGCCGATGACCCAACCGGGAATGGCATACCCGGTGAAAACGATCACCGAGGAGAGGTTGTCGAAGGCCGAGTTGTGGCGCACGGCCTTGGCGATCCCCAGGGGGATGCAGACGCCATAGACCAGCACGGTGGAGATCAGCCCGAAGTACAGCGATATGGGGATCCGCACCCGGATCATGTCCCAGACCGGATCGTAGTAGCGCGTGGAGACCCCCAGGTCACCCCGCAGGATCTTGCCCAGCCACTCCAGGTAGCTTTGCACCAGGGGCTTGTCGAACCCGTAGTATTCCTTGAGGAAGGCGATCTGCTCGTCGGAGAGGGGCTGCCGTTGGGCCCCCTCGGAGGCCCGCGGCCCGCCGCCTTCGAACTGCTGTTGCTGGGCCTGGGCGATCATGCGCTCGATAGGCCCCCCCGGCACAAACCGCGTGATGGCGAACACCAGGACGGTGATCCCCAGGAAGGTGGGGATGATCAGCAGCAAGCGCCGGATGAAGTAGGCCGTCATGCCCGACTCCCGAATTGTAGGTCCACCGCACGGAAGTGCAATCTAACGGAAAAGCGGATCGATCTCAAGGGGCCGATCAGGCGGTGGATAAACTCGCTTCGGGCCGAAAGGCAAGGCGCGGCGCGATGCGCCTAGCGGGAGCCAAGTTCAGGGGGTGGTGAGCATTTTCGCGAGGGGCGC
>DJGG01000024.1:0-4479 GCA_002432195.1 Desulfobacteraceae bacterium UBA5852
GCCTGGGATGGGAGCCCCCCGGCCCGCTCCAAGGCCTTATTCGAGATGGGTTCTAACGGCCGCCGGCGCCCGAACCCTCCACCCCGCGGTCCTGCCAGAAGGGCCGGGCCAGTGCGGCGGTCTGCTCCGGCGCCGCGAAGGTGGCCATGTCCCCCAGCATCACCTCGAAGCCGGTGAAATCGCTGCGCACCCAAGGGGCGTGGTTGCTGCGCACGGTGAGCACCACCCGCAGCTCCTGGTGATCCGAACCGTCCTCCAGCAGCAGAAGTCCCAGGTTGTACCCATTGCGGCCCAGGCTGCGGTAGAATTTCTGGGTGTTGAGCACGCCTTGGGCCAGGGCCCGCCAGTGTTCCTCCGTGGTCCGGCTCAGAGAGGTAACCCCGGGCAGGATGCCCCAGATCTCGAAAAAGCCCTCGGGCGCGAAGGCCGCCAGCCATTGCCAGGCGCCGGTGGCCCCCAGGCAGCGCGCTCCCGCCTGCTGCTCCGCCCGCAGGTAGTCGGCGAACAGGCGGGTGCCGGACCGGCGGTGATGCCGGGCGGAGGCCTCCCGCAGGCAGCGCTGGAAATTGGCGGGAAGGCGGTCGGCCTGGACCTGGAGATGGGGATGGAGCAGCGATCCCCCGGCCGAGGGCAGGTGGTTCTGGGTGATGGCCATCCAGACCGCCCCGGGGTCGCGGGCCAGGACCCGCAGCAGGTAGTCCCGGCAGTTGAGGAAGCTGTCCGCGTAGGCCTCCGGGCGGTCCGTGCCGATTTCCACGAAGTGGCCGTCGCCGAACAGGCTCACGGCCGAATAGCGGCCGTAGGGATAGAGATTGGGGAACAGCGTGGAATCCCCGCGGACCAGGCGGCCTTCCGGGGCCAGGGCCGGGTCCAGCCGCGGGGTCTGCGTGCCGAGCTGGGCGCGGCAGAAGGGGCAGGTGCCGCGGTCGGCGGCGAAGGGCGGCGGGGCGGGCAGGGCCCCGGCACCGGGCTCGCGCTCCGCGCCGCGGCTGTAGGTGATGCGGCAGGTGCGTCCGGTGATGGGATGGGTGCGCACCTCGATCACCCGGTCGCTCACCTCCCCGGTGGGCAGCACGATGCGGGAGTGGAACCGCTCCTGTTTGAACGCCAGCATGGGTGCCTTCCTCTCAGCTGGAACCGCCGAAAACCGTTTGCCGCATTGAATCCCGGCGGGCCATGCCCTTGAACCGGCCGTCGGCGTCTACCACGGGCAGGCCGGAGAAGATCGATGAATGCGGCAAGCGGGCCGCGATCCTGCGTGTCCGGAGGAAGTGGACCACTGCCGCGGCCACCGGCGGCTTCCCGCGGCAGGCCTGCCCGCTGGCGAAGATCGCGCTCGCCTTGCCATANNCCATTCAGCATGGCGCCCCTATCGGACCCCGTCAAGCCAAAGCACGCATACCCGCCTGGGGCAATTAGCAACGCACCACGATCACTGTGCAGTTGGCGTAACTCAAAACCCGTTTGGCCACCGACCCGAGGAGCCATTTTTGAAAGAGGCTCTCGCCGCGGTGCCCCATGACGATGGTATCCGCCTTCCACTGATCGGCGAAATGCACGATCTGTTCGGCGAGATGCTGCCGAAGGTCAGGCCGGTGGACATGAGCAGGGTGGTGTACATGCCGTCCTTGCCGGAACTCTTGTAGAACTTCGTCACCGGATAGACCGCCACCATCTTGGCGGCCATCTTGGCCAGCAGCAGGGCAAGGAAAATGGCAGGCCCGGCGATCAGGGCCGGCACGGAAACGAAGGATCCGGCCCGGATGAAATAGAACGGGGTCAGCAAACCGAAGGTCACCGTCCGCAGGCGGCGGATCAGGACGTGGTCCTTGCCCACGGTGCCGGCCAGGAACTTGATCCAGGGCTCGTGCACCCCCAGCACCGTGCTGCTCACCATGGCCCCGATCACCAGTTGGGCCACCGTGCCCACGACGATTTCCGACAGGGCCGTGGCGACGCGCAGCCAGATGGACACCAGGGTGGCGATCAGAGCCAGGCCCAGCCACAGGGTGGCCAAAAACCAGGTTTCGGTCATACGGAATCCTTTCGCCCGGAGCCGCACGTGCGCGCGGGTCTGAGGACCAAATTCGTCGGACGCTCCTCCCACCTGGTGCGACCGGCAATAAAAAAACCGCCTGCAGGCACCATCCTGACAAACACCCCACCGCAGGTCACTGACGGTAGGAGTCATCAGCCCGGCCCGGGCGGTTCTCTGGGGGACTCCATCCCCGCTTGCGGACAAAAACCTACAAGCCCCCCCCGCGGAAGTCAAGCCGCAATCGGGGGCCGCAATCGTGGGCCGCTGGCGCCGGTCCCGCATGGCAGGGGCTTACGAATTCCCCCCGCAACGCGCCGCATCCTCCTTACCTCCCGGCACGGGACGGCGGCATGCTGCGGCAGAGGGTGCTTGACCCGGAGGGCGTATCCCGGCTAATGGAGCGGCAGGCTTGGACCCGATTTACCGGAAAGGAAATTTGCCCATGACCCGCCGGATCGTCTGCATCCAGGGCAGCCCCCGGCCCCGGGGCAACACCCGCGCCATGGCGGCCCTGGCCCTGGAGGCCGCCCGCCGGCAGGGGGCCGAGGTCACCGAGATCGACGCCCTCAAGCTCACCTTCCGGCACCCGGGGTGCACCGGCTGCCGGAAGTGCCAGGCCTCCGAAGTCTTCCGCTGCACGGTGGACGACGAACTGGGGCGGGCGGTGGCCACCCTCCCGGACCACGACGTGATCCTGGTGGCCACCCCCATCTACTGGTGGAGCTATACGGCCCAGATCAAGATGGTCATCGACCGCATGTTCTGCCTCTCCAAGTTCGCCCCCGACGGCAGGGTGCGCTCGGCGCTCGCCGGCAGGACCCTGGCCCTGCTGGCCACCGGCGGCGGCGCCCTGGAAGACAACCTGGACCTCCTGGAGCGCCAGTGGAGCATCCCGGCGGCCTATCTGGGATGTCCCTTCGTGAGCTGCCTCTTCCCCGACACTCCCCCCGAGGCCGGAGCCCTGGCCCGGGACCCCGCGGCCGCGGCCCGGGCCCGGGACTTCGGCCGTCGCCTGGCCGGGGCGTAGGCCCACCAGCGCTGCGGAGACCCCCATGCCCCAGAATTACGTCCACGGCTACGCCCCCCGGGAGCACCGGCGCCTCCAGGACCAGGCCGACACACTGGTGGATTTGCTCCACGCCGACACGGCCTTCCCTCCCGGGGCCCGGGTGCTGGAGGCCGGCTGCGGGGTGGGGGCCCAGACGGTCACCCTGGCTGGCCGCAGCCCCCACGCCCGGTTCACGGCCCTGGAAATCTCCGGGGCCTCCCTGGCCGAAGCCCGCCGCCGGGTCGCGGCCGCGGGCCTCCCCAACGTGGCCTTCCTCCAGGGGGACATCTTCCGCCCGCCCCTGGCCCCGGAAAGCTTCGACGCGATCTTCGTCTGCTTCGTGCTGGAGCACCTGGCCCAACCGGTGGCGGCCCTGGAGACCCTCAAGGGCCTTCTCAAGGCCGGCGGCAGCCTCACGGTGATCGAAGGGGACCATGGATCCACCATTTTTCACCCGGACAGCCCGGCCGCCCGGGCGGTCATCGACTGCCAGGTGGAACTCCAGCGGCGGGCCGGCGGCAACGCCCACATCGGCCGGCAACTCTATCCCCTCCTGCGCCGGGCGGGCTTCGCCACCGTGCGGGTGGCCCCCCGCATGGTCTACGTGGACGCCAGCCGGCCCCACCTGGTGGAGGGCTTCACCCGCCGGACCTTCACGGCCATGATCCAGGGGGTGCGCGCCCCCGCCCTGGCCGCAGGCCTCCTGGGAGCGGACGCCTTCGACGCCGGCCTGCGCGCCTTGCAGCGCACCACGGAAGCCGACGGGGTTTTCGGCTACACCTTCTTCAAGGCCGTGGCCGTAAAGGATCGAGAACAGGAACGCCCATGAAGATCCTCAAAGGCCTGCTGGCGGCGCTGGGACTGGCATGCGCCCTGGTGGCGGCCATGCTCCTGTACATCTCCGCGGAGTCCCGGCAATTCAATACCCTGCACGCGGACTACGGTCGGGCATTCATCCACGACCTGAGCCTGGCCTGGGACCTCGACGACGTGCGCGCCCGGTTGAGCCCTGAGTTCCTGGAGCGGCTGGAAAGTCCCGCGGGCCGACAGACCCTTGCGGCTTTCCGGCGCCTGGGCCCCCTGGAGGAGATCCGGGACCTGGAACTCCGGCACTACCGCACCACCTTCCGGGAAGAGACGGGCGTCTTCCACTGCAGGGCGCGCTTCCACCTGGCGGTTGCCCTGGTGAGCTTCACCCTGCGGGCCGACGGCCAGGGGATCCGGGTGCACGGCCTGACGATCCGGCCCCTGGGCGACCTCCACCACGGCAACCGGCTGGATGTGTGAGCATGGCCGCCCTGCTCTGGCGCCTGCGTCCCTGGCCGCGCCTGCGGGCGACGGTGGCCGCGCGCGTGAAACGCTTTAACAGGCTGTGGATAAACAAGCAGCGGGC
>DJGG01000024.1:4562-4853 GCA_002432195.1 Desulfobacteraceae bacterium UBA5852
GGCGCAGTTTATCCGCAGCCTGATAACGCGGCCGTGGCGCTCCTGCGCCTTTCCCCCCGGGGGTCATTGTGGTAGAAGTATGCCCACCGGCCGCCTTCCGCCCTTCCCGCCTGGGACGCGACCTCGATGCCCTGCGCGAGGGCTACCGCCAGGGGCGCGCCGCGGCCGTCGAGGCCATGGCGCGCGGGCACGCCGCCCGGCCGGGCGCCGCACCGCGCTGGTGAGCGCTTTCGGGAGATTGCCGGTGAAGGTCAAACGCCGCATCCGCAACCGCATGATCTATTCGATCCT
>DJGG01000024.1:4865-12200 GCA_002432195.1 Desulfobacteraceae bacterium UBA5852
TGGGCATGGGCCTGGTGATCTCCCTCTTCCTGGTGTCCTACTCCCTGCCGCCCCTCCTGGGGTTTTTCACCCGTTATGTGGACGCCAACCTCCGGCTGGCCTCGCAGCTGGGGGTGGGCATCTGCGAGAACCGGTTCAACCACCTCCTCGAATTGCGCCTGGAGGACGACCCGGAGATGAACGCCTCCCTCCGGCGCGAGGCCATCGAGGAGATCCTGGGCCTGCACCACAGCTTCCAGGGCGTGCACCTGGTGGTGGTGGAGGGCCAGGGCAGGCTTCTGGGAACCACGGCCGCCGTCCCGCAGGCGATCCGCCTGCCAGAAGAGGCCGCCCCCTCCGATGCCATCCTGGCCCGGGATCTCGGTGGCCAGCCCGTGCGGCTGCACCAGCGGTCCTTCCCCTTCTGGAACTGGCAGATCGTCAGTTTCATCCCCGAGGAGGACTACCAGGCCCCCAGCCGTCTTCTTCAGCGCACGGTCTACCTGGGAACGCTCATGGGGCTGGTGATGGTCGTGGCCACCCTCTTCGTGGTCTTCAAGCTCTTCGTGGACCGCCCCCTGCGGCGCGTGATCGAAGCCACCCGGGGGATTGCCCACGGCCGCTTCCAGCGCCTGCCCGAAGAGCGCCATGACGAGATCGGGCAGCTGGTGCACTCCTTCAATGCCATGGTGGACAGCCTGGAACGCAAGGAGACCGACGTGCGCAACCTGCTCGAGGCCCTGCGCACCTCGGAGGACCGTTTCCGGACCCTCTTCGAAAGCTCACCCCTGGGCATCGGCCTGGCCGACCGCCACGAACGCCTGTGGGAGTGCAACGAGGCCATGCTGCAGCTCCTGGGCTGCCCCCGGGCGGCCATCGCCCACGTGACCCTGCCGAGCCTCTTCCAGAATCCCGAGGAGGGCGCGCATCTGCTCCGCAAGCTGGATGCCGGGCAGGTCCTGCGGAATTACGACGCCGAGCTCCGGCGCACCGACGGGCGGCCCTACAGCGCGCGCCTGACCGTCAGCCGGTTCCTCCTGGGCGGCGAGACCTTCACCCTGGTGCTCTGCGAGGACGTCACCAAGGAGCGGCAGCTGGAGGCGCGCCTCCAGCGGGCCAAGAAGATGGAAGCCATCGGAACGCTCGCCGGCGGCGTGGCCCACGACCTGAACAACATCCTTTCGGGGATCGTGAGCTACCCGGAGCTGCTCCTCATGGACCTGCCCGCCGACAGTCCCCTGGTGGGGCCCGTGCAGACCATCCGCCAGTCGGGGGAGAAGGCCGCCGCCATCGTCCAGGATCTCCTCACCCTGGCCCGGCGGGGCGTGGCGGTCACCGAGGTGGTCAACCTCAACCGCATCCTGGGCGACTACCTGCAGAACCCCGAACACGCCAAGCTGCTGCGCTTCCATGCCAACGTGCGCGTGGAAACCCGCCTGGCCGACGACCTGTTCAACGTCATAGGCTCCCCCGTGCACTTGTCCAAGACCCTCATGAACCTGGTTTCCAACGCCGCCGAGGCCATGCCCGACGGCGGCACCATCGCCATCGCCACGGAGAACCGCTATGTGGACCACCCCATCGGCGAATACGACCACGTGGAGGAAGGCGACTACGCGGTGCTCACCGTCACCGACACCGGCGAGGGGATCGCGCCGGACGACCGCGAACGGATTTTCGAGCCCTTCTTCACCAAGAAGGTCATGGGCCGCAGCGGCACGGGCCTGGGGATGGCCGTGGTCTGGGGGACGGTCAAGGACCATCGCGGCTACATCGACATGCAGAGCTCCGAGGGCCGGGGCACCACCTTCAGCCTCTATTTCCCGGTGACCCGGGAGGCCGTGCGCCCGGAAACCGAGCGCTTCTCCCTGGGGCACTACCGGGGGCAGGGCGAGAGCATCCTGGTGGTGGACGATGTGCCGGAGCAGCGCCAGCTGGCGGCCTCCATGCTGACCCGCCTGGGCTACCGGGTGGCCACCGCCGCCAGCGGCGAGGAAGCCGAAGCCTGCCTGCGGGAACAGGCCGTGGACCTGGTGGTGCTCGACATGATCATGGACCCGGGCATCGACGGCCTGGAAANNCGGGCCGTCATCGCCAGCGGGTTCTCGGAGACCGGCCGGGTGCGCGCGGCCCAGGCCCTGGGCGCGGGGGCCTATGTAAAAAAGCCCTATACCCTTGAAAAACTGGCCAAAACCGTTCGCGCCGAGCTCGACCGGCCGGGCGTTGCGGAGGGGGCCGCGTCCCCATGATGCCCACCGCCGTGCTCTTCGATCTCGATGGGACCCTCGCGGACCCCCAGCCGGGCATCGGCCGCTGCATTCGCCATGCCCTCGCCGCCCTGGGGCATCCCGCACCGGCGGACCGGGATCTGGAGGGCTGGATCGGCCCCCCCTTGCGCGAAAGCTTCGCCGGCCTGCTGGGCTCACGGGATCCGGCCCTGCTGGACCGGGCCCTGGCCCTCTACCGGGAGCGCTTTGGGACCCTGGGCCTGTTCGAGAACACCCTCTATCCCGCGGCCCCCGAAAGCCTGGCGGCGGTGCGCGCCCTGGGCTGCCGCACATTCCTGGCCACCTCCAAGCCCCGGGTCTTTGCGGCGCGCATCGTGGCGCATTTCNNACGGCAGCGAGCTCGACGGCCGGCGCAGCGCCAAGGCCGAGCTCATCGCCCATGTCCTGGCCGCGCACCACCTGCCCCCCGGGCGGGTGGTGATGGTGGGAGACCGCCGCCACGATGCCGACGGCGCCCGGGCCTGCGGAGTGGCCTGCCTGGGGGTCACCTGGGGCTACGGCACGGCGGACGAGCTGCGGCAGCACGGCGTGACCGTCCTGGCGCATCACCCCGGGGAAATCCCGGGGCTGCTGGGCCGCGCCCTGGCCGCCGGCCCCATGACCCTCCACTCCTGAAAGGAGCCTTTCCCGCCACATGCCGAACACCCTGCAGACCTGCCTCACGGCCACCCCCATCATCGACGCCCACCACCCGGCGGTGGCCGCTTTCGCCCGGGACCGCGCGGGCCCCGCCAGCGCGCCGCGGGAACAGGCCGTGGCGCTCTATTACGCCGTGCGCGACGGCATCCGCTACGACCCGTATACGATCGCGCTTTCCGTGGAAGGGCTGGCGGCCAGCACCACCCTGGCGGCCGGCCGGGGCTGGTGCGTCACCAAGGCGGTGCTGCTGGCGGCCGCCTGCCGGGCCCTGGGGATCCCCGCCCGCCTGGCGTTCGCCGACGTGCGCAACCACCTCTCCACCGCCCGCATGCGCGCCCTGATGGCCACCGACGTCTTCCACTGGCACGGCTGCACGGCGATCTGGCTGGAGGGCGCCTGGGTCAAGGCCACCCCCGCCTTCAACGTGGAGCTCTGCGAGCGCTTCCGTCTCACCCCCCTGGAGTTCGACGGCCGGCGGGACTCCCTCTACCACCCCTTCGACCGGGACGGCCGGCGGCACATGGAATACCTCCGCTACCGGGGCGAGTTTGCGGATGTGCCCATGGAGGCCATTCGCGATACCTTCCGGCGGGCCTACCGCTGGGACGGCGGTTGGAACCAGGCCGATTTCGAGGGCGAGGTGCTTCGGGAGACCAGCCGCCCCTGAGGGTCGGCCGGCCGCAGCCTGGCGCCACCGGCAAAGGGACGCAAGCATGAGCGATCACGACTTCCCCGCGGCCGAACCCGCACGCGGCCACAGGGGACGCCCCGAATCCCGGGGGCTCCCACGGACCGTCTGGGCCCTGGGGCTGGTGAGCCTGTGCATGGACGTCTCCTCCGAGATGATCCACAGCCTGCTGCCCGTCTTCCTGGTGACGGTCCTGGGTTCCAGCGCGCTGGCGGTGGGAGTCATCGAGGGGCTGGCCGAGGGCTCCGCCCTGGTCACCAAGACCTTCTCCGGGGCCCTGAGCGACCGGCTCGGCCGGCGCAAGATCCTGGCCCTGGCCGGCTACGGCCTGGGCGCCCTCACCAAGCCACTCTTCGCCCTGGCCACGGGGGCCGGCCTGGTGCTGGCGGCACGCTTCCTGGACCGCATCGGCAAGGGCATCCGGGGCGCTCCCCGGGACGCCCTGGTGGCCGACGTTACGCCGCCGGAATCCCGGGGGGCGGCCTACGGTCTGCGGCAGTCCCTGGACACCGTGGGGGCCTTTCTCGGGCCCCTGCTGGCGGCGGGTCTCATGGCGGCCACGGGGGGACACTTCCGCACGGTGTTCTGGATCGCCGTGATCCCCGGCGGGGTCGCCGTGGCCATTCTGGCCCTGGCCGTACGCGAGCCCCGCGCGCCACACGACGCAACGCCCAGGCCGTCCCTGCGGTGGAGCGCGCTGAAGGACCTGAGCCCGGCCTATGGGCGGGTCGTGGCCGTGGGCTTCGTCTTCACCCTGGCACGCTTCAGCGAGGCCTTTCTGCTGCTCCGTGCCCAGAGCGTGGGGCTCGGTGCCGCGGCCATCCCTCTCCTGCTGGTGGTGATGAACCTGGTCTATTCCCTGACCGCCTACCCCGCGGGGCTCCTTTCGGACCGCTTCGGCCGCCGGGGGCTCATGACCGCCGGCCTGGGGGTGCTGATGGCGGCCAACCTCCTGCTGGCCCTGGCCGCTACCGCCTGGGAGGTGGCCCTGGGCGTCGCCCTTTGGGGCCTCCACCTGGGTCTCACCCAGGGACTGCTGGCCGCCCTCGTGGCCGACCACGCCCCGGCCCATCTCCGGGGAACGGCCTTCGGCCTCTTCAACCTGGCCGGGGGGGTGGGCCTGCTGGTGGCCAGTGTCCTGGCCGGCAGCCTTTGGGACCATTTCGGAGCCCCGTCCACGTTTCTGGCCGGCGCCCTCCTGGCAGGGGTGGCCCTCGGGGGGATGCTGCTCCTCGACCGCGGGGCGCGGACGGCCGGCCCCCCCTGACCCCCGGCGGCCCTGGCGCCGGCCGGGGACCGGTCACCATCCGGGCCGGAGCCGGCGGAGAAGCTGGACAACCCCGCCAATAGCTGGTAGGGGTGCTGCTCCGTGGCCGGCGGCGATGGGCCGCCCGGGCACCCCGGTCAACCGCNNGGCGGGCCGCCACTTTCCGGACACGCCATGAGCACGCTAGGGGAACGCTTCCACGCCGGCCTGCGCGCCGGAATCGCCAAGGGCTGGAGCGGCTTTATCTGGATGATCCAGATCCTGCTGCCCATCTCCTTTGCCACCATGCTGCTCAATTACAGCGGCTGGATCGGCAAGCTCGACTTCCTCCTGGCCCCGGCCATGGGGGTTTTGGGGCTGCCGGCCGTCGCCGCTCTGCCCCTGGTGGCCGGCCTGCTCACCGGCATCTACGGCGGCATCGCGGCCATGCTGGCGCTCCCCCTGAGCGTGGGGCAGATGACCCTGATCGCCAACTTCCTGCTCATCTCCCACAACCTGTTCCAGGAGGGCGTCATTCAGCACCAGTCGGGCTTCAACGGCTGGAAGGCCACCCTGGTGCGCCTGGTCACCTCGGTGCTCACGGTGATCCTGCTCGCCCGTCTGCTGGGCGTGGAGGCCGCCGCCCCGGATTCGGCCACGGCGGCCATGGAAGCCACCGGCCCCTTCCTCACCTCCCTGACGACCTGGGCCCTGGACACCCTGCGGCTCACGGTGAAGATCTTCTTCATCATCATGGGCCTGATGATCCTCCTGGGGCTCATGAAGAGCTTCGATCTCACCCGGCACCTGGTGGTCCTCCTGGCCCCGGCCCTGAAGGTGCTGGGGCTGGACCNNTCCTGTGGCTCACGGCCACCATCTTCGGCCTCACCTACGGGGCGGCCGTGATCCTGGAGGAGGTCCGGGAGGGTCAACTGGACCGCGAGGCGCTGGAGCGGCTGCACGTGTCCATCGGCATCAACCACTCCATGGTGGAGGACCCGGCGCTCTTTCTGTCCATGGGCATGAGCGCCGCCTGGCTCTGGGTGCCGCGCATCGTGGCCGCCGTGCTGGCCGTGCAGCTGCTGGGTCTCTGGCACCGCCTGCGGCGGAGCAGGCAGCACCCGGCCGCCGGGGCCGCCGTCAAGTAGGCCGGCCGCCCTCCATCCGCCCCCCCGGGCGCCACCTCCCAATGAAAGGTTCCACGCCCGTGTCCCAAGGCATCTCCCGACTGCTGACCACCCGGCTGTGCATCCGCCTGCTCTACCATCTGACCGGCGCCTATTCCCGCACCTGGCGCTTGCGGGTGGAAAACGAACAGCCCTGGCTGGACCACCTGGCCGGGGGGGGCCGGGTGCTCCTCTGCGCCTGGCACCAGCAGTTCTTCGGGTTCATCCGCCATTTCCGCCGCTACCGTCACCACCATCCCCGCCTGATGATCAGCCAGAGCCGGGACGGGGAGCTGATTGCCGGTGTCGCCGCCCTAACGGGTTGGGGAGTAGTGCGGGGCTCGTCCTCCCGGGACGGCCGGCGCGCCCTGGAGGAAATGGTGGCGCACCTCAAGGCATCGCAACTGGCCGCCCACGTGGTGGACGGCCCCCGGGGACCGGCCGGAGTCGTCAAGAGCGGGGTGATCCGCCTGGCCCAAGGGGCCGGGGCCAGCATCGTGCCCGCCTATCTCGAAGCCCCGCAGGCCTGGCACGCCCGCAGCTGGGACCGCTTCTGCGTGCCCAAACCCTTTTCCCGGGTGACGATCCGCTTCGGCGACCCGCTGACCCTGCCCCCCGCAACCGACCGGCCCACTGTCGAGGCCCAGCAACAGCGCCTGGAGGCCGTCATGCGTCCGGGCCTCCAGCAGCCCGCCTGAAACCGGCCGGTGACCCGGGCGCACGCGGCCGGAGCCCACGGGCTTTCGGTGGGCCCCTGGGGGTTCGGGGGTCAAGCGGCTTGGCAAAGCCCCCCGGCGGCCTTATCAGAGTGGTTTAAAGTTCACGCCGCCCGCCCCTCGGCGCCCCGCGGGCTGCCCAACCTGGTGCGCGGCACCAGGGAAATCCCTTCCCGTCGGCGGCGGGAAGTTCCGGCCGGCGGATCCGGATATCCACAACCCGATAGCCGGCGGACGGCCTATTCATGCACCCATCGCCCGACACTCCCTCCAGGGAAATCGATCGCCGGCAGGCCAAGCGCCTGCCCTACAGCACCCTTGTCCACTACCGCCGCCAGGCGCAGGAGGGCATCGGCACCGTGCGCAACATCAGCGCCGACGGCATGTTTGTCGAAGCCCAGGATCGGTTTGCGCCGGGGGACCGCATCCGGATCAGCTTCCGCTATCGCCACGGGGGGGCCTACACGGACATGCTGGGGGAAATCGCCCGCATCGGCCCTTCCGGGGTCGGCGTGCGCTTCATCTGGTAGCGTCTGGCCCTAGTGTGGTGTCCCGGAAATAACGCCCTGAATGGTTTGTCCCTCTGAAGTATGGTTGCGGTGAAAGGCCGGGG
>DJGG01000019.1:0-11575 GCA_002432195.1 Desulfobacteraceae bacterium UBA5852
CCTGGCCACCGCGCCCAAGAGCAACCGGATCTACGAAGCCATGCAGACCGTCGGGGAGGCCGTCGAGAGCCACGGGAGCCTGCCGGTGCCCCTGCACATCCGCAACGCCCCCACGGCCCTGATGAAATCCCTGGGGTACGGGCGCGGGTACCGGTACGCCCACGATTATGCCGAGGCTTACGCGCCCCAGGACTATCTCCCCGGGGAACTGCAGGGGCAAATCTTCTACCGCCCCTCGGGGAGGGGCTACGAGGCCGAAATCCGGCAACGCCTCGAGGCCTGGCGCGGGCGACGGCTCGCGCGGGCCCAGGGGGATGCGGAGCCCCTGCGGACACCGGAAAACGGGAGAGATAACGGAAGCGAAGGGAGCAGCGCATGACCACCGTCGCCGACATCATGACCCGCCAGGTGATCACCGTAAGACCCGAGACCGATATCACCGAGGCCACCCGCCTGCTGCTGGACAACCACATCAACGGCATGCCCGTGGTGGAGGCGGACGGGCGGGTGGTGGGGATCATCTGCCAGAGCGACCTGATCGCCCAGCAGAAACGCTTTCCCCTGCCGTCCCTGTTCACCTTCCTGGATGGCTACATCAGCCTTTCCTCCACCCGGCAGCTGGAAAAAGAGATGCAGAAGATCGCCGCCACCACCGTGCGCCAGGCCATGACCCCCCGGCCGGTGACCGTGGCCCCGGACACTTCCATCGAGACGGTGGCAACCCTCATGGTGGAACACAACTACCACACGCTGCCCGTGGTGGAAGAGAGCCGCCTGGTGGGCATCATCGGCAAGGAGGATATCCTGCGCACCATCGGGCGGACCACCGAGGGCAACGCCTGACCCGGCCTTCCAGGGTCAAGCGGCGGGCGGCGGCCAGGCCAGCCGCCGGGGTGGAGGCGCCGGCGCCCCCGGGGTGGGGACGTGGGTCCACTCGGTGAAGTCCGCCCGGCCGTCCCGGTGGATGCGGATCACGCTGGTGGAGCGCGTGCCGTAGATGGGGCCGCGGATGAAAATCGGGGAGAGGCGGCGCTCCCACTCCAGGCCCACCCCGGTATCGGGCAGGTCGCGGTCCGCGGCCACGGTTTCATCCCGCATGATTTCCAGCAGGGCCTCGCTCGACACCTCCCCGGGGTCCGCCAGAACGCGCGCCAGGGCGCCCTTGGCCTTGCGCACCTTGGGCCAGGGCGTGTCCAGGAGGTGATTGCTTAGGCCGTAGAGCCCGTCGGCCAGCACCCGGATGCCCGGCGCGCGGTTGGACGCATAGACCAGCCGGCCGTCAGCGCCCACGATCAGGTTGAAACCGTTGTAGCGCGTTCCATTACGGGTGACCGTTGCCAGGTAGTCCTCGGGGTCCCCGTGCCGGGAGAGGAAACCGGTCACCAGATGGCCCCGGGAGACGGCGTCGGGGGTTTTGCGGCCGGGCTCGCGGTAGTTGGTCACCGCCGCCAGACGACCGCGACGATCCAGGCCGAGCCAGGTGCCGCCGCCCTGGAGGTCCCGGCCGGCGGCCATGCCGGACGGCTCGGCCCAAGGCTCCAATCCGGCGGTGGGGCGGTCATGGAACTCGTCGCGGTTGGCGGCCAGGAGAAGGCGGTAGCGGGGGTGGGCATTGTGGGCGATCAGCAGGAGGCACATGCGGCTGGCGTTGACCCGGGGAAAGGGTTCATGGTAAGCAGACACTCTTTTTGATTGGCTATTTTCCGATAAGTTAGAGTGTGTTGGGTTGAAAATCAACATCCCAGGAGGCCCAGATGCGCGAGGTGGTGATCGTCAGCGGTTCCCGAACAGCGGTGGGCGCCTTCGGCGGCGCCCTGAAGGATGTCCCGGCCGTGGATCTCGGGGCGGAAGTGTTGCGCGATGTGCTCCGGCGCATCCACCGCCGGGCGGTGCCCGGTGAGGCCAGGCAGGCGGCCGCCCCGGACCGTCTCCGGGAGGACGGCCTGGCCGACCTGGAGAAGCGGTACCAGGCCTGGGACCTTCAGGCCGCGCCCCTGGAGGTGGACGAGGTCATCATGGGCAATGTGCTCCAGGCCGGCCAGGGGCAGAACCCGGCGCGCCAGGCCATGATCCGGGCCGGCTACCCCAAGGAGACTCCGGCTTTCACCCTGAACAAGGTCTGCGGCTCGGGCCTCAAGGCCATCGCCGTGGGAGCGGCTTCCATCATGGCCGGCCAGGCCGAGGTGGTGGTGGCCGGGGGGCTGGAGAACATGAGCCAGGTGCCCATGGCCCTGCCCAAGGCGCGCTGGGGCTACCGCATGGAAGTCAGCGGTGTGGGCGAGGTGCACGACCTGATGGTGTTTGACGGACTCTACGAGATCTTCTACGGCTATCACATGGGGGTCACCGCCGAGAACATCGCCGCGCGCTACGGGATCAGCCGCCAGGAGCAGGACGCCCTGGGGGCCCTGAGCCACCAGCGGGCCCGGCGGGCCATGGGTGAAGGCCTGTTCGCCCGGGAAATCGTCCCGGTGACCATCCGTTCCCGCAAGGGGGAGGTGGTCGTGGACACCGACGAGCGGCCCATGGACACCACCGCCGAGAAGATGGCCCAACTGCGCCCCGCTTTTAAGAAGGACGGGACCGTCACCGCCGGCAACGCCTCGGGCATCAACGACGCGGCCGCCGCCGTGCTGCTCATGAGCCGGGCCAAGGCGGACGAGCTCGGCCTGGAGCCCATTGTGACCATCCGCGCCTTTGCCGCCGGCGGCGTGGATCCGGCCTACATGGGCATGGGTCCGGTGCCGGCCGTGCGGCAAGCCCTGCAGAGGGCCGGGCGCTCCATGGCGGATATCGAGATGATCGAGCTCAACGAGGCCTTCGCTGCCCAGGCCATCGCCTGCTGCCGGGAGCTGAAGATCGATCCCCAGAAACCCAACGAACTGGGCAGTGGCATCTCCATCGGCCACCCCATCGGTTGCACCGGGGCCCGGCAGTTGGTCACGGGGATGTTCCACATGCAGCGACAGGGCTACCACACCGGCCTGGTGTCCATGTGCATCGGCGGCGGCATGGGCATGGCCATGGTCGTGGAACGCTGACAGACGGGAGTTAGCTGCGCCTCGTACCAAATGCCTGCGTTGCGCCACCCGCGACGATGCTCCCCGTCCCGCCCCAGGCGGAATGGCGCAGCTTGGCGGCTGGCGCCGCGCCTTGGCTTCCAACCGGCGACGGGTTTGTCCCACCCGGCGGGGGATGGTGTCGGAGGCGCCTTTTGACTTTACTTTCAAGGGGCTTGCTGGTACTAGGGAAACGCCTGAAGGGCCGGCGGCGGCCGCGGAAACTCTAACAGCCTGTGGATAAACAAGCATCTGGCCGAAAGGCAAGGCGCGGGCCGATGGGAAAGCGGAGCAACCTAAAGGGTTGTGACCATTTTCCGGAGGTCCGCAAGGCAGCATTTCGGCCTGAGGCGCAGTTTACCCACAGCCTGCCAACCGACGATTGAAATTTAGGAGCACGATCCAATGAGCATCGCCAGGCGCTTGGGTATCATGATCTTCTGCGGTGTCCCGGCCATTGTCGGAGGGGGCATTGTGTATGCCCTGACCCACGGCTCTTACGAGGCCGTCTTCGTGTATGAGATGATCCTGCTTTTTCTGTTCGGCGCGTTTATCAGCCGTTGAGGCGGGCGCCCGCGGGTTTGCGCCCACCCGTTCCCATCCGAGCCACGGCAGGTGCTCGACCGTTTTCGGACGTCGGCGGCTGTCGTGGTTCTTTTTGATCTGAACGGATCGCCCCCGTCCCCTGGCACCCCGGCGGCCACAGCACGCCGGCCCCGCGAATCCGGCCACCGGAGACCGATCACCCCCGCCAGCGCGCCCGCGGCAGACGAGCCCTGCGGCCAGGGCATCCCTTGGCGCAACACACATCATCGGGGTTTGTATGGAACCAGAAGAACAGTTGCCCGAAATCAGCATCGAACGCGAAATGCGCAAGTCCTATCTCGATTACGCCATGAGCGTGATCATCGGACGGGCGTTGCCCGACGTGCGCGACGGACTCAAACCGGTGCACCGGCGCGTCCTGTTCGCCATGCACGAGTTGAAGAACGACTGGAACAAGGCCTACAAGAAATCGGCCCGCATCGTGGGCGATGTCATCGGTAAATACCATCCCCACGGGGACCGCGCCGTCTACGACACCATCGTGCGCATGGCCCAGGATTTTTCCATGCGCTACCCCCTGGTGGACGGCCAGGGCAATTTCGGGTCCATCGACGGCGACCCCGCCGCGGCCATGCGTTACACCGAAGTCCGCATGACGCGCCTGGCTCACGAAATGCTGGCCGACCTCGACAAGGAGACGGTGGATTTCATCCCCAACTACGATGAATCCCTCACCGAACCGGCGGTGCTGCCGGCCCGGATCCCCAACCTGCTGGTCAACGGTTCCGCCGGCATCGCCGTGGGCATGGCCACCAACATCCCACCCCACAACCTGGGGGAGGTCATCGAAGGGGTCAAAGCCCTCATCGACCAGCCCGACCTGGGCGTGGCCGACCTCATGCGCTTCATCCCCGGGCCCGATTTCCCTACCCGGGGCATTCTGTACGGCACCGAGGGCATCCGGGAGGCCTACCTGACCGGCCGGGGGATCGTGCGGGTGCGGGCGCGCGTGGAGGTGGAAAAAGACGTCCAGCAGCAGAGCGAAACCATCGTCGTCACGGAGTTGCCCTATCAGATCAACAAGGCCCGGCTGATCGAAAAAATCGCGGAGCTCGTGCGCAACAAGGTGCTGGACGGCATCCGCTACGTGCGGGACGAGTCCGACAAGGACGGCCTGCGGATCGCCATCGGCCTGAAGCGCGACCAGTTTGCGGAAGTGGTCATCAACCAGCTCTACAAGCACACGCGCATGGAGAACAGCTTCGGCATCATCTTCCTCGGGGTGGTCAACAACCGGCCCGAGCTGATGGACCTCAAGACGCTGCTGCAGCACTTCATTCTCCACCGCAAGGACGTGGTGATCCGCCGCACGCGCCATGAGCTCAAGAAAGCCGAGGCCCGGGCCCATATCCTGGAAGGGCTCAAGATCGCCCTGGACCACCTCGACGCGGTGGTCAGCCTGATCCGCAACTCGCCGTCGCCCCCCGAGGCCAAGTCACGGCTGATGGCGACCTTCGCCTTGAGCGAGATTCAGGCCCAGGAAATCCTCAACATGCGCCTGCAGCGGCTCACGGGGCTGGAGCGGGACAAGATCCTGACCGAATACGAGCAGGTGCTCAAGGACATCGCCTGGTTCCGCGAGGTGCTCTCCAGCGAACGTCTCGTGCTCAATATCGTCAAGGACGAGCTGGTGGAAATCCAGACCACCTTCGGCGACGAGCGCCGCACGGAAATCGTGTCCACCTCGCGGGAAATCACGCTGGCGGACATGATCGCCGAAGAAGACATGGCGGTCACCGTCACCCGCAGCGGGTACATCAAGCGGACGCCTATTTCGCTTTACGAGAGCCAGCGGCGGGGCGGCAAGGGCAAGACCGCCATGGGGACCAAGGACGAGGATTTCGTGGAGCATCTGTTCGTGGCCTCCACCCACCATACCTTCATGTTCTTTACCAACCGCGGCAAGGTCTATTGGAGCAAGGTGTACGACATTCCCCAGTCGAGCCGCACCAGCCGGGGCAAGGCCATCGTCAACATGCTGGCCTTCGAGGCGGACGAGAAATTGACCACCGTGCTGGCGGTCCCCGAATACGAACCCGGCAAATACCTGCTGATGGCTACGCGCAGGGGATTCGTCAAGAAGACCGACCTCATGGCTTACAGCCGCCCGCGCGCCAACGGGCTGATTGCCATCAGCCTGGCGGAAGGCGACGAGCTCATCAGCACGCGGGTCACCGACGGCACATTGAACGTCTTCCTGAGCACGGCCTCCGGGCAGTCCATCCGCTTCCACGAAGCCGACATCCGTGCCACCGGGCGCAGCGCCCGGGGGGTCAAGGGCACGACCCTGCGCCGGGAGGACCACGTCGTGGGCATGGAGGTGCTGACCCATGGGCAGACCCTGGTGACGGTCACGGAGAACGGGTACGGCAAGCGCACGTCCATCGACGAATACCCGGTGCGACGCCGGGGGGGCAAAGGGATCATCACCATCAAGACCAGCGCGCGCAACGGCAAGGTGGTGGGCATCCTCCTGGTGGAGGAAGACGACGGACTCATGCTCATGACCGACGGCGGCAAGCTGATCCGCATGCCCGTGGAGGGGATTTCCATCATCGGGCGCAACACCCAGGGGGTGAAGCTCATCGGCATGGACCCCGGCGAGCGGGTCATCGGGGCGGCGCGGCTGGTGGAGCCTGAACCGGGCGACGAAATCCTCGAAGCCTGATGGGGAGGCCGCGGCGCAGTTTTTTGCCAGGACCGGCGTGCGCAACGCCGGGAAGGGGGCATGATGGCCAATACATCCGCCTATGACGGTCAAATCGGAGTGGTGGGCGCGGGCAGCTGGGGAACGGCCCTGGCCAACCTGCTGGCCTCCCAGGGAACGGCGCTGGATTTATGGGTTTTCGAACCCGAGGTCTGCGAGCAGATTCAGAAGCACCGTGAAAACAAGGTGTTCCTGCCGGGAGTGACCCTGTCCGCGAACATCCGGGCCACCAACGATCTGGAGGCCGTGGCCGCGGGCAAGGACCTGCTGGTCATCGTGGTGCCCTCCCACGTGATGCGGGAGACGGCCACCCGGCTGGCCCCTGTCCTGGGCCCGCGCACCATCGTGGTCACCGCCTCCAAGGGAATCGAAAACCAGACCCACCTGACCATGTCGGGGGTGCTGCGCGAAACCCTGCCGGGACTGGGGGATGACCGCCTGGTGGCCCTCTCGGGGCCCAGCTTCGCCCGCGAAGTGGCCCTCAAGGCCCCCACCGTGGTGACCGTGGCCTGCCGGCGCCTGGCCACGGCCCAGACGGTCCAGAAGGTGTTCTCCACACCCTATTTCAGGGTGTACACCAACGAGGACGTCATCGGCGTGGAACTGGGGGGCGCCGTCAAGAACGTGATCGCCATCGCCGCGGGGGTCATTGACGGGCTCGGTTTGGGGCTGAACACCCGGGCCGCCCTGATCACCCGGGGACTGGCCGAGATCCAGCGCCTGGGGCGACCCCTGGGGGCCGACCCCCGGACCCTGGCCGGGATCGCCGGGGTAGGGGACCTGATTCTCACCTGCACGGGGAGCTTGAGCCGCAACCACACGGTGGGCAAGAAAATCGGCGAAGGCTTGAAGTTGAACGACATCCTCGGGGAGATGCGCATGGTGGCCGAGGGGGTGCGCACCGCCAAATCGGTGTACAATCTCTCCCGCAAGCTGGGCGTGGAGATGCCGATTTGCCACGAAATGTATCGGCTGCTCTACGAGGACGCCTCGCCCCAGGAGGCGCTGTATCGCTTGATGACGCGGGATTTGAAGCAGGAGCTGGAATAGGGGGCCGCGGCTCTGCCCGGACCGACACCCAGCACCTGCGACCGGGAGGTTGGGGTCATGCAAACGCGTGGGTCAGCCCAGCCGAGCACCGCAGGCCACCGCCAGAGGTTGCGGGAGCGTTTCCTGGCGGCCGGGCTCGACGGCTTCCACGACTACGAGGTCATCGAGCTGCTGCTCACCCTGGGGATGCCCCGGCGGGACTGCAAAGCCGCTGCCAAGGCGGTCATGGCGCGCTTCGGCAGCCTGCCGGCCGTGTTCGAGGCCTCGCCCCGGGAATTGTGCGAGGTGGACGGTGTTGGAACGCGCAACCTCCTGGGCCTCAAGCTCGTCAAGGCGGCGGCGGATCGCTACCTGGCCGCCCGCGTTTTGCAGACGGTGCCCCTGTCCAATTCCCAGGACCTCTTCGACTATCTCTACCACACCCTGCGGGACCGGAAGCGGGAGGAGTTCCGGGTGCTGTTCCTGGACGCCAAGAACCGCCTGCTGGCCGCACGCACCCTTTTCGAGGGCACCTTGACTTCCAGCAGCGTTTACCCGCGGGAAGTGGTGCGGGCCGCCCTGGATCACCACGCGGCCGCCCTGCTGTTCGCCCACAACCATCCCTCCGGGGATCCGGACCCGTCGCCGGAAGATGTGGCCATCACCCGCCGCCTGGTACTGGTCTGCCGCGCGATGGGACTCACGGTGCACGACCATATCATTATCGGGGCCAACCGGTATTACAGCTTTGCCGACCAGGGAATCATGCGGCGCCTGGACGAAGAGCTTCGGGGGTTGCTCTGAGAGGATGGGTAGCGGTATGCAGGAGAACACCCGTTACGACCCCAAACGACCCTATTGCTTCGCCAAGCTGGAATGCGTCTTTCCCATGGGGGACAACGGGTTGCGCCAGACACCGGAGTCCTGCATGGTCTGCCGTTGCAAGACCGAGTGCCTGCGGGAGGCCGTGGCCGGCCAGGACGGCATCGAAGTTCGCGCCGAGACCATCGACCGCGCCTACCAGGCCGGCATGATCGGGTTTCTGGAGCGCTGGTCCCGTCGGAAATGCCTGCATCAGAAGCGAGGCCCCAAGTCGCGTTGACCGTCGATGGATGAGGTGCGCGCCGGCCGGCCCGCCCCTTTGGCGGGTGCCCGGCGGCGCGCAGACCCCTGGTGCCCCGGAATGCGCTTGACACCTCCCCGATGGCTGAGCGTCGCTGTCCTGCTGCTGGTACTTGCCGCCGCCGGCCTGCTGGTCGCCTGGCAGTGGGACCGGCTATGGTTGGCGCTGGAGTCCCTATATGCTTTGCTGACCCAACGGGAGAAAACCGAGGCCTTCATCCGGTCCGTCGGGGTCTGGGGCCCGCTGGTGTTCATGACCCTCCAGATATTCCAGGTGGTCCTGGCTCCGGTTCCCGGGGAGGCCACCGGGTTCATCGGCGGCTATCTCTTCGGCGGCGGCCTGGGGTTCGTCTATTCCTGCATCGGTCTGAGCCTGGGATCCTGGATCAACTTCCGCATCGGACGATTGCTGGGTCGCAAGGTGGTGCGGCGGATGATACCCGCCGCGCGCCTGGCCCGCCTGGATCGCGCCGTTACCCACCAGGGCGTGCTGATTCTCTTCCTGCTGTTCGTGTTCCCGGGGTTCCCCAAGGATTACCTATGTCTCTTCCTGGGCATTACCGCCCTGCCGCAGCGTGTCTTGCTGGTCATTGCGACGCTCGGCCGGATGCCGGGCACGCTCATGCTGAGCCTCCAGGGTGCCATGCTCTACGAGCGGATGTACGGACTGTTCGCCGCCATCCTGATGGCCAGCCTGGGGCTGGCCCTGCTGGGCTATCGCTATCGGGCCCGCCTGTACCGCTGGCTGGAAAAATTCGACGGGTCCGACCCCCCTGCGCGTTGACGCCCACTAAAATTAAGGCTATTTAAGCATATGCTTATGGCCTGGGAGGTATTCCGGCCGCCGACGGCGGGCCTGCCGGGAGCCGACCGCGCGCCCCGGGCGCGTCAACCAATGGAAAAGCCCCATGCCCCTGACTTTTTGGCAGGTACGCGAAGAACTCAGCACCGAAAACCGCTTGCGGCGTTCCTATTACGAATTGCTGCGGGACGAGCTGGATCAGCTCATGCTGCAGTACGGACTGATCGACTCCTACGAGAACTTCCACTGCCGCCGCACCCCGTTTCCCTTCGTCGAAAAGCGTGAGCTCAAGCCGCGCGCACGCATACCCGATGTGGAATACGATTGCCAGAACGCCTTTCTGGTGCTGTTCGTGGAGGACACCATCCCTCCCCGGTACAAGAAGTACATACGGTTCTTCGATGTCAACCGCACCACGAAGGCCAATCTCCTGGGTTCCAAGACCCTGCCCCTCTCCAACAAATACGACCGCAATCATAAGTATCTGGAATCGATACAGTTCCCAGATTTTCTCAAGGCGCTGCTCACCGTGGATTACGCTCTGCTGATTCAGCGCGATCCGGCCACCAAGGCCCACAACCGCTACAGCCTGTCCCACTTCCACGTGCGCATCGACTGGCCCATCATCGAGGCCGCCGAGGACCTGGCGCAGGATCTGCGCTACATCTCCAAGGACATCTTCGAGAGGGGGGAGAAGTACGCCGAGGATTTGCAGAAGAAATTTTTCGAATACTATGGCCTGCCGGTCATGGCCGGGGGGCGGCGCACGGCGGCGATCGTGGCGGCGCAGTTTCTCAAGCGGCTGCCCTGCATCTCCACCGTTTACGTGGGGAGCAGCGAAACCCGGGGGCTCATCCGCATTTCGGAGCGCGGCGTGTCCAAGGCGGTGCTGCGGAAGTTCTCGATGGCGGAGATGAACGAAATCGCCGACATGCACCGCATGTCGGCCCAGACCTTCATCAAGAACTACGTGGTGGCGAAAGAGAAGAACGATGCCATCGGCATATTCCAGGCCACCTACCGGCCCACGGACCCGGCCCGGATGCCCGACGATGGCAAGCTGCGCGAGCTCAAGCCGGATCTGTCCTGGCTGACCGTGGGCGGACAGCATGTGATGCCCAAGCCCGGCGTGTGGAAATATCCTCCCCTGCCGTTCAATATCATCTATTCCTGAGGGTCCAGCTCTTTCAGCATGGCGATCTCGTCGCAGTCCGGGAACTTGACGCACAAGATGCAATCGGACCAGATCTTGAGGGGCAATTCGCCGCGCTCGATTTCGCGGAATCCGAATTTTTTGAAGAACCCCGGTCGGTAGGTGAGGGTAAAGATCCTGCGGATGCGGTAGTTGCGGGCTTCCTGCAGGGCCCACGCCGTGAGCTGGGAGCCGATGCCGTTGCCGGTATAATCCGGGTGGACGGCCAGGGAGCGGATCTCGGCCAGTTCCTCCCAGCAGAATTGCAGGGCGCAGCAGCCGACCACCCGATGCGCGGCCTGGTCCTCGTAAACCGCGAAATCCCGAATCTGCTCATAGAGCTTGGTCAGAGGCCGGGGAAGCAGTTCACCGCGCTGCCCGTAGTGCTGGAGCAACTGGTGCACGGCTTTGACGTCCTCGATCCTGGCGTTGCGTAGCATGGACATCTCCTCTGGGCGGCGGGCCGGGCCGGATCGGTGTGGCCTGCCAACACGGGTTTGGAACGTCCGACGCGCCTGGCGGCGCCCGGCCACCCCGGCCGCCAGCGGGGGGGATCAGGCCCCGGCATCCGGGGGCAGGGGGGCCGCTTCGGGGGCGAAAATGGCCCCCCGGGTCAGGATGCGTGCCGCGCGCGCCTGGGCCACACTACCCCGGCGGTGCACATTCATTAAAAGCATGTCCAGACCTGCCGCGGCCAGCATGGGGTACCCCCGTGGCGTGCGTCGGAGAATATCAATCCTGCGGGCCGGCCGGCGCCGGCAGGGATGTCCGACCCAGTTGGGCCAGCCGCGGCAGTGCCTGGTCCTTCGGCGACACAAGGGGATCGCTCACCGGCCACTGGATGCCGATGGCGGGATCGGACCAAAGGACGCCGCCCTCGTCATCCGGAGCGTAGTAGTCCGAACACTTGTAGAGAAAAAGCGCCGTTGCACTCAACACGCAGAACCCGTGGGCGAATCCCGCGGGCACCAGGAGCTGCCGGCAGTTGTGGTGGTTCAGGCGCACGCCTTCCCAGCACCCGAACGTGGGGGAATCCGGGCGCACATCCACGGCGACAT
>DJGG01000019.1:11593-12458 GCA_002432195.1 Desulfobacteraceae bacterium UBA5852
CACCTGGACCAGTTTGGCCTGGGGACGGCGGATCTGGAAATGCAGGCCGCGCAGCGTGCTCCGCACGGAACCGGAGAGGTTGTCTTGAACGAAGCGCTCATGGATGCCCGCCTCCCTGTAGCGCCGGGATTGATGGACTTCCATGAAAAAGCCCCGCGGGTCCCTGTGGACGTCCGGTTCGATGATCACCAAACCGGCGAGCCTGGTGGGAATCACACGCACACCCATTCTCCCTTGTGTTCATGGCACCGGCGGCCGTGGAAAAATGTCTCTATAGGGCAATTCGCCGGCGGTTTGCAAGCCTGTTTGGTTTGCGCTACCATGACCTCATCCAGCCGCCGTGCACCCCAGGGATGCCGGCATTGTTCACGCCAAGCGAACGGAAGGGCCGAATGACGATTCAGGAAACCATCAAGCACGATCTGAAGGAAGCCATGCGCACCCGGGACGAGACCCGCAAGGACGCCCTGCGGGTCATCCTTGGGGAATTGGCGCGCCAGGCCCGCAAGACGCTCAATGATGCCGAAACGGTGGCCATTCTCAAGAAGCTGATCAAATCGGAGAAGGAACTCCTGGCTGCCAGGGGCGGCGGAGGGGAGTCCGACTTCACCCGCGTAGTGGAGGGCTACCTGCCGCGACAGGCCACGGAGGAGGAAATCGAGGCCTGGATCCGCACGCATGTCGATTTCAGCCGCTATGGCAGCAAGATGCAGGCCATGCGGGATATCATGCAGCATTTCGGCCCCCGGGCCGACGGGAATATGGTCAAGGGGATTCTGGCACGCTTCTGAGCCCGGGGCGTGGCGGCGCCGTTTCCCGCTTCAGGGGCGTCGCCGGGCAGGCTGCTAACAGGCTGTGGATAAAC
>DJGG01000248.1 GCA_002432195.1 Desulfobacteraceae bacterium UBA5852
TTTCGGCCCGATGCTTGTTTATGCACAGGCTGTTAACTCCCCCGGCGGGAGTCGACCGCTGGAACGGTCGGCACATGGCTACGCTTGAAGGTTTACGGATGCTGCAAACCGCTTTGGCGATCGTGGGCGGCAACGAACCGATCGGCGACCAGGTTGAGGAGGGTTGTATCAGCCCCGGATCCAGATCATCTTGCGGGCGGGGCGTGGCAAAGTCGGGCTGCCCTGGCCATGGTGCACGGCCTCAGCTTTGCCCTATTTGTCTGATCTTCCCTCTTAATTCATCTATGAGAGCCTTGAGAGAATGCTGGTCTTGGCCTGCCCGATAGAGATTCATGGCGGCTGCCAGCTCAGGGGCAAAGACGATACCCTCCAGATTGATCGGTTGCCCTGCATCTTGGATGGCTTGGACAAGCGCGTTCTTGTAATAGTCGCGCTTGCATTTATGCTTACCGACGCGGGGCATGGCTCCGACGACTTGGTAAAACGATTCCGGATCGGCCATGTACCACCGTTCGATATGGGGGTCCGGGCAGGCGGTCACGAGCCGATCCCTGTACAACGCCTTGGTTGCGTCAAGGATTTCGTTCCGTTTTTTCCCGAAACTTGCGCAGTTGCCATCGATGGCGACGACCATCACATCCGGCGGCGGCTCATTCAACAACCCCTTTTCAACTACGGTCTGGTACTTCTCGTACTCACGAATGGCCCGTCCGTGCCCACCGCGTGCCGATCGTACCCGGACGGTGACAGCGATCCCTTCTTCGCGGGCGATTCGCCTGATGAGAGGCTTGAGAAATTCTTCATGGGCCACGTCCTCGGCAAAGAGGTCGATCACCAGGGTCCTATTCATCGAGTAACCCCCGCAGCAGGAGATTCTCGAAAAGCCCGTCCTCCGTGCCTTCCGAAAGCGCCTTCGCGACTTCGGCGTCTTGGAACAGCGGTCCGGTGACATCGAAGGGGTGGATGGCCGTTGCCTGTCCGCAGCGGCGTACATTGAACAAGCCGATTTCGCCCGGGTGGGATCTGGCCCGTTTCAACACGGCATCACAGAACAAGGGGGAATGTGTGGTAACCATCACCTGCGTCTTCCAATCCATGGCGAGTGACAGCAAAAGGCTGGCAATGAGCTCGAGGCGGCGGGGGTGAACACCGTTTTCAGGCTCTTCGAAGGCCAGCAGGGAACCTCCCCATGGGTTGACGGCAATGGCGCATAGGGCAAGGACGCGCAGCGTACCTTCCGATACAATCCGTGAAGAATAATCTATGCCGTCCTGGCGGATGAGAATGTCGAGTGTCCCGCGGCGCTTATCCAGATCGATGGTCATGTGCTCGACATTCGGGACCAGTGTTCGCAGGGTTCGTGAAATGGATTGGTAATACTTGGGGTATTCCTCTTGGAGCCGATACAAATAGGGGGCAATCTCACCCCCGAGCACACCGATATCCTGAACCGCCGAAGGGGCACGGGCCGCCCGCATGGCGACCCGAGGATCCAGATAGTAGGTGCGCCATCCCGACATTTCCTGCCGCACCCGCTCGATCGCCTTGTACTCATTTCCCCCCAGCCTGGGGTCCGAAAGTAGCGAGTGATTCGCGCCTATCGGCTCCTGGCGCGGATGCGCCGGCTTGCTTTTGCGGCGGATATGCAAGGCATCGCCCACCATCTCGATGGAGGGCCGCCCCTTGGGTTCGCCCCTGGAGGTCAGTTGCGCCAGATACTCGTCCTGCAGGCTCAGACTGCCGGACTCCGGTTTTATGGCCACTTCGGCGCGATACCGATAGGAATCCCTGCCGGCTGTCAGATCCGCCTCCAAGGTGAAGCTCGGCCTGGGGGAGTTCAGCAGGCCCTGGAGGCCCTCCGGCGGGAAGGCGAAGGCCTCGATGGGGTAGCCGCGAATCGGTTCGGACAGCGCATCGGATAGGGTCCTGAGGGTGCCGATTCGCGAGAGCGCCTGTACGGCGTCGAGAAAATTGCTCTTTCCGACCGCATTGGGACCGAAGAGCACCGAGAACCGAGGCAACTCGACGGTCACATTTGCCAGCGATTTGAAATTGGTGACGTGGAGTCGATTGAGCATCGCGATCTCCTGCCATGGCACTGCAAGCGACATGGCATTCCGCAGGAACACTTCCTGTCCGGTGGCACCTTGATCATTAACTATTCGTCACCATCGCAGAAATGAAATTGCGAATCAAGGTGAGGTATGGAGTTCGGGCGGCCAAAACTTATGCTTTGCGCGTCTTGGGGCAGCTTCGCCGGTGGCGGCAGGATCCGGGCCGCGACCTGAGCCCGACCGGAATGGCGGTACCAATCGCATCGCCCGTCATGCGGTGTGAAGGATTCTGTCAAGGGTTTCGGAGTTGCGGAATATCCTGTAGCCCTCATCATCCAGCGGGTAATCCCAGGACCCGCTCTGGTGAATGACCTGTCCGCCGAATCCGGTTTTGAAACGGTAAAGCCCGAAGTGGGGATGATCCGGGTCTTTCACGGGTGAAACGGCACCCATGTCATAGTGCAGGCATCCCTTGGCCCGCGCGGCCTGAATCGCCGCCCAGTGAAGCGCGTAAGGTGCCATGAAATTCCGTTTCGCGTTGGCGGAGGCACCAAAAAGATAGGTGGCGGTCCGGTTGGAGATGACCATGATGGCCCCGGCGAGGATATCCCGGTCGTGCTCGGCGAGGAGGAAAAGGACCTCGGGAGAATCGGGAGCCGGGGATTCCGCCGGGAAAAGCGCAGTGAAGTGCCTGTACCCGCAGAGATGAAAGTGGTTGCGCTTGGCGGTTTGCCGGTAGAGCTCATAGAATACCGGGAGGGAAGATGGAGACGCTGGGATTACCCTTACACCTCTCCTCCGGGCCAAATGAATATTGTACCGCGTCTTGGGTTTCATGTCGGCCAGGATCTTTTCTTCGTCGCGACTCAGATCCAGAACAAGCTTGTCGGCAAAGGTAAGGTTGACCCTCGCCTTGCGAAGGTTCCAGCGTTTCGTTCCGAAGTTCATGCGCAGCTCCTGCAAGCGTGCTTCGGGACGTTCGAACGATTGTCTCTGGGTGCGACCAGAATCCGCCTGATCCACGTACGGTGATTCCCAGGGGAGATCATACCGGATCAGCACTACCGTGGGATCGACATGTTGCCTTACCGCCCCGGAGAGTGCCTCCAGGAAAAGCCCATATTGATCTGGGTCGGGACAGAATTCAGGACCCTGCGGCACATAGGCCACGGAGATCCCGGGCAACAAGGTCTTCGTGAGCACGAGGACATCGCCATCCAGCTCGGAGGATGCGAAGTCGAAAGCCAGCGGCTTCCAGCCAAGGCGGGATTTGACGGTGCCCCATAATCCCGTCTGGAAGACAATGTCCGTGGGAAGAAGCTTCCCTGCCTCTTTTTGTCTCAGGCGTATATGCATTTTTTGCGACACTCCTCGATATGAAATGACCACGCCTATTCCAAGGACCGGTTGTGGGCGCCAGCCTGCCCCGATCCTCGCGCATCGACGCGCCTGTAGAAGAGTTGGGAAGAACGGAAGCGTCGGAAGCGTCGTCCATGCTTTATGCTTCACGGATTCTGGCCGAAGATCCGCTGGTGGCCGATGGTCATGAACGCATCGGCGATTATTAGAACCCATCACAAAAAACGGATTTTGGCCCCAAGTCAAGGCGGAGGCGGATGTCAAACCGCAGGCAACCGGCTGGTTGTCGAGGATTTGAAA
>DJGG01000264.1 GCA_002432195.1 Desulfobacteraceae bacterium UBA5852
CCCCCGCGCTCCGGGGCAGGGCCTGGGCGGCTCCGGTGTGCCGGGGCGGGCCGGCGGTTCACAGGGGCGTTACCCGCATGCGGATGTTGAGCCGTTCGGCGCGTGCGCCGCGGCCCCTGCGCAGGATCGCGGAGAAGATCTCTTCGGCGGCCTCCTCGGCCTCCCCCAGGGTGACCCAGCGCCCCAGGGGGGCCGCCACCTGGATGCGGGCCTCGGTGAAGCGCACCACCCCCGGCCGCCGGTCGTCGTCCAGGTAGCTGATGCGGGGGGTGATGTCCACCTGCACCTGGTCGCCGGTCACCAGTGGCCGGACCTCGAAACCGGTATCCACCTGGAGAAACCGCACCGTGGAGGTGATCACCCGGTGTCGGCGGCAGATCCGGAGCCACTCCTCCCGGAAAGGCACGTCCTGGCCGCTGGCGATATGGGCCGTGCCCCCGGAAGCCACGCTGATGACGTAGGCGCCGGTGCGCCGCTGGCGGCGTTCCCCGGACTCCAGGCCCACCGACAGGCCGTCGGCCGGGTGCTCCCCCACGGCCTCCGCGCGCCCCTCGGCCGCCACCCCGGCCCCGGTTTCCAGAAGCTGGTTGTCGAAGCGCACCTCGACCCGCAGGTAGGGCACGGGTTGGTCCATTTCCTTGAGCCACGCCTCGATGCGGGCCACGTTTTCCGGCCGGTCGATCACCAGCAGGCCGTTGCTGGGCGGATCGGCGGTGGCCATGCCCTCCGGCCCCAGAAGGCCCTGCACCGCGGGGAGAAGCTCCTCGGCGTTGCGGTGGATCAGGCGCAGGAGCTTGATGGTTTCACCGGTCTGGGCCAGCGCCGCGCGCGGCGGCAGGCTCGCCGCCAACAGGACGCACAGGGCCGCCAGGGCGAGGGATGGGCGGACGAAACGGTGGACGGCCATACCGGGGTTCCTTTCGGCCTCAGGCGCGGTTCAGCCGCAGCCGTTGCCGGCTGGGGCCAGGCTGCCGCCTGTGACGGCCCCGCTGCCTATCACGCGCGCCCGCGGCCGTCAACCGGGCGGCTCGGCCGCGGGGATGAAGAGCGCGCTCAACTCCAATTCCCCGGCGCCGTTGCGCGTGGCCCGGGCGTGGGGGTAGCGGGATTTGAAAAGCTGGGTCATGCCGTCGTTTTCCTGCAGCACGGTGGCCGTGAAGCCGACGTAGGCGTTCTCCCGGGCGATGCTCTCCAGAAAACCGAGCAGGAAGTCGCCGATCCCCCGGCGCTGGTGCCGTTCCGCCACCACGCAGGCCACTTCCGCCAGGTCTCCCAGCGATTCCCCGTAGGAGCCCACGGCCACGAACTGGCGGTATTCCCCCTGGCGCAGGTAGCCCACGATGGAGATGTTCTTGCGGTAGTCCATCTCGCTCCAGTGCTTCTGGACCACCTCGTGGGAGAAGAGTTTCAAGCGGCGGAAAAAGCGCAGGTAGATGGTCTGCTCCTGCAGGGAGTAGAAAAACTTGCGGTACTCCTCCTCGTCCGAGGGCATGAGCGGGCGGAAATAGACCGTGGTCCCGTCGGCCAGGGCGAAGGTGGTCTTGTAGCGCTCGATGAAAATCAGGTCCTGCCGGGTGGGGGGCATCTGGTCGGGGAAGATATAGCGGCGCTGCTTGGCGGCTTCCATCAGCTGGTCGCGGAAGGCGGGGTGGGCGATCTGGGTGAGCTCCAGCACGCGCTGAAAGATGCTCTTGCCGCGCAGGTCGGCCACCCCGTATTCCGTGATCACGAAATTGACGTCGCCGCGCGTGGTGGCCACCCCCGCCCCCGTGGAGAGGGTGGGCACGATGCGGGATACCGTGCCGCCCCGGGCGGTGGAGGGCAGGGCGATGATGGAAAAACCCCCCCGGGACATGGCGCTGCCCCTGAGAAAGTCCACCTGGTCGCCGATGCCGCTGTAAAAGAGGTGCCCCATGGAATCCGAGCAGATCTGCCCGGTCAGGTCCACCTCCAGGGCGGAGCTGATGGAGATCAGACGGTCGTTGCGGGCGATGACCGTGGGATCGTTGACGAATTCCGAGGAGCGGAAATAGAAGGCCGGGTTGTCGTCCACGAAATCGTAGAGCCGTTGCGAACCCATGCACAGGGAGGCCACGGTCCGGCCGGGCAGCAGGGTCTTGCGGCGGTTGGTGATCACCTTGGAGGTCAGCAGGGGCAGCAGGCCGTCGGTAATCAACTGGGTGTGCACGCCGAGGTCGTTTTTCTCCCCCAGGTAGGGGAGGATGGTGTTGGGCAGGTGGCCGAAGCCGATCTGGAGGGTGGCGCCGTCCTCCACCACTTTGGAGATGTAGAGGCCGATGCGGCGGATGATCTCCGGGTCCTTGAATTCCATGAGGGCTTCCACCAAGGGTTCCTCATGGTAGACCAGGTAGTCGATCTGGTCCACGTGGACGAAGCTGTCCCCCAGGGTCCGGGGCATGCGCGGGTTGACCTGGGCGATCACCAGGGGGGCGTTTTCCATGCCCGCGCGGGTGATGTCCACGGAAACCCCCAGGCTGCAGTAGCCGTGGCGGTCCGGCGGGCTCACCTGGATCAGGGCGGCGTCCAGGCCGATGGCCCGGCTGGCGAAGAGCCGGGGGATCTGGGAAAGGTAGGCCGGGATGTAGTCGATCTTCCCCTCGAAGGCCGCCCGCCGCATCCGTTGGCTGATGAAAAAGAGCTTGAGGAGGAACCGCCGGGCCACATCCGGGTCGTCCACGTAATCGGCGAAAGTGGCCGAGAGCATCTGGTAGACCAGGATGTCCAGGAGGCGGGTCTCGGCCACCATGGCCCGGATGAGGTGCTGGGGCTCGCCGCAGCCGGTGCCCAGAAAAACCCGGCTGCCCGGCTTGAGCTGCGCAATGGCCTCTTCGGCGGTCACCAGCTTGAGTTGGCAGTTGTCTTGGCACCACTGCAGGGGGTCCACGTATGGCACTCCTTCAACCGCGTTTCACGGCTCGAAGGGCCGGCAAGGCCGCAAAAAGGCCGCCGGCCGGGCCGCAGCGGTCAGGTTTGTCCTTATGGAGGATCGGGCGGGAAGTCAAGGCGCGGGTCGCCGGGGAACGCGACGGCCGACCTTCCCGCCGGGCAGGGGGGGGCGCACCCGTCACCACGGGCCGCGGTCCCGCCGGCGGCGGGGATTCAGGCCCTCGGCCCGCTGCGGTCCGCCGCCATCAGGCGAGGGCCCGGCGGACGCGCTCCATGGCGTCGGTGACGTTTTCCAGGCTGTTGAAGGCGCTGATGCGGATGTAACTCCGGCCGCAGCGGCCGAAACCGGCGCCCGGCGTGCACACCACGCCGGCTTTTTGGAGGAGCAGGTCGAAGAATTCCCAGCTGTCCCGGGTGGTGTCGACCCAGACGTAGGGGGAGTTTTCCCCGCCCACGACGGCCAGCCCCAGGTCGGTCATCACCTGGCGCACCAGGGCGGCGTTTTTCAGGTAGCCGTCCACCAGGCCGCGGATCTGCCGCCGGCCCTCGGGGGTGTACACGGCCTCGGCCGCCCGCTGCACCGGGTAGGAAACCCCGTTGAACTTGGTGGTGTGGCGCCGGTACCAGAGCCCGTGGAGCAAGCGGGGCTGGCCCTCGACGTCGAAGGCGCGGCAGGTCTTGGGGACCACGGTGTAGGCGCAGCGGGTGCCGGTGAACCCCGCGGTCTTGGAGAAGCTGCGGAACTCGATGGCCACCTCCCGGGCGCCGGGGATCTCGTAGATGGAATGGGGCAGGGAATCGTCCCGGATGAACACTTCGTAGGCGGCGTCGAAAAGGATCAGGGCCTGGGTATCCCGGGCGAAGGCCACCCATTCCGCCAGGGCCGCGCGGCTGATGGTGGCCCCCGTGGGGTTGTTGGGAAAGCAGAGGTAGATCAGGTCGATGGGCTCCTTGGGCAGGGCCGGGACAAACCCGTTGGCCGCCGTGCTCTCCAGGTAGACCACGCCCCCGTAACGGCCGTCCTTGAAGGGGCCGGTGCGGCCGGCCATGACGTTGGTGTCCAGGTAGACGGGGTAGACCGGGTCGGGAATGGCCAGCTTGATGTCCGTGGCGAACAATTCCTGGATGTTCCCCGTGTCGCACTTGGAGCCGTCGCTGATGAAAACCTCGTCGGCGGCGATGTCCGCCCCCCGGGCCTGGAAATCCTCGGCGGCGATCTTTTCCCGCAGGAAGGGATAGCCTTGCTCCGGCCCGTAGCCCTTGAAGGTTTCGGCCCGGCCCATCTCATCCACGGCCCGGTGGAAGGCCTGGACGCAGGCCGGCGGAAGGGGATGGGTGACGTCCCCGATGCCCAGCTTGATGAGCCGGGTGTCGGGATGCCGTTCCTGGAAAGCGGCCACGCGCTTGGCGATCTCACTGAAAAGATAAGAGGATTGCAGCTTGAGGTAGTTCTCGTTGATCTTGATCATGCCCGGGCCCCCTGGTTAGTGAAAGAATGCCGCCGCCGGCGGCCGCTCCCGTGGGACGGCCGCAGGGGTTTGATAGCACAAGGGGGGCGCATTTCTCAAGGCTTCCCGGGGGGCCGGCGGTGTTCCGCCATTGGGTGCCCCCGGATGGCGGAGGGGGGGGCCGGGGAAGCAGGGGGGGGTACCC
>DJGG01000280.1:0-652 GCA_002432195.1 Desulfobacteraceae bacterium UBA5852
GACCTGTCCAACGTGCTCTTCATCACTCCCGCCAACATCCTGGACACGGTCCAGCCCGCCTTCCTCGACCGGATGGAGGTCATCCACCTCAGCGGGTACTCCGAGCAGGAGAAGCTCCACATCGCCCGCCGCTTTCTCATCCCGAAGCAGCTCAAGGAGCACGGGCTGAACAAGACGGATCTGGCGTTCACCGACGGCGCCCTGCTCGCCATCATCAACGGCTACACCCGCGAGGCGGGCTTGCGCAACCTGGAGCGGGAGATCGCCCGGATCTGCCGCAAGGTGGCCCGGCGGGTGGCCGAGGGGAAACGGAAGGAGGTGCGCATCACGCCGCGAGTGCTGGCGACGTACCTCGGACCGGAACGGATCCCGCGCGAAAAACTGCTGAAGGAAAATCGCACGGGCATCGTCACCGGCCTGGCCTGGACGCCCACCGGCGGCGAGCTCCTGTTCATCGAAGCCACGGCCATGAAGGGCCGCAAGGGGCTGACCCTCACCGGGCAGCTGGGGGAGGTGATGAAGGAGTCGGCCACGGCCGCCTTGAGCTACATCCGTTCCCGGGCCGGGGAGCTCAAGCTGGAGGAAGACTTCTTCGAGACACACGATATCCACATCCATGTTCCGGCCGGGGCCATCCCCAAGGACGGCCCCT
>DJGG01000280.1:706-4704 GCA_002432195.1 Desulfobacteraceae bacterium UBA5852
TGACCGGCGAAATCACCCTGCGGGGCCAGGTGCTCCCCGTGGGCGGGATCAAGGAGAAGGTCCTGGGAGCCCACCGGGCGGGCATCAGGGTCCTGGTGCTGCCGGCCCAGAACGAGAAGGATCTCCATGACGTGCCGGCCAACGTGCGCGACAGCATCGAATTCCACTTCGTGGACAAGATGAAGGATGTGCTGCGGATTGCCATCGGTGTCTGAGACGCGCGGGCGTTCCGGGCGCCCGCGGTGCCCCGGGAGAGCGGTGACCCTACCCATGAGGCGGTTTTGCGATGCGGGGCCCTGGCGGGGCCTGCTCCTGCTCGGGGTATTGATCCTGGCCGGCTGCACCACCCTGGTGCCGCCGCCCGCCCTGCCTCCCCAGGCGCCGAAGGCTCCGGCCCCCGGGCCGGCGGCACCCCCGGGCGTCCCCCGACCCTATCGCGTGGACGGCCAGTGGTACCAGCCGATTCCCGACGCCCGCGGCTTCCGCGAGGAGGGCGTGGCCTCCTGGTATGGCGAGCCTTTTCACGGCCGGCGCACGTCCAACGGCGAAACCTACGACATGTACGGGGTTTCGGCCGCCCACAAGACCCTGCCCTTCGGCACCATGGTGCGGGTGCGCAACCTGGCCAACCAGAGCCAACTGGAGGTGCGCATCAACGACCGGGGTCCCTTCGTGCACGGGCGGGTCATCGACCTGTCCTTTGGCGCCGCCCGGCAGCTGGGGGTGGTGGGCCCCGGCACGGCGCCGGTGGAAGTCGTGGCCCTGGCCACCCCCGTGGCCGCCGGTGCGGGAGGGGTGGCGCTGCCCCAGGAGGTGGACCTGACCCGGGGCGACTTCACTTTCCAGGTGGGGGCCTTCCGGGAGCGCGGCAATGCGGAACGATTGGCCCGGAAGCTGGAAAGCCGCTTTGCGCACGTGCACATTGCCGCCTTCGACCGGGGGGACGGCCTTTTTCACCGGGTGCGGGTGGGGCGGGTCAGGAGCCTGGCGGAAGCCGACGCCTTCGAGCAGGGGTTGATCCGCGAGGGTTTCGACGTGTTCATCGTGGCGGAATGACGTGATGCCGGCCGCCCTTCTGACCAGCGTGGTGTTTCTCGACCGGGACGGGGTCATCAACCGGGACTCGCCGGACTATGTCACCTCCTGGGAGGCTTTCGAATTCCTGCCCGGCAGCCTGGCGGCCATGGCCCGCCTCACCCGCGCGGGCTGCGCCCTGATCGTGGTGACCAACCAGTCCGCCGTGGGTCGGGGGCTGATGACCGCGGCGCGGCTGGAGGAGATGCACGGCCGCCTGCGGGCGGTCGTGGCGGACCACGGGGGCCGGATTCTCGACATCTTCCACTGCCCGCACCTGCCCACCGCCGGCTGCGACTGCCGCAAGCCGGCCCCGGGGATGCTTTTGGCCGCCCAGCGTCGCCACGGATTCCGGATGGCCTCCGCCGCCATGATCGGCGACAGTGCCAAGGATGTCGAGGCCGCGCGCCGGGCCGGTTGCGGCCGGGTGGTCCTGGTGGGCAGCGGCCTCAGCGATGCCCGTCCCCACCTCGAGGCCCGCGGTCTCGCGGCGGACCATGTGGCCGCTGACCTCCGGGCCGCGGCGGACTGGCTGCTCCGGCCGGGGTCGTGCCCGGAGGCTGCCCGGGATACCGAACGGTCAGGCTGATCATGCCCAGTACCTCCGCACCCATCACCATCAAAGGCTCCCTCGAGCACATCGCCTTCCACAACCCCGAAAACCATTTCACCGTGGCGCGCCTGCGCACCGAGGCCCCCGAGCGCCTGATCAGCATCACCGGCAGCATGCCGCAATCGACGCGGGGCGACACCCTGGAGGTGACCGGGTACTGGGAGCAGCATCCCCGCTTCGGCGAGCAGTTCCGGGTCATTTCCTATGAAGTGGTCCTTCCCCGCAGTGTCGCCGGTATCCAGCGGTATCTGGCCGCCGGGGCCATCGAGGGCGTGGGGCCCAGGACCGTGGCGCGCATCGTGGCGCATTTCGGGGCCGAAACCCTGGAGGTCATCGAACAGGCGCCCGAGCGCCTGGCCCAGGTGCGGGGCATCGGCGCCGCCACGGCCGCGCGCATCGGGGAGGCCTGGCAGCGCCAGCACGCCGTGCGCCGCCTGCTCGCCTTTCTGCATGCCAACGGGTTGAGCTGCGCCCATGCCGCCCGGCTCATGCAGGCCTACGGCGAGCAGGCCGTGGAGGTGTTGCGCCACGACCCCTATCGGGTCGTGGAAGACCTGCCCGCCGTGGGCTTCCCGATCGCCGACACCCTGGCCCGCAACCAGGGCCTGGACGCCGGGGATCCGCGCCGGGTGCGGGCCTGCCTGGGGCACCTGCTGAACCAGGATGTGGCCGAGGGGCACGTGTACACCCCCCGGTCCCACCTGGAGGGCCGGGGCGCCGACGCTTTCGAGATTCCCATCGAGGGGGTGCGGGAAGCGCTGGAGGCCATGGCCGCGGCCGCTGAGATCGTCATCCGGGAAGACCCCGAGGCGCCGGGGGAACAACGGATCTATCTCCGGCAGCTCCACCAGGCCGAAACCATCATCGCGGCGCGCCTGGAAGCCATGCTGGCGATCCCCGTGCGCTGGCCGCGCCTGTCGGCGGAGGACGTCGAAGAGGCGGTGCTGGCGGGCCTGGCCCTGCGCCTCTCCGGCACCCAGCGCCAGGTGGCCCGGGACTTGCTGGGATGCCGGGTGGCGGTGGTGACCGGCGGTCCGGGGACGGGCAAGACGACGCTGGTGCGCTCCCTGACCGCCCTGTTCCGGAAGTGCGGCGGCCTGGTGGTCCTGGCGGCGCCCACCGGCCGGGCCGCGCGGCGCCTCACGGAGGTGACCGGCCGCCCGGCCGCCACACTTCACCGCCTCCTGGAGTTCAATCCCCAGACCGACCGGTTCGAGCGCCACCAGGACAACCCCCTCGAGGCCGACGTGGTCATCGTGGATGAAGCCTCTATGGTGGACACGCTCCTCATGGGGCACTTTCTGAAGGCCGTGCCTCCGGCCGCCACCCTCATCCTGGTGGGGGATGTGGCCCAATTGCCGCCGGTGGGCCCCGGCAACGTTCTGGAGGACCTGATCGGGTCGGGCCGGGTGCCGGTCTATCGGCTGGAGGAGGTCTTCCGGCAGCTGCGGGACAGTCTCATCCTGCGCAACGCCCACCGGGTGCGCAACGGCCAAGCGCCGGACCTGCGGCCCGTCGCGTCCCCGGAGGAGATCGAGGACTTCAGTTTCATCGAGCGCTCGCGCCCCGCGGAGGCCGCCGCGCTCATCGTGGAGCTCCACACGCGGGTGCTGCCCCGGCGCTTCCACCTGGATCCCATCCGCGACATCCAGGTGCTGACCCCCATGCACCGCGGCGAGGTGGGCACCCTGCAACTCAACCAGATGCTGCAGGCCGCCTTGAACCCCGGGGTTACGGGGCCGGCGCGGCGTTTCCGCCCGGGCGACAAGGTCATGCACCTGCGCAACAATTACGTGAAGGAGGTGTTCAACGGCGATATCGGCGTGGTCACCCAGCTGGCCCCCGGCGGACTCGTGGAGGTGGATTTCGACGGCCGCGTCCTGGCCTATGCGCCTGAGGAGCAGGAGGAACTGACCCTGGCGTACGCCATATCCGTGCACAAGTCCCAGGGTTCCGAATACCCGGCGGTGATCGTGCCCCTGCTGACCCAGCACTACGCCCTGCTCCAGCGCAACCTGCTCTATACCGCCATGACCCGGGGCCAGCGCCTGGTGGTGATCATCGGTACCCGCCGGGCCCTGGACATCGCCCTGAAGAACGACCGGCCCCTCCAACGTCGCTCCAGCCTTAGGGAGCGTCTGGCCGAGGCGGGGCGGCAACCCTAGTGGGGTGTCCCGGAAAGAAAGCCCTGAATGGTTTGTCCCTCTGTAGTGCGGTTGCGGTGAAAGGCCTGGGATGGGAGCCCCCCGGCCCGCTCGAAGGCCTTATGCGAGTTTTTCCGGGGCACCACACTATCAGCCTGTGGATAAAC
>DJGG01000280.1:4799-24413 GCA_002432195.1 Desulfobacteraceae bacterium UBA5852
CATCGCACCGCGCCTTGCCTTTCAGCCCGCTGCCGGTTTATCCACAGGCGGCTAAACCCCGGCACAAGAAAAGTCTTTTGGCCCCCCTTCGGCGTTGGCGCCGGTTATCCAATCCTCGGCCCACGCGCGCGTGCCTGCGCTTGGAAACCCGGCGTCGCCTGGATCCGGGACCAAAATCCGTTTTGGGCGAGGGTTCCAATGCCGTGATCCGGAAGTTCGGGATAAATCCGAATCGTCAGATGACGTTGGGCAGGACAGGGGGTGGGGGTTCAGTTTTTTTCTTCGCGGGGGATGGGGATGGGGAGTTTCACGAATTGGACCCCCTCGCTGCGCAGGGAGTCCTCTTCCTGCGAGGTGCTGACCCCGCGGATATTGCGCGGCTCGGTGGCGCCGTAATGGATCTTGAGGGCTTCCTTGGCGAAGTCGGGGCCCACGTTGTCGAAATTCCGATTGACGAAATCGAGGAGCCGGCGGCCGAGTTCTTCGAAGTTGATGCCTGCGGGGGGCGACGGGGACGCGGCGCTTTTGATGCCGAAGGTGGAAGGCCGCCGCGCAACCGAGGTGTCGGCGCAAATGGGGCAGGCAATCAGGCCTTTGCGTTTCTGGCGGTCATAGGCCTTGGCGTCGTCGAACCAGCCCTCGAAGGTGTGGCCGTTGCTGCAGGCAAGGTCATAGGCAATCATGGCATACCAAGCGGCTCCCATAACCGGCCGGGTGGTCTCGGGGGTGCGTGTCCCCCCCGTCGTCGCAAGTCCTGTCCCCTACCACAGGGCGTGGCGAATGAAAAGTTGTTATTGACAACATGAGACTTTTCTAATCAATTACAAGGGATGGACACGCACCCCCCCGGGTCTTGCCGCGGCTCCGCGGGCGCTCCCACGGGCCCCGGGGACGGGTGGAGCATGGGGCGCGTCGGCCGGTCGCATTGCCAGCCGGCCAGAGCCCGGCGGTCCCACGTCGGGGATGGACACCGTTTTGCACCCGGCTCCCGAGCCGGAGTGATGAGGAGAATTGGAGACATGCGGAATGGGTACATGGTGGGAACAATCCGCAGGGCGTTCCGGTGGCGCAACCGGGTCATCGGAGCCTTGCTCATCGTCGGCCTTACGCTGGGGGCGGCCGAGGCCGCCACGGTCTATGTCGCCGACACGATGAAGTTCACGCTGCGCTCCGGCCCGGGCACGGACCGCAAGATCCTGGCCATGGTGGATTCCGGCACCCCGGTGCAGATGCTCGAAGCCGGAGAGGAGTGGTCCCTGGTGCGGGTGGACGCCAACATGGAAGGCTACATGCTGACCCGCTACCTCACTCCCGAGAAGCCCAGCGTGCTGGTGCTGGAGGAGCTGCGCCAGAAGCACGCCGCCCTCACGGAGCAAGCTGCCGGGTTGTTGACGGAAAACGAGACCCTGAAGGCCGAAAACACCCGCATGGCCGCCGAGCTGGCCGAGAAATCCGGGGCGCTGAGCCAGGTGAGCCGCACCTACGAAGAGCTGAAGCACGACTCGGAGGCCAATCGCTTCGAGATGCGCAAGTACATGCTCTTTTTCTTCAGCGGTGCCGCCATCCTCTTCGTGGGGGTGCTCCTCGGCCTGGTGATGAAACGCTCACGGCGCAAATCCTCCTTGCTGTCCTAGCAGCCTGTGGATAAACAAGTATCGGGTCGAAAGGCAAGGCGCGGGCCGAGGGGAAAAGCTACGCCACCTTCAAGGGTTGTGAGCATTTCCTCGAGGGCCACAATCCCACCGTCGGCGGGACCTTTCGGCCTGAGACGCAGTTTATCCACAGGCGGATAGGGCGCAAATCCGCTCCTCCACCAAAGATGCCGCCACGGCAAAACCCGGGGAATGCGCCGCCGACCCCGCAGCCCTGCCGATTCGGCCGGGAAATTTCAGCCAGCCGTATTTCGCTTAGGCCCGCAGGGTGGCGTCGCCTGCCGGGGTCCCCTGACGATGGTGACCTCTCCAACCGTTTGCGGCAACCGGGACGAACCGGGAGGGAGCCGGAGATGCAGGGGCACGTCACCGCCGCCCGTGGGGTGCTTGACGAAGCCTGGAGCGGCTGCTAAGAGGGGCTCATGTCGGAAGACGACGCATTATACGACCGCCGGCGGGAAGAAATGGTGCGGCGCCAGATCGAGGCGCGGGGGGTGCGCGACTCGAAGGTGCTGGCTGCCATGCGCAAGGTCCCGCGGCACCTGTTTGTCAGCGAGGCCTTGCGCCACAAGGCCTATGAAGATTATCCCCTCCCCATAGGCGAGCAGCAGACCATTTCCCAGCCATTCATCGTCGCCGAGATGACCCAGGCTCTGGATTTGACCGCTGACGACCGGGTGCTGGAAATCGGGACCGGCTCCGGTTACCAGGCGGCGGTCCTAGCCGAAATCGCTTTCCGGGTATACACGATCGAGCGGATCCACAACCTCTATATGCGGGCTCGCCGTTTGTTTGACGAGTTGCGTTACCACAATATCGTCACCCGCTATTCGGATGGGAGCCTGGGCTGGAAGGAAGAGGGACCGTTTGACGCCATCATGGTGACGGCCGGATCTCCCCTGGTGCCGGAGGCTCTGGTGAACCAGCTCACCATTGGCGGCCGCTTGGTGCTGCCGGTGGGCGATCAGTTCGCCCAGGAGCTCATTAAGATCGTCAAGTCCCCCACCGGAGTCCGCGAGCAAAATCTGGGCGGCTGCCGGTTCGTGAAGCTGATCGGGGAACAGGGCTGGCGTGAGGGCTGAGCCCTGTATGGGCCCGCCAAGCGGGCCTCACCGACGTCACTTCCGGCGACTTGCCCCGCGGGACGTGGCATTCGGCATCAGCAGGGAAGGTTGCCGAGGTGAACCGGCCGGCGCGGACTGTGCGCCGCCAGGTAAGCCATAAAAGATTGGCATATCGGCGACAGGGTTCGATTCCGTTGGTGTGTCAGATAAAAACTCCGCTCCAGTTCCAGGCCTCCCACATTGAGCGCGCTCAGCGTGCCGTCGCGTAATTCGTCTTCAACAGCCAGAACCGACAGGATGGACAGGCCGATTCCGGCTTTGATGCCTTGCCGGATGGCTTCGGTGCTGCCCATTTCGGCCACGATGTTGAAGGCGCCCCAAGTGAGTCCCTTCACGGTAATGGCGCGCTGGATGGTTTCCATGGTGCCGGAGCCCGCTTCCCTGATGATCAGCGGCATGCACCGCAAATCCTCCAGATCGACCTGGGAGCGCCCGGCCCACGGGTGTTGAGCCGGCACGACCAGCCGCAGCGCGTCGTCCATGATTTTAGATTGCTGGAGACGTGGATCGCTGGTCCTGGCGCCCACTACCCCGACTTCCAATTCGCCGTCGACGATGGCCCGTGTGATTTCCGCCGAATCCCCGATGCGCAACCGCAGTTGGACATCGGGAAAAGCCTTCTTGAAACCGCCCACGATGGATGGCAGGAGGTAACCGCCCGGGATGGTGCTGCCCCCGATGACCAGTGGGCCTTTGATACACCCGAGAAACTCCGCCATCGCGTTTTCCATTTCACCTTTCAGGGCAAGCAGCCGCTGGGCGTATTGGTAGAGCAGCTCGCCCGCCCGCGTCGGCAGAACCTCCCGGGAGAGGCGATCCACCAAACGGCAATTGAAATGGTCTTCCAGGTATTTGATGTGGCTGCTGACGGTGGGCTGGGACAGATGAACGGCGCCGCCGGCCTTGGAAAAGCTGCGGTGTTCGACGACCTTGGAGTATATATGGAGCTGCCAGAGATCCATCTTAGGTGTTCGGGGGGCGGTGGCCGAACTTCTCGCGGAGTCTTTGATTGACAACGGCCGGTACCATGCCGTTGATGTTCCCGCCAAACCGGGCGGCTTCTTTGATGATGGAGGAGCTGGTGAAGATCCATCGCAGGCCGGTCATCAGAAATACCGTCTGAATATCGCGATTGAGGCGCCGATTCATGAGCGCCAACTGAAATTCGTACTCGAAGTCCGAGACGGCCCGCATGCCTCGCAGAATGGCGTGGGCTTCACGCTTGATGGCGTAATCCACCAGCAGGCCCTCAAACGTGTCCACCTCCACACGGCCGATTCCCTGGAGGGACAGCTCCAGCATCTCGCGGCGTTCCTCCACGCTGAACAGGGGATTTTTGGTGGGGTTGTTCAGAATCCCGACGACGATACGGTCGAAGAGTTTGAGGCCGCGTTTGATGATATCGATGTGACCGTTGGTGACCGGATCGAAGGAGCCGGGATAAATAGCCAGCTTTTCCATGAGTCAATGGGTTCCGCAAGTGGGGGTGTTGCCGCGCCAGATAAGGGACGGGGCGGAAGGCGACAGCCGTGCCGGTTCATAGCATAGGCGACAAAAAGGAGACAAGCGTTTTCCCGTAGGTGCGCTGGTCCAGGATCCGCCAGCCGGTATCCGCCGGATCCAGGGGGTGGTCGCGCTGCTGCTCGGCGACCACCACGGTATCGGCATCCAGATGATCGGAGGCCCTCAGGAAGACCAGGGAGCGGTGAATCAAATCGGACCGATAGGGCGGATCCATGAATATCACCTGGAAAACACCGGGCAACCGGCGCAGGCAATCCAGATTGCGGCGGGCGTCCCAGCGGATCACGGTAGCGGCCTCCACCAGGCCGAGGGCTTCCACGTTGCGTTGCAGCGTGGCCAGGGCCTGGGGGTGGTGGTCGACGAATACGGCGCGTGTCGCGCCGCGGCTCAAAGCTTCGATCCCCATGGCTCCGGTCCCGGCAAAAAGATCCAGAACCTGGTAGCCTTTCCAATGACGCGGGAGGATGTTGAAGATGGCTTCCCGCACCCGATCCGCCGTTGGCCGGGTTTGCAGACCTTTCAGCGTGACAAGCCTGCGGCCCCGCAATGATCCTGCGATCACCCGCACGTGTATCAGTCCTGAAGGTCCAGTTGCTTGAGCTTCTTGTGCAGATAGCTGCGTCCTACGCGGATCTGCTGGGCCGTTCGGGTAACATTGCTGTCACTTTCCATGAGCTTGCGTCGAATGTAGGCCTGTTCGAAGGAGCGACGCGCGACTTTGAAGTCGTTGATCTGCCAGAAGTCCTCCACCAAGGGACGCCGGGCGCCGGCGCCATCGGCAACGCGATAGGTGGGGGGCAAATCGGACGCCTGGATGATGGGCCGGGGCACCAGAATGACCAACCTTTCGACGAGGTTCTTCAGCTCACGGACGTTTCCGGGCCACGCATAGGCTTGCAGTTCGGCCAGGGCTGCCGGATCGATCTGCTTGCGCTGGTTGCGGTTTTGGCGGGCACTGTCCCCAAGGAAGGTTTCCACCAGCAGCGGAATGTCCTCGGAGCGGTCCTGGAGGCGCGGTACCTCAATGGGCACGACGTTGAGCCGATAATAGAGGTCCTCGCGGAAGTTGCCCTTGGCGATTTCGTTCTCCAATTTCTTGTTGCTGGCGGCGATTACCCTGACATTCACCTTCAAGGTCCGGCTACCCCCCACCCGCTGGAATTGCTGTTCTTGGAGCACCCGCAGGATCTTGGCCTGGGTCTTGAGGCCCATGTCGCCGATTTCATCCAAAAATATGGTGCCTTCACTGGCCAGCTCGAACTTGCCGCGCTTTTTGACAGTGGCGCCGGCAAATGCGCCCCTTTCATGCCCGAAAAGCTCGCTTTCGATGAGCTCCTCGGAAATCGCCGCGCAATTGATATCCACGAAGGGCTTGTCCGCGCGCGGGGAGAGCTGGTGGATGGTCCGGGCCACCAGCTCTTTGCCGGTACCGTTTTCCCCGGTCACCAGCACCCAGGTGTCCGTGGGCGCCACGGCGGCAATCTTCGCTTTCAGTTCTTGGATCGGCTGGCTGCGGCCGTCAATGGAGTTCTTCTCTAAAGTCTTCTTGCGCAGATACCGGTTTTCTTCCTCCAGTCGTCGAAAATTCAGCGCATTGTTGATGGCGACGATGACCTTGTCGATGGAAAGCGGTTTCTCGATCAGATCGTAGGCGCCCAGTTTGATGGCTTTTACGGCCGTCTCGATGTTGCCATGTCCGGTGATCAGGATGACCGGCAGGAACGGGTTTCCGGACTTGATTTCCTTGAGGGTGGCGATGCCATCGATACCCGGCATCCAGATATCGAGGAGGACCAGGTCGGGAGACTCCGCCTCGATGATCTTCAAGGCTTCGTACCCGTTGCTGGCGCGGAGGGTATCGAAACCCTCGTCGGTGAGCAGCCCCTCCAGGGATTGCACAATGGAAGGTTCGTCGTCGACGATCAGTATCGATGGAAACATCCTGAGTGTCTCCCTTCCCGAGGCGGCTCCCCCGGGTGGATCATAGCGCCGTGGTTTTGGGTAGGGGCCGTACCGGCAGCTCAATGATAAATTTGGCACCGTGCGGTGCGTTGTCGGTTACCGTGATGATGCCGCCGTGATCGGATATGATGGTGTTGACGATGGTTAGCCCCAAGCCCATGCCCGACTTTTTGGTGGAAAAGTTCGGTTCGAACAGGCGGGACTTGTCCTCGTCGGAGATGCCCGGCCCCGAGTCGGACACCTCGATGCGCATGCGGTCGGCCGACTCACGGTAAACAATGCGGATTTCGATGCGTCCGCGACCCTTGATGGCGGTTATGGCATTGTCCACCAGGTTGATCAATGCCTGCTTGATTTGTTGCCGGTCCAGCAACAGGGGCGGCAGCGGCAGATCTCCGGAAAGCCTTGACTCGAACGAGATCTCCTCGTGCCCTTCCTTGTAGAGTGCGATCGTTTCCTCGACGATCGGCGGCAGGTGGCAGGGTGTCGGATTGGCCGCCGGAAAACGGGCGAAGGCTGAGAACTCGTTGACCAGATTGCGGATCAGCTCCACATGGTCGATGATCATGCGTGTGCACTCGTCAAAAACGGAGTCTTCGATGCGGTCGGCGTATTTGCGCCGGAGGCGCTGTGCCGACAGCGATATGGGGGTCAGGGGGTTCTTGACTTCGTGGGCGATCCGCCGGGCGACCTCTCGCCATGCGGCCATCCGCTGGGCCTTTTCGAGCTCGGTCAGGTCATCGAAGACCATCACCGCTCCCATGTGCTCACCGGCATCGTTGCGCAGGGCGGCGAAATTGATCAGCAGGCTGCGCTGGCGCCCATGGAGGTTGATGCGCAAGGGCAACTCCAGAATACCGCAGCTCCCGTCGCTCAACTGGCGCATGATGTCGGCCGCCAGTTCGCGATACCGGCCCTGGAGTAGGCTCTGGTAGTTGCGGTTGCGGATGTCTTCGACCCGCAGGTTGAGCATCTTTCCGGCGGATTCGTTGACGGTTGACACAACCCCTTCGGCGTCCACCGAAATTACTCCCGTGGAAACGTTGTTGAGGACCACTTCCATATACTGCCGGCGCTCTTCGATCTCCACGTTCTGTTGCTTGAGCATGCGAGCCGATAACTCCAGCTGCTCCCGGCTCGTCCGGAGGTCGCGCGTCATTTTATTGAAGGATTCCACAAGGCTGCCGATCTCATCATCGGCCGCCAGGTTGATGCTGAAGCCCAGATCGCCATCGGCCACCCGACGGGTGCCCTCCGCCAATTCCATGATGGGTACGGTGATGCTCTTGGCCAGGTAAAAACCGAACCAGACCGCACAGAACACCACCAGCAGCGCCACGATGGACAGCGTGATGACATAGGTGACCTGAATGGGCTTTTTCAGCAGCTTGATCTGCTGGTATTCCTCAAAACCACGGGAGATGGATTCCATATCGCTGGACAGCTGCGAGGGGAGGACCACCGCCAGAACGATGAATGCCTCGGATTCGGCAAGGCCAACGCCGAAGGGAACCGTGCCGACGGTGCGGATCAATTCGCCGTTGGGGATGAATTCGGTGAAGGAGTTGACGTGGGAAAGGGGCGTGTCCTTGGCCAGGCTTTCCCTGGCCAGAACCCGCAAATGTTGATTTTCCAGCCTGGGAGCCAAGGCGAAGGTCAGACGTTGCAGGTCCCGGCCGTAAATTTCAACGGCATCGAGGTTGAATTCCCGCTGGACCACCTGAATGTAGCGCGAGAGGGCCCGGCGATTGCGCTCGGCCAAGAGCTTGTTGGCGTGGATCTGGTAGGACACCCGCTCCAAAAAGAACCGGTTGTCCGTTTCGACTCGATCGTAGACCCGGCGGGCGACATCCAGGGAATTTTGCAGTGCCTGCTCCACCGGGACATTGAACCAGAAATTGATGCTGGTGGCGATGAAGCTGATGGAAAAGAAGAACAACACCGTGGTGGGCAGCAGGGTGAGGGCGATGAAGGCCACGACCAGACGGGTGCGCAGTTTGGCGCCCATTACCCGGCGGCGGCGATCGTAGAGCAGCTTGACCAGGTTACGAAACACCAGAAAGAGGAGCAGCACCAACAACAGCACGTTGATGTTGATCAGAATAAACATCAAGATGGTGTTGGAAACGGGTATATCGGCGCCGAAACGAATGACACGTGTTTCGACGAAGGTGAGCGCGATGACGGATGCGAGGATAACGACGATGAGGACCAGCTCACGCTTGCGTCGCCGTCGCTCGACCTCGGGATCCGGGATGCGATAGAGGCTCGAACGAGGGACCGCCGGTGAGGCTAGGCGGGTCGTCTCAATAGACGAATTCGATGGTGTGCCAGTCGGTTTCAAAATCCCAAATCGTCACAAAATAGAAGACGTAGTGCAGGTAAAGCGGCAGTGTCATTTTGCTAAGCTCCGCCTTGGCCCATAATTCATAGGTCTGTCCTTTTTTCATCCGTTCCAGGGAAACGATCGTGAGGCCGCGGACCTTGGTCATGACGCCTTGGGCTTCGGCGAAGGATTTGGTGCTTACCGGCGGTTCGCCGGACCAGGGGCGATGGATCAGGAACTCTTTCTTGAGACTGTCGTACTTGATGGTATTGGTGATGGTGCGGTTGGCCAATTCCTCATCGAACCACCAGTTGCGCACCCGGTTCAACGACACCAAAAAGGAGAAGGTGGCCGGTACACCGCGCAAAATAGCTTCCGTGACATTTGGGGAGAAGGCCCCTTCAACCTCCAGCGACAGGGACAGCTGGGTCTGGGTGCTGGCCACGGTGATGTTGTTGAGTTTGGCTTCCTGGGCCCCGGCAGTGGCGGCAAGCCCCACCAGCGCCAGTACGGCCAGCGACAGGCAGAAGCGCATGCGACGGGAATTGTGGGCGGGAAAGTTCATCGGCCAGTGGTGTGCCGCGGAGGTTGTGTAACGAATATTTCTGTAAAAACAGGATGTAACCTTACAGAGACATACCGAATGCAGCGCTAAATGGCAAGCGGTTTCGAAAGGATCGGCGGGCAGTGGGACACGGATTCCAGGGTACCGGTGACCCATGACTTCTTGCAGTCGAAGACCTTTTTCAGAAACGCATGGTTGAGCGCATGGCCGGATTTGCGCGTGACGATATGGCCGATGATGGGCATGCCCAGAAGGGAAAAATCGCCGATGCAGTCCAGGAGCTTGTGCCGCACGAATTCATCCGCGAAACGCAGGCCACCGGGATTCAGCACTCTATCGCCATCGATGACCACGGCATTTTCGAGGGAGCCGCCGCGGGCCAGCCCATAGCGCTTGAGGTGCTCAACCTCCATGAGAAACCCAAAGGTTCGGGCAGGTGAGATCTCCTTTTCGAAGACGCGTTCGGTCAGGTTCACGGTGATGGTCTGCTTGCCGATCAATACATGGTCGTATTCGATGGTGCAGGAAATTTTCCGCCGGGGGGCCGGGTAGACGCCGACAAATTTATCCTCTTCCCGCAACTCGATGGGCTCGGTGATGGTGATGCAATGCCGTGGAGCCTTCTGGGTGGTGGTCCCGGCAGATCGCAGCAATCTGGCAAATGGCGCAGCGCTGCCGTCCATGATGGGCATTTCGTAAGAATCCAGCTCCACCAGAGCGTTGTCGATGGACAACCCGGAAAAGCAGGCCATCAGATGTTCGATGGTCGAGACGATGCAGCCTTCGTCACCAATGACCGTGGCCAGGCTGGTATCCACTACGCGGTTGAAAAGCGCGGCGACCGTTGGGCTGTCAGGCAGATCGGTGCGTGCAAACCGGATTCCGTGGTTTGCCGGAGCCGGTCCGATGGTGAGGTTTACATTTTTACCGGAATGGACGCCCACGCCGGAGCAGGCCACCCGCTTGGCCACCGTATGTTGTTGCCCGTTGACTATCATGCGCAATCGCTTTCTCTGGAATCAAGGCAGCCAAACTATAGCGCGCACATGGCGCGAGAGCAATCATTATTCCAAGAATGCGGCTGTACGGCAGACCACGACAGCATATCGCAAGCAATTGATATCGTGCGCAATAAGTGCCTTCGTGCGCTGCTGCGGCGGGCATTCCGGGCTTGCCTTGCCCTCCCCGTGGGGCAGCCATCGGCCCCATCCCCAGCCTCCTTCGGCGACACCGTCGGGATTGTGGGCGACGGGCATTTCTGGTAAAGCATCCGCCAAGGCATGTTCAGTGGCGGGTGGGAGGGTGCGCGTTGGTCGTTCAAGAGCCCCAGTGCTCCTGGGCGAGGGCCGTCCGGCGTGGAACCGATGAAGAGGCCAACGATTGCTTGCTAAGGTTCTCAGCGGCGCCGTGATTGGCATCGATGCCCATCCGGTGGAGGTGGAGGTGGATATCGCCTCCGGGTTGCCGGCATTCACCACCGTAGGATTGCCGGAAACCGCCGTCAAGGAAAGCCGCGAACGCGTCAAGTCCGCTATCAGCAATTCCGGTTTCCGCTTCCCGGACGATCGCATCACGGTCAACCTGGCGCCAGCCAATATCAAAAAAGAGGGCACGGGTTTCGACCTGCCCATCGCCATCGGTCTTCTTTGTGCCACGCAGGTGGTTCCCGCCGAACGCCTGACCCGTTTCCTGGTGATGGGTGAGTTATCGCTGGATGGTCGGGTGAAGCCGGTGACCGGCTCCCTCCCCATGGCCCTGGCCGCCCGGGAGGCCGGACTGGACGGCATCGTCGTGCCGGCGCAAAACGGACCGGAGGCCGCGGTGGTGCAGGGCATAACGGTGGTCCCCGTGAATCATCTCTCCGACGTGGTGGGGTTTTTGCGCGGAGATAAGCAGATTGCCGAGGTGCAGGTGGATCTGCAGGCGCTCTTCGATGCCGATCGGGCGGAAGACTCCGATTTTGCAGAGGTCATGGGCCAGGAACACGTCAAGCGGGCGCTGGAAATCGCGGCCGCAGGGGGGCACAATCTGCTCATGGTGGGCCCTCCGGGGTCGGGCAAGACCATGCTGGCCCGGCGGTTGCCATCCATTCTGCCGCCGCTGACCTTTGCCGAGGCCGTGGAGACCACCAAAATCTACAGCGTGGTGGGCTTGCTGGATCGTGAACAGGCGCTGGTGACCCGGCGGCCCTTTCGATCCCCCCACCACACCATTTCGGATGCCGGGCTGATCGGCGGCGGGCATGTCCCCCGCCCGGGTGAAGTCAGCCTGGCGCACAATGGAGTTCTTTTCCTGGACGAGTTTCCGGAGTTTAAAAAGCACGTCTTGGAAGTGCTTCGTCAACCGCTGGAAGACCGTCGGGTGACCATTTCCCGCGCGGCCACCACCTTGACCTACCCTGCCAGCGTCATGCTGTTGGCCGCCATGAACCCTTGCCCCTGCGGGTACCTGACCGACCCGCGCCACGCCTGTCGCTGCGGCGCGCCCCAGATCCAGCGCTACCGCACCAAGATTTCGGGGCCTCTTCTGGACCGCATCGATATCCAGGTCGCGGTGCCGGCCGTCCCGTACAGAGATCTGAAAGGGGCCCTTCCCGCCGAACCCTCCGCGCGGATTCGTCAGCGTGTGGTGGCGGCCCGTGCCATTCAGGCGGACCGTTTCCTCAACACCACGGTCTATGGAAACGCCCAGATGCCCAATCGGCTGATCAAACGCCACTGCGCCTTGAAGGCGGACGGGAGCCAATTGCTCGAGACGGCCATCACGCAATTGGGTCTATCGGCGCGAGCCTACAGCCGGATTTTGAAGATCGCCCGCACGGTGGCCGATCTGGCCGGAAGTCCCCGGATTGAAGCCCCGCATGTGGCGGAGGCTATCCAGTACCGCAATTGGGACCGTCGGCGTCCGGTCGCCTGAGCGCCGGCGGGTTCATGCCGCCGGCCGCGTAGACGTCCCCCTCGTGGGAGGCCTGGCGGGACCTGGTAGCGCCTTTCGGCGGTAGGGATGGACCGAGGATCTGCGGGAAGTGGGAGGTTCCTCAGATATCGCTCATGAAATCCCGGATCAGGGCGTCGGCATAATTGAAGTCGATGTCGGATTGCTTCTCGAAGGCGAGTTCCTGATTGGCCTTTTTCAGCTTCTTCAGGAGACTGAGGATGATGGTCATGAGAATCTTGTTGCCCGCGTGGGGATGGTCTTTGATGTAGCCGATCAATTGGTTCTTGTGGATCCGCAAGACATGGGTCGCTTCGGCGCAGGTTACGCTGGCCGTGCGCTTCTCCGTGGTGAAAATGGCCGCTTCACCAAAGATTTCGCCGGTCCCGAAAGAGGAAACGAACATTTCATCGTCATTGAGATCCTTGAAGCTGACATCGGCCTTGCCCTGAACGATGGCAAACAGGTAGTCGCCGGGTTCGCCTTGGGAGACGACCTTTTCGCCGGGGCCATATTCCACGATTTCCGCAGCGGCCAGGAACCGCTCTAGCTCATCTTCCTTCAGGTGGTGCAGAATTTCCACCACCCTGACATGATTGCGATAGGCCTGCATATCGACTGACTCTGCCATGACCCGATTTCCTTGGTCTGCCGTTTGGCTTGAAGTTACTGAAAACCATATAGAACCCAATGATAGCTGTCAAGCGGAAGACATCCGCGCACCGGCGGTGCCGTGTCGATTCCAGGCTCACGCCGCGGTTGACAGGCGGAGCCGGGCAACCTATACTGCGTACGGCTATAAGCATTTGTTATAATGGAAAATATGGTTACCGGTGGCGCAGGCCCACGCACCGCCCGCGGGCCGCTCGGCGGTGGCAACGCCACCCCGGCCCGCCCGGCGAAGGCCGGCGGGTCGCTGCTCCCCAAGGCCTACGGCCTATCAGGGATGAGTTGTCATGACCGTTTTGGTTCATGCATGGTAGCCGACCGTTCGCCGGGTGACCGACATCTCCGTCCTCGACGATCTTCAGGATGAAAGGAAACAGGGATGAATGACAATTGGCAAGAACGCCTCGCTTGTGCCGTGGCATGCTCCGTTTGCCAGCGCCAGTTGGCCCCCACCGACCTGCGGATTCTTTCCTCTTACACGCATGCACCCATTTGCATGGACTGCAAGGCCGAGGAAGAGCGCCGTGCGGATTACGCCGAGGCCTCCAAACACATGATCGGGCAGTGCCTGGCCGAGACGGAGATTCTTTACGGCGACTTAGGTTCCTATTGCTATCATCATTTCTATCCGTTCAAATGCTGAACCCCTGGAGTCCGGAAACAGGCTCCCGAAGCCTCCATATGGCGTCTGCCCCCAGGCCCGGTCGTGCGATCGGTGTGAGGGGGAGCCGTCAGCGTGGGGCGAAAAGTCTCGGCGCCAAACGCCGCGCCGGTCCGCAAGGCGCCATCAGGGAAGCGGCCGAAACCGGCGTAAGGCCGCCACGATCCGGTCCCGGCGATCTTCGGCCAGGTCCTGAACGGCGAAGTCGGTCAGCGCGTCGTCATTGCGCAGGACGTAGTATCGGAAACCGTCATCCCAAACCCGCACCAAATCTTCGGGATTGCCGCCTACCTGGTCGCGATAGAGGCGCCGCACCACTTCACCGAGCGCATATATTCTTTCCCGCACCATGGAACACTCCCCGTTGGGATGGTTGTCGAAGTGAGGCCGAGATGCCCCTTTGACCCCACCGCAGGCATCGGCGCTTGGCCAGGGTGCCCGGCAGGTGGAGCCATCCACATGTTGCGGCCTGCCTGACGGTGGGAGGATCGAGCTGCCGACAGGCACTACCGTTTCCTGGTGACGAATCGCCCGGGCGTCAAGATCGGGAATCCGCATTGCATCGCCGGCCCCTTCCGCCGTGCGAGGCGAGGGCACAGCTTGACAGATCCGCTGATGCTGAAAAGGTTCTCCGGGTCGAGCGTTCGGCGGGGCGGTCGGCACGCTGCGGGAGGCGACGCCATACAATCCTTGACACCGGGAGGGTATCTTAACTAATGTCTGCTGTTCGCCGCCTGATAGGTAGGTAGCGGCGTAAATCCGATGGGTTACACGCCGCGCAGATCACCGCACCCCTGGACGCTGACCTCAAGCCGTGGAGGATCGCAAGCGGTATGGAACTGAAGCGTGTGGTTGTGACCGGCATGGGCGCACTGACGCCAATTGGCAGCGATGTGCCCAGTTTCTGGGAAGGTTTGCGTTCCGGGCGCAACGGCGCAGGACCGATCACCCGTTTTGATGCCGCCAAGTTCAAGACGCGGATTGCTTGCGAGCTCAAGAATTTTGATCCCGATGCCTATCTGGACCCGAAGGAATCCAAAAAGATGGATCCTTTCACCCAATATGGGCTAGTGGCCGCCGATGAGGCCATACGTGACAGCGGCCTCAGACTTGACCACCTGGACAAAGACCGCGCGGGGGTGATCTGGGGGTCGGGAATCGGCGGCTTGCAGACCTTTCAGGACGAGGTCCGCCGATATGCCCTGGGAGATGGTCGACCGCGCTTCAGCCCCTTCTTCGTCCCCAAGATGATCGCCGACATCTGCGCGGGCTACCTCTCCATCCGCTACGGTTTCACCGGACCTAATTTCGTGACCGTTTCCGCTTGCGCATCGGCCACCAACGCCCTGCTGGATGCCTGCAACTATATCCGCCTGGGAAAGGTGGACGTGGTGCTGTCCGGAGGATCCGAGGCTCCCATCACCGAGGCGGGATTCGGCGGCTTCAGCTCCATGAAAGCGCTGTCGGTCCGCAACGACGATCCCTTGAGGGCCTCCCGTCCCTTCGACAGGGAACGGGACGGTTTTGTCATGGGCGAGGGGGCCGGCGCCCTGGTGCTAGAAGAATTGGGACACGCCCGGCAGCGCGGGGCACGCATTCACGCCGAAGTTCTGGGAGGGGGAATGTCGGCCGATGCCTATCACATAACGGCGCCCCACCCCGAGGGTATCGGTGCCGGCAAGGTCATGCTCCACGCCCTGGCCGACGCCCGCATTGCGCCTGAATCGGTGGGCTACATCAACGCCCACGGTACGTCCACCCCGCTTGGGGATACCAGTGAGGCGCTGGCCATCGGGCGGGTCTTCGGCGTGCATGCCTACCGGCTCAACATCAGTTCCACCAAGTCCATGACCGGCCATTTGCTGGGCGCCGCCGGGGCCGTGGAGGCCATCGCCTGCATTCTGGCCCTGCAGCACCAGATCGTGCCTCCGACGATCAACTTCACCACGCCGGACGACGGCATCGACCCCGGGCTCGACTTCACCTTCAATCTGGCCCAATCCCGAAGCCTTGAGGTCGCCATGAGCAACACCTTCGGCTTCGGCGGTCACAATGTGTCCATCATTTTCCGCCGCCGGCTGGAATAGCCGACGCCTCTCGCCTTACTTGACACCCGCCAATCTGTAATTACTAGTTCCTGGGTTAATCAGTAGATGAGCTGCCTTAGTGGTTAAGTGTCATATTATCAGCATGTTGACGCAATACGCGCCGCAGGTGGCATGCCGGCGGGCCCTCCCGGGCAGACCCCGGCGGCCGTTTGGCTGGCGCATTGTGCATTCACGGGTGGATAGGCTCCCACGGAGCCTGGGGATCCGCAACCAGGATTGCCGGGGGTACGCACGCCCGGTCAGTTAAACCGTTACAACACTTGAGAGCAGGGAGGTAGGTCGCGATGAAATTCAAGCCCTTGCAGGACAGGATTCTGGTGAAACGGGAGGAAGAGGAACAGAAGACCGCTGGCGGCATCATTATCCCGGACACGGCCAAGGAAAAGCCCCAGAAGGGCAAGGTGGTCGCCGCGGGCCCCGGCAAGGTGAGCGACGACGGCAAGCGCCAGCCCATGGAGGTCAAGGCCGGGGACCGGGTGCTTTTCGCCAAGTACGCCGGCACCGAGATCAAGATCGATGGGGTGGAGCATATCTGCATGCGCGAAAACGACATTCTTGGAATCATCGAATAAGAAAGGGAGAACCAGGTCATGCCTGCCAAAATGATTTGTCATGGTGTGGAAGCGAGGGCCCGCATGCTGGCGGGGGTGAACAAGCTGGCCGATGCCGTCAGGGTCACGTTGGGGCCCAAGGGCCGGAACGTGGTGCTGAGCAAGTCCTTCGGGTCTCCTACGGTTACCAAGGATGGCGTGACGGTGGCCAAGGAAATCGAGCTTGGCGACAAATTCGAAAACATGGGCGCCCAGATGGTCAAAGAGGTGGCCAGCAAAACCAGCGACGTGGCCGGTGACGGAACCACCACGGCCACCGTACTGGCGCGCGCCATCTACGCCGAAGGCCAGAAGCTGGTGGCCGCCGGTGCCAATCCCATGGCGCTCAAGCGGGGCATCGACAAAGGGGTGGAGGCCGCTGTCGCACACTTGCAGGGCCTTTCCAAGTCGACCAAGGATAAAAGCGAGATCGCCCAGGTGGGCACCATTTCGGCCAACGACGATGAAATGGTGGGCAAGCTGATTTCCGAGGCCATGGAGAAAGTCGGGAAGGAAGGCGTGATCACGGTCGAAGAAGCCAAAAGCATGGAAACCACCCTCGAAGTGGTGGAGGGCATGCAGTTCGACCGCGGCTATGTGTCCCCCTACTTCGTCACCGATCCGGCCAAGATGGAAGCCGCCTTCGACGACCCCGTCATCCTGCTGCACGAAAAGAAAATCAGCAACATGAAGGATTTGATCAAGCCCTTGGAGGAAGTCGCGCGCCAGGGGCGTGCCCTGGTGATCATTTCCGAGGACGTCGACGGGGAAGCGCTGGCCACTCTGATCGTCAACAAACTGCGGGGCATCCTGAAGGTGGCCGCCGTCAAAGCCCCGGGTTTCGGGGATCGCCGCAAAGCCATTCTTCAGGATATCGCCATCCTCACCGGCGGGACCCTGATCGCCGAAGAGACCGGAACCAAGCTGGAAAACGTGACCCTCAAGGACTTCGGGCGCTGCAAGCGCGTGCGCATTGACAAGGACCACACCACCATCGTGGACGGTGCCGGCAAGCGGGCCGAAATCGAGGGCCGCATCCGCCAGCTCCGCGCCCAAATCGAGGAGACCACCTCGGACTATGACCGCGAGAAGCTGCAGGAACGCCTGGCCAAAATCGTGGGCGGGGTGGCCGTCATTCACATCGGCGCCGCCACCGAAACCGAGATGAAGGAAAAGAAGGCCCGCGTCGAAGACGCCTTGAACGCCACGCGGGCGGCGGTGGAGGAAGGCATCGTTCCGGGGGGCGGCGTGGCCCTGCTGCGCTGCCTGGCGGCCCTGGACAAGGTCAAGGTGAGCGGCGAGGAGAAGGCAGGCCTATCGATTCTGCGGAAGGCCTTGAAGGAACCCCTGCGGCAGATTGCCATCAACGCCGGAGCCGAAGGCAGTGTGGTGGTGAACACCGTGCTGGAGGGCAAAAACGATTTCGGCTACAACGCGGCGACGGGTAAATTTGAAAATCTGATGGCCGCAGGGGTCATCGATCCCACCAAGGTCGTGAGGTTCGCCTTGCAGAATGCCGCTTCGGTGGCCGGGCTGATGATCACCACTGAGGCCATGATCACCGAGAAGCCGGAAAAGAAGAAGAAATCGGCGGCGCCCATGCCCGACATGGACGACGACATGTACTGATTGTCGGTGACCGGGGAGCTTTCCCCGCACCCCCCAGCGCCACCGGCCCCCGTGGATCCACGGGGGCCGGTTTTGTTTTGCGCTCCGTAGCCCCCAGGGCGCCTGCCGGCCTGCGGACCTCCAGCCGGCCTGAACGCCACCGGCGTCAGGGCGCTGCTTCCGGGAAGGCTTGATCGGGTCCACCCGTCAGCTTCATCCAGAGCGCTTGAGGCCGCGGGTCGGCGAAAGTGATGCGCGGGAGTCCATGGGCCAGCGGAGCCACCCGCGCGACCCATAGGCGCCAGGCGGGAAACGGCAGATCCGTTTCCCGCAGCACGCCGTCGGTTGCCCCCGGCACGGACAAGGCTTCCCGGGCAAAGCCTGGATCCTTTCTCCAAGGCCGTGAATTCCGACGTCGCGAAGCGGTACGCCAGGATATCTCCCACCGCCTCTGCGCGGATTTCCCCGCTGAAGCGTGTCATACCGGCCAACGATCACAGGGCCGTGGCGTCGGGCCGCACGGCGAGAATCACCTTGCCGAAGTTGCGATTGGCCTCGACGTAGGCATGCGCTTCGCCGGCGGCGGTGATGGGGAAGACACGGTCGATCACGGGGTTAAGCCTTCCGTCGGCGAACAGGTGCCAGAAGCGGCTGCGAAACTCCCGGGTGATGGCGATTTTTTCGGTTGTGGGGCGGGCCCGCAGGCGGGTCCCGATGATGCGCAGGCTTTTGCCCAGCACGTGGACCAGGTCGATGGCGGCGGACCGCCCCCCCATGACCCCGATGAGCACCAGGCGGCCATCGGGGTTGAGCAGCCGCAGGTGATCGGCCAGGTAGGGGCCACCCACGCAGTCGAGAATCAGATCCACGCCCTTCTCCCCGGCAGCCTCCGCCAGGCGGTCGGCGAAGGACGCCGCATGGTAGTCGATGGCGATGTGGGCGCCCAGTTGCCGGCAGCCGGACAGCTTGGGCTCCGATCCGGCGGTGACGGCCACCCGGGCACCGGCCAGGACGGCCAACTGGATGGCGGCCGTACCCACCCCGCTGCCGCCGGCATGGATCAAAACGGTCTCACCGGCCTCCAGCCGGCCTTCCAGCATCAGATTGGAGAAGGCGGTCAGCCAGGCCTCGGGGACGGCCGCACCCATGGCAAACGACCAACCCGCGGGCAGCGGCAGGAGCATCTCGGGATGCACGACGGCGCGCTCGGCATACCCTCCCCCGGGGACCAGTGCGCATACCCGATCACCGGGCTTCCAGCCGCGCACCTGCCTGCCGGCTTTCAACACCACCCCGGCGGCCTCAAGCCCCAGAACGGGCGAGTCCCCCGGCGGCGGAGGGTATAAGCCCCTGGCCTGCAGAAGATCGGCCCGGTTGACCGCCGTGGCAAAGACCTCCAACATCACGTCATGGTTCCCCATGGGAGGCTCCGCCGTGGCTTCCCATAGCAGATCCGGGCGCTTGCCGCCGCCATGGCAATGGATCGCTTGCATGCGCGTGTCTCTCCTGGTCAGCAGGTGTGTTGCCAGCTCCCGGCTGGCATTTCAGACCCGTCAGCTGCCGTCGTATCCAATGCTTACATGGGTGCCGTCCACGATGACCGGGACTTTGCGCTGGCCTCCGGAAAGCGCCAGCATCTCCGCCATTCGCGACGGATCCGCCTTGACGTCGACGTAGTCGTGGTTCTTGTGGGCTTCCCGAGCCCTGGTAGTGAAGGGTCAGCCGGCTTTGCCATAAATCCGAATGCGGTCGGTTTCCATGAGCCTCCTTTCGGCACCCGGTCCGGGGGGTCTGCCCCGCTCCGCGCTCGTCCTATCGTGCGCAAGGAGGGCGCCTTTCGGGGTTAGCAGCCTGTGAATAAACTGCGCCTCAGGCTGAAATGTCCCGCCGA
>DJGG01000280.1:24448-32289 GCA_002432195.1 Desulfobacteraceae bacterium UBA5852
CTTGTTTATCCACAGGCTGTTGCCTACCATGCCGCCTCAAAGGGGTACAAGCCGCTTCCTGCCGATCATCCCGCCGTTGGCGGCGACGTATTGGGTCGAAAAAGGAAACCGGGAAGGGGTGGCGCCCTTCCCGGTTGGGTCTAGGAGGTATGCAGGCGGGTCTGCCGCATGTTACTGGCATGCAGTGCCTGCATGCAGGAGAAAGGAAAGGAAGGGTTTTGCACCCTTCCAGACCACCCTAACGACGAATCCGGGGGCGTCAAGGGACCGGGGTGAAAAAAATGGACTCCCGGACGAGGGAGCCGGTTACGGCGGGGGCGAATGGGTATCATGTGGTATCGGTGCCCTGGGAGGGAGTGCGCAAACGCCCCCGAGCGAGGGAAAAGCCGATACCGGCTGTGCACAGGGCGGCGAAGGTGGCAAAACATAGGCGGGCGCTGGACAGGAAGCGTTCGGCGTTGGCGGGGGAGATCTCCGCCCGGCCGATGACGATGGCGAAAGCCACCGTGGCCACGGCCATGCTGATCATCTGCCCCAGCAGGCGCATGGTGGCCACGGCCCCCGAGGCGATGCCGTAGTAGCGCCGGGGGATGGCACTCATGATGGCGTTGGTGTTGGGGGAGGAAAAAAGGGCGAAGCCAAACCCCAGCAGGGCCAGCGTGGCCACTATGGCCGGCAGAGGCGTGAGGGGACCTATAAAACAGAGCGCCAGCAAGCCGAGGGCTGTCAGGCTCATGCCGGCGGAGGCGATCAGGCGGGGTTCCCACCGGTCGGACCACCGGCCGGCCATTGGCGAAAAAATTGCCATCATCACCGGCTGGGCGATGAGCAGCAGGCCGGCGTTGCGCGGTGACAGCCCCTGATTGTACTGCAGGTAAAGGCTCATCAGAAACGTCACGGCGAAGGTGGCCGCATAATGAATCAGGGCCGCCAGGCTCGAAAAAGCAAAGACCCGGTTGTTCGCGAACAGTCGCACGTCGAACACCGGGTTGGCGACGTGCAGCTCCCAGCGAACAAACCCCGCAAGGGCGGCAAGGCCAGTCAAGGCCAGACCAGCACCCAGGCGGGACGGCAGACGGGAGGCGCCATAGACCATCAGCACCAGGGCGGCGGCATAGAGGAAACTGCCGACACCATCGAGGCGCTCCCCCGCGGCATCGGCCCACTCCCCCGGCAGGCGCGTCAGGGTCAGCAGCAGCGCCAGCAGGAGAAAGGGCACCACGAGCAGGAATATCCAACGCCAGTTGAGCTGCTGGGTGAGGAGTCCGCCCACGGGCGGCCCCACGGACAACCCGATGTAGACGGCGGCCACATAGAGACCGATGGCCCGCCCCCTTTCCTGGTGAGGGTAGACCGAGATCAGAATCGGCATACCAGTGGTGACCACCATGGCCGCACCGGCTCCCTGGAAGACGCGGGTCAGAATGAGGGCCTCTATGCTGCCGACCGCCGTGGAGGCCAGGGAGGCCGCGGCCAGGATTCCCAGGCCGAGGGCGAAAATACGCTTCCGGCCATGGATGTCGGCGATCTTGCCCACGGGAACCAGGAAGGCGGCCACCGCCAGGAGATAGGCCGTGGCGATCCAGCTCAGGCGCACGGCATCCACGGCCATCTCCGCCTGGATCGCCGGCAGGGCGATATTCACGGAGGAGATCATGAACGGGCCCAGAAACGAGGTCAGGGTGGCCACGGCAAGGGTGATCCGTTTGGGGGGCGTATTCGGCATGGCTCGGGAGTCTGGGAAGCACCGGGATCGGAAACGGCCTCCGTCATAAACCGAAACCGGGGCGTTTGCCAAGCAGATCGTCAGGGACGGGGCGGCCCAGGCCCTGAGTGCCTTTCTGGCCGTATGGGGCCCTTGGGCGGCTTGGACGCCCCGCGCGGTCACCCGGCCCACGTGCTTGCACCGACCCTCTTGCCATTCCCGGGCGAGTCGGGTAAAAGCGCCGACCAAGGAGATAGGACCTATGAAGATCGACGATTCCCGTACTCCCCCCTTTCTTCGTTCCGGTGTCGGCAAGGCGGATTCCGGCCCTTCGGCGCCGGGCGCCAAGGTGACCCGGGCTTCCCAAGGTCGGGACACTACGTGTTTGTCAGAGGCCGCCCGGGAGATTCATGCGGCCCGCCGGTTCCTGGAGGAAATCCCCGACGTCGACGAAACCCGGGTGGAGGAGCTGAGGAAGGCGGTCGCTTCCGGAGAATATCGCGTGGATCCCCGGGGGTTGGCCGATCGCCTCCTGCGGGAGAGTCTGCTGAACGATTCTTGAAGGGCAGCGGTTCCGGACGTATTCCGGAGCATCGCACCGGGAGTGAATCCCGCATCGGTTGCAAAACCCAGCGTGTTCATGTAGATGAATGCCTACCGAACGCTCGCGGTTAAATTCAAGGTATTGGACGGACGAAATGCCCGAAGCCAAGGAGGGACCAGATGCCGACCTATGAATTCTACTGCGAAAAATGCAAGAAAGCCTACGAGTTGGTGCTCACGGTGGCGGAATACGATAAGAAGAAATACCGCTGCCCCAAGTGCAAAAGCACCAAGCTGACCCAACAGATCACGGCCTTTACGGCCATCACCTCCTCTAAAAGCTGAGCGTCGACTGTGCGGCGGCAGGCGCTCGCGTTCCGCGCCGCCGCAATTCGCCCCGGGCGACCTTTTTCGCCATCCCGGGTCCCCGGACGGGTGTGGGCCGACCCCGGCGGGGGGATCCTCACCCGCAGACCGTGATTCACCCATTCCCCGCACCAGATGGAGGCCGTCGCCATGAATCGATTTCGGGCACTATGCGTGTTGTTGGCCATGGGGCTCTCGCTGGCCCTTGGCGGATGCGGTTACAACGCCTTGCAATCGCAGGAAGAGGCGGTTTTCAAAGCCTGGGCCGACGTGGAATCCAACCTCCAACGCCGCGCGGACCTGGTGCCCAATCTGGTGGAAACCGTCAAGGGCTTTGCCCAGCAGGAAAAGGACGTGCTCACCGGTGTTGTGGAGGCACGGGCCAAGGCCACCCAGGTCACGATCAACCCCCAGGACCTGAGCGACCCGGCCGCCATGGAGCGCCTGCAGGCCGCCCAGGGGGGCCTTTCATCGGCCTTGGGCCGTTTGATGGTGGTGGTGGAGCGCTACCCGGAGCTCAAGTCCAACCAGAACTTCCTGGATCTCCAGAACCAGTTGGAGGGCACCGAAAACCGCATCAACGTCGCCCGCCAGCGATACAATCAGGCCGTGGAGCAGTTCAACGCGGCCATCCGCAAATTTCCCTACAACCTGACCAACAACTTCCTTCTGCACCTGGAACGGAAGGCGTACTTCAAGGCCGAAGCAGGGGCCCAGGCCGTCCCCCAGGTGAAGTTCGATTGAGCCGTCGATGCGCCCGGACAGCGTCGGCGGTTGCCCGGACGCCGGGGGCGGAGGGCCAATGATCCCGCGCTTTACCGCCAGGCAGACCTTGGGCATCGACCGGGGGCGTGCCCACCGGGGGGGATCGGCGGCGCACGCCTGGCGGGTGGTGCGCACCGGGCTGGGGGCCCTCGGGCTGGCCCTGGTGCTCCTGATCACCGGCCCGGTCGCGGCGCGCGAGGTGCCGGCCCTCGATGGACGGGTCAACGATCATGCCGCCATGCTGTCTCCCGCGGCACGCCGCCAGGTGGAAGCGATACTAAAAGCGCTGGAGACCAGCGACTCCACCCAGATCGTGGTGCTCACGGTGCCCTCGCTGGGGGGCGACAGCATCGAAGACTTCGCGCTCCGGGTGGCCGATGACTGGAAAATCGGCCAGAAGGGCCTGGACAATGGCGCCATCCTGGTGATCGCCCGACAGGAACGCCAGTTGCGGATCGAAGTGGGCTACGGTTTGGAGGGCCGGCTCACGGATCTCATGGCCGGTCGCATCATCCGCGACGTCATCGTCCCGCGCCTCAAGGCCGGGCAGTTCGATCTGGGGATTCTGGAGGGCGTGGAGGCCATGGCGGCGGCGGTGCGGGGCGAATTTGCCCCCGGGAAGCGCCCTGCCCGGGAAGGCCTGCCGCGGGAAGCCCTGGCCTTCGCGATTTTTGCCTTCATTTTTCTGGTGTCCATGCTGGGACGCATCAGCCGTCGGCTGGCGGCCGTAGGCGGTGCCCTGGCAGCGCCCCTCCTGGGGGTCACTGCGTTGGGAATGGGCTTTCCCATGGTGCTGGCGTTGGTTCCCATCGGTCTGGCGGCGGGCATTTTCCTGGCGCTGTTGACCCCGGCCATGGCCGGGGGCGCGCCGTCACATCGCCGGGGGCCGCATGGGGGGGGACCTTGGATAGGGGGCGGCTTCGGCGGCGGCGGCGGGAGCTTGGGCGGTGGAGGCTTTTCCGGCGGCGGCGGCGGCTTCGGCGGCGGCGGAGCTTCCGGATCGTGGTGAAGCGCAATCTCGCGGGGGCCTTGACCGGTGATCGCCGCCACCCCGAGACCGTGCTCCATGGCGGGTGCCACCGGCTTGCGGACGCCGGTGCCGGGCCAACCACACACTTCACGAGCCGACCGACATGCAGGACCTGACGCGCCAACTGCTTTCCGATACGGACCGTGAGCGGATCACCCGCGCTATCCATGCCGCGGAGACGCTCACGTCGGGGGAGATCGTCTGCCTCGTGGCCCCTTCCAGCCACCGCTACCCCATTGCCGATGTGCTGGGGGGCGCCGCCTGCGCCGGGCCGCTGGCGGTCGCCCTCACCGTCTGGGTGGGCGGACGCTTGTGGCTGGGGGCCTATGACATGTGGCTTTTCATGGGTTTCTTCGCCCTGTTGTTTTTCATCTTCCATGCGCTGGTCGCGCGCACCCCGGTGCTCAAGCGCTGGTTCATCGCGTCGCGCGATGCGGAGGCGGAGGTAGAGGAGGCGGCCGTAAAGGCCTTTTTCCAGAACGGGCTTTACCGTACCCGGGATGCCACCGGGATCTTGATCTACATTTCGGTTCTCGAGCGCAAGGTCTGGATTCTGGCCGACCGGGGAATCCATACCAAGGTGGCTGACGGACAGTGGGATGCCCTCGTTAAGCGGATAGTGAAGGGAATCCATGACGGACAGGCGGCCGCCGCCATCTGCGAGGCGGTGGCCAGGGTCGGTGACCTGCTGCGCGACCACTTCCCGCGCAAGCCCGACGATACCGACGAACTGGCCAATCTTATGGTGGACGGGTGAGCGTTTGGCAGGAAGTCGTTCCCTCCGTCCCAGGGCGGTGGGGTGGTCCGGACAAGGAGGTCACAACTCCATGAGCAAAACGATCGTCATGATCCACGGCATGTGGGTCGCCGGGTGGTGCTGGGACCTCTGGAGGGATTTTTTTCAGCACCGGGGCTACACGTGCCTGGCACCCACCCTGCGCCACCACGACGTTGAACCGGGCGCCTTGGCCGATCCGGACCTCGGGCGCACCGGTCTGCTCGACTACGCCCAGGACCTGGAATCCTTCATCTGGGATCTTCCGGAGCCGCCGGTCATCATGGGGCACTCCATGGGAGGCCTTCTGGCGCAGATGTTGGCCGGGCGCGGTCTGGGAAGCGCCATTGTCCTGCTGTGCCCGGCCGCTCCGGCCGGGATCAATGCCATCAGCCCGGCCGCGCTGAAAACCTTCGGACGCCTCATGACGACGTGGGGATTCTGGCGCAATCCCCACCGGATAACCTACCAGGCCGCCGCCTGGGCGATCCTCAACCGCCTGGCCCAGGAGCAGCGCCGGCCCCTTTACGACCGGTACGTTTTCGAGTCCGGACGGGCGGCCGCCCAGATGGGTTTCTGGTGGCTGGATGCCGAACGGGCCTCCCGGGTGGATGAAACCCGCGTGACGGCGCCGGTGCTGGTGGTGGCCGGCGGCCAGGACCGCATCACCCCGGCCGCCACGGCGCGCAGGGTAGCGACCAAATACCGGGGCGACTACCGCGAATTCCCGGAAAACGCCCATTACGTCTTGGGCGAACCGGGATGGGAGGCCATCGCCGATTGTGTCTGCGGTTGGCTGAAGGCGAAGATGGTCGCCGCCTGATGCGGGGCGCGTGAGCCAAGGGCCTATTCCGCTGTACCCCGGGACACTATTTCCCGGAAGCCTTCGGCGCCTTTGCGGGTGAGGCTCAGCACCAGCTTGCCGTCGTGCACGAAAACGTTGGCGGGCACGAAGTCGGCCAGACTTTCGTCGAGGGTGGCGTCGGCTCTGGACCAACGGGCGGTATCGACGGTGGTGAAATCGTCCTGCCACGCGAAGGTGAAGTCGGACCCTCCGGCGGCGGCACTCGGGGTATAGGACCAGTAGCGGTCCCAGTCCACGAATTGATACACACGGAATTCAGCTTGACATAGGATGGCAGAACGGCTAAATAGGTGGGTCAATACAGTTCCTGGATGTCAGCGAAACGATCGTGAGGCCCCGGAATGACTCCGGGGCTCTTTTTTTTGGAACTCAAGAAAGCGAGTGTGAATGAATTTCGAATCTTTTGGTTTGCACCCCTCGGTTGCGGCCGGTGTCGCCGCCGAGGGCTATGTCACCCCTACGCCCATACAGCTCAAGGCGATTCCCATGGTGCTCCAGGGGGTCGACCTCATGGGGCTGGCCCAGACCGGAACGGGCAAGACGGCGGCTTTCGCGTTGCCCATACTGCATCGACTGATGCAAGGTCCCCGCGGAAGGCTGCGGGCCCTGATTGTCGCCCCCACCCGGGAGCTGGCCGAACAGATCCACCAGGCCATCGAGTCCCTGGGCCGGGCCACCCGTCTGCGCAGCGTTACCCTTTACGGCGGAGTGGGCCTCAATCCCCAGGTGCAGAAGCTCAAGCGCGGGGTCGAAATTGCCGTGGCCTGTCCCGGGCGGCTGCTGGATCTCATCGGCCAGGGCCACGTGGACCTGTCCCGGCTGGAGGTGCTGGTCCTGGACGAGGCCGACCAGATGTTCGACATGGGTTTTCTCCCCGACATCCGGCGCATCGTCAAATGCACGCCCCGGGAACGGCAGACCATGCTGTTTTCGGCCACCATGCCCGCGGAAATCCGCCACCTGGCCCAGGAGGTGCTGCGGGCGCCGCAGACGGTCCAGGCAGGGGATTCGGTCCCCGCGGAAACCGTCAGCCATGCGGTCTATCCCGTGGCGCCGCATTTGAAAACGGCGCTGTTGCTGGAACTGCTCCAGCATACCGACACCGATTCGGTGCTGGTCTTCACCCGCACCAAGCACCGCGCCAAGCGCCTGGGAGAGCAGCTCGCCAAGTCCGGCTACCGCGCGGCATCCCTGCAGGGCAACCTGTCCCAGGGACGGCGCCAGGCGGCGATGGGCGGCTTTCGCGATGGGACCTACCAAATCCTCGTGGCCACCGATATCGCCGCCCGGGGAATCGATGTGAGCCAGATTTCCCATGTAATCAACTACGATGTGCCCTCCACCCCCGAGGCGTACATCCATCGCATCGGTAGAACGGGGCGGGCGGCGCGCCGAGGGGATGCGTTTACCTTCGCCACCGAGGAAGACCGCGATATGCTCCGCGCCATCGATCGGGTTCTGGGCACGCCGGTCGAGCGCCGCACGCTGGCCGGGTTCAACTACAGGGCCCAAGCCCCCGCGCGGGATCAGGAATTCGCCCGCCCACCTCGTCAGGCGGGATCATACGCGGGCGCCGAGCGCGCGCGTGGGGGGGGCGGCCCCGGAACGTATGCCCGACGAGGGGCCGACAAGGCTCGCGCCACCGGCCGGAAAAGGTTTCAATCAGCGTCCCGGCCGGCCGCACGGCCGCAGACCGGACCCGCTTGACGATCTTCGTTTGAAAAGCGGCCCGGATAGTCCACGGGAACCTGCCCGCCACCCCGTCGGGACGGAGTGGCGGGCAGGTTCCCGG
>DJGG01000281.1:0-22472 GCA_002432195.1 Desulfobacteraceae bacterium UBA5852
CGAATTCCTCTGGCAGGAAGGCCATACGGCCCACGCCACCGCCGAGGAAGCCATCGAGCGCACCGCGCTGATGCTCGAGGTCTATGCCCGCTTCGTGGAAGAATTCCTGGCCATGCCGGTGATCCGCGGACACAAGACCGCCAGCGAGCGCTTTCCCGGGGCCGTGGACACCTTGTGCATCGAAGCCATGATGCAGGACCGCAAAGCCCTGCAGGCCGGCACCTCGCACTTCCTGGGGCAGAACTTCGCCCGGGCCTCGGGCATCCGTTTCCAGACCGCCGCCGAGTCGGAGGAATTAGCCTGGACCACCTCCTGGGGATCCTCCACACGGCTGATCGGCGGCCTCATCATGACCCACAGCGACGACGACGGCCTGATCCTGCCGCCGCGCATCGCCTCCGCGCATGTGGCCCTGATGCCCATCTTCCGCACCCCCGAGGAGCGCGACAAGGTCATGGCCTACGTCGAGCGCCTGGCCGGCGACCTTCGCGCCCAGGCCTATCACGGGGAGCGCGTCCTCGTGGAAGTGGATCTGCGCGATACCGGCGGGGCCCGCAACTGGGATTGGGTCAAAAAAGGCATACCCCTACGGGTGGAGATCGGCCCGCGGGACATGGACAAAAACGCCGTGTTCGTCGGGCGCCGCGATCGGAAGCCCCAGGAACGCCTCTCCCTGCCGCGGGATACCTTCGTGCAGACCATCGCGGAGATCCTGGACGACATCCAGCGCCAACTCTTCCAACGCGCCCTGGCGTTCCGCGAAGAGCACACCGTGCGCATCGATGACCTGGCGGCATTTACCGACTTCTTTACGCCGGCCAACGCGGCCAGGCCCGAAATCCACGGCGGCTTCGCCTGGGCCCACTGGTGCGGCGAGGCGGACTGCGAACGCAAGATCAAGGAGGACCTGACGGTGACCATCCGCTGTCTGCCCCGGGACGCGGAACCGGAGGACGGCCGCTGCCTGGTGTGCGGCCGGCCCAGCCGCCAGCGGGCCGTGTTTGCCAAGGCCTATTGAACCCCCGGGATCCGGGTATTTCGCGAATGCCCCAGGGAAACCCCGCGGCCATCGGCCGCCGGAATGATTCGCCCGTATGATTCGAATCACCGACATCCTCGACAAGGTTGCCGAGCTTTACCCCGCCGCCGACCTTGATATCATCGATCGCGCCTACATCTTCTCGGCGCGGGTGCACGACGGGCAGGTCCGCCTGTCGGGCGAGCCCTACCTGTCGCACCCCCTGGAGGTGGCCGGCATCCTGGCCGACATGAATCTCGATCCCGTGAGCATCGCGGCGGGCTTGCTCCACGACGTCATCGAGGACACCCATTCGACCCCCGAGCAGATCGAGGAGATGTTCGGCCCCGAGGTGCGCCACATCGTGGTGGGGGTCACCAAGCTCAGCACCCTGCCGTTCAGCAGCGCCCAGGCCCGCCAGGCCGAAAACATCCGCAAGATGCTCCTGGCCATGGCCGACGATATCCGCGTGATCCTGATCAAGCTGGCCGACCGCCTCCACAACATGCGCACCCTGCAGTTCCACAAGGAGGCCAAGCGCCGCCAGATCGCCCGGGAAACCATGGACATCTACGCCCCCATCGCCGCCCGCCTGGGAATCTACTGGATCAAAAACGAGCTGGAAAACAACTCCTTCATGTACCTGATGCCCGAGGAATTCGCCCGCATCGAAAGCCTCGTGGCCACGGGTCGGGAGGAGCGCGAGCACTTCGTCGCCACCGTCAAGGGCTTCATCTCGGAGAAAATGGCGGCCAGCGGCCTGGCCTGTGAAGTGCTGGGGCGCTACAAGAACGCTTACAGCATCCACCAGAAGATGATCAGCCAGAACCTGGCCTTCGAGGATGTCTACGACATCATCGCCTTCCGCATCATCCTCGACACGATTCCCCAGTGCTACGAAGCGCTGGGGATGGTCCACTCCCTCTGGAAGCCCATCGATATCAAATTCAAGGACTATATCGCCCGTCCCAAACCCAACATGTACCAGTCCCTGCACACCACCGTGATCGGTCCCAAGGGGGAGCGCATCGAGATCCAGATCCGCACCCAGGAAATGGACCGGGTGGCCAAGTCCGGCATCGCGGCCCACTGGAGCTACAAGGAAGGCCAGGCCCTGGACGAAACGGCCAGCAAACGTTTCGCCTGGATCCAGGACCTGGTGGAAAACCAGGAAAACATCCGCGACCCGGAAGAATTCCTGGAAAACGTGCGCATCGACCTGTTCCCCGACGAGGTCTATGTCTTCAGCCCCAAGGGCGAGGTCAAGACGCTTCCCAAAGGGGGCACGCCCGTGGACTTCGCCTACCTGATCCATACGGAGGTGGGCAGCCAGTGCACCGGCGCCAAGGTCAACGGCCGCATGGTGCCCCTCAGCCACGAATTGGCCACGGGGGACACCGTTGAAATCATCACTTCCAAGAACCACAATCCCAGCAAGGACTGGCTCAAGTTCGTCAAGACCGTCAAGGCCCGCGCGCGCATCCGCCAATGGATCAAGACCCAGGAGAAGGAACGCAGCCTCTCCCTGGGCCGGGAGATGTGCGAGAAAGCCTTCCGCAAGCACCGGCTGAATTTCAACAACCTGCTGCGCTCCGAAAAGATGACCGAGGTGGTGGAGCAGTTCGGCTTCAAATCGGTTGATGACCTCATGGTCAGCGTGGGCTACGGCAAGACCACTCCCCTGCAGGTGCTGCGCAAATTCGTGCCCAAGACCGAGGAGGAGGAAAAGCCCCACTCCATCCTGGACCGTCTCATCGGGCGGGTGCGCCGGAAGAAACCCAAGGCCGGCGTCCTGGTGAAGGGTTTGGACGACATTCTGATCCGCTTCGGCAAGTGCTGCCAGCCGGTCCCCGGAGACCCCATCATCGGCTACATCACCCGGGGTTATGGCGTCACGGTGCACCGCACCAACTGCATCAACGCCCTCAAGGTCAACCCCGACCGCCAGATTGACGTGGAGTGGACCGAGAGCAACACCGAGTCCTATCCGGTCAAGATCCTCATCTCCGCCATCGACCGCGTGGGCCTGCTGGCCGACATCGCCACCAACATCAGCAAACTCGAGGCCAATATCGCCAGCCTGACCACCGACATGCGGGCCAACAAAACCGCCGAGATCCACCTCACCCTCGCCATACGGGACACGGAGCACCTCAACCGCGTCCTGGCCGCTATCCGCAAAATCCGCCTGGTCCAGGACGTGCGCCGGATAGACGCCTAGCGCGCAGGCCCTTCCACCAACGGCACGACCGGTGGGCGGCCGCCGGCATTCCGACATTTACGAAACACCTCGGGGGCTGGGAGGGGACTCAAGGAAAGCGGTTGGGGAGGGCGCTGTGCGGCCGCCGGGGAATCACCCATGGCCGGCGCGCGGGCTGGGGCCGGCATCCCGCGCACCCGGGTCGAACTGGCTGCCTGGACGGGCGAGCGATTTCGCCGACCGGAGGCTGCGTGGAGATGGCCAGAACCCGACCGGTCGATGGAGGGGCTGGAAAGCGCCGGGTCAGGGCGCCTTGATCACGTGACCCGATTTGATGCAGGCCGTGCAGACCACCATGCGCCTGGCTTGGCCGTTCCGCAGGGCGCGGATGGTTTGCAGGTTGGGATTGAAGCGTCGCTTGGTGACGTTATGGGCATGGCTGACATTGCTGCCCACCATCGGTTTCTTGCCACAGATTTCGCACATTCTAGCCATAGCGGTCGGTCTCCACCCAAAGGTAGTCAGACATTATGGAAAGGGGATATTTAGCCTAGAGCACCTTCGTTTGTAAACAACTTTTTTCAACCCCCCGGTCACGACCCCAAGGGATCGGTCCCCGCGCCCATCACCCTCCGCCGCCTTCCCGCGGCAAACCTCGAGGATCCGGCCGAACCCCGGCGGTGGGCCGCCCATCCCGCCGTCGGCGATTCCGCCCCGTGCGGCGCCCAACAGCCTTCCGTCCACAGCCGCTTATCTGGCTGTGGATAAACAAGCATCAGGTTGAAAGGCAAGGCGCGGGCCGAGGGTAAAAGCGGAGCAACCTTATGGGGTTGTGAGCATTTTCCCGAGGGTCGCAACGCCGCCTTTCGGCCTCAGGCGCAGTTAATCCACAGCCTGTTATGGGGTGGCCTTGATCAGGGCTTCCTCGGTGAGGGCCAGGTACTGGAGCGCGCGCTGATGCACCCCGACATCGGGGTACTTGATCAGGATGTTCTGGAACCGCCCCAGGGCCGCCCGATAGCGCTTGGAATTGTAGTAGTAGAGCCCGATGCGAAACTCCGATTCCGCCAAGCTGCGCAGGCAGGTGTTGATATGTTCACGCGCCTTGACGGCATAGGTATCGTCCGGGTAATCCCGGATCAGGCGTCCAAAGGTGTCCAGGGCCTTGCGGGTGCTTACCTGATCGCGGTCCGGGGCGTCGATCTGCTCGAAATAGCAGCGTCCGACCTGATAGATCACGTAGCTGATGGCCTCGTTGCGCGGGTGGAGACTCTCGAATTCCTCGTAGGCGAAAATGGCCTCTTCATACTCCTGCAGGCGGTAATGGGCGTCCGCGATCTTGAGTTCGGCCAGGATGGCATACTTGCTGTATGGGTACCAATCCTTCAGCTTTTCAAAGGCCTCCTTGGCCTTTTCGTATTTTCCGCTTTCGAACTTCTCCATGCCGTCCCATGCCAGGGTCTGGGCGGTTTCATCGCCATCCGCCGACCAGAAGGAGGACAGCAGACTGCAGCCCGCCAGCATGAGGCTGGCACACAACAACAGCGGAAGGAAGCGCTTCATCGGTCATCCTATCGGCCGCGGGGCCTCCCGCAACCGGCTTCGGCCCGGTGTCCGGCCTTCGGGGGCGCCCGCCCCGCCGGTGACGGAAGAGGTGAGCGAGCGGTCGCGGGGCGGGTGCCGCGACCCCGCCCGCGGCGGTGCATCGGGACCCGATGCGCCGGTCATTCACCACCGGTTAGACGAGCTTGGTCAGGGACTCCTCCAGCCGGGCCCGGGACACCATGCCGGTGATCTGATCCACCACGTTGCCGCCCTTGAAGAAGATCAGGGTGGGAATGGCCTTGATGCCGTATTTGCTGGGGGTGATCGGGTTGTCGTCCACATTGCACTTGGCGAATTTGACTTTCCCGTCGTAATCGCCGGCCAGGGTTTCCACCACCGGGCCAATGGCCTTGCAGGGCCCGCACCACGGCGCCCAGAAATCCACCATCACGGGCTTCTCCGACTGGAGGACTTCCTTTTCGAAATTGCTGTCGTTGATGTCCATTATATTTCCGGCCATTTTTTCCTCTCCGATGTTGTGGTGTGACGTCGGGCGGGAGCTCACCGCCTTGAGGTGGATCAGCGCAGGCAGGACCGGGAACCCACCGGCGATAGCGCAACGCAGCACCGGCGAACCATGGTGTCCTGGACAAACGCCTGGAGGTGCGGCATGCGAATTGAGGCGGGATTATATAAGCCGGTCAGCCGGTTGTCAACTTGGAGGCCCGCCCCTCCGCGCCCGCCCCGGGCGGGCTGCGATTTGACACCCCGAAGCGGTTCTGCTACCTCTTGCCTGCCGGCGGCCGGGGCGCGCCGGGCGGAGGGCCGAGCCCTGCCCGTCACGGGCGGGTGGCCGCCAAACGCCGCCCCCATCCATTCCGGAAGGGGCGCCCGAACGGCGCCAATCGACAGGGGGTCAGTCCATGCAGCGGAAGATCCGTATCGGCGCATTGATTTCCGGCGGCGGCACCAATCTGCAAGCCGTCATCGACGCGTGCGGGGCCGGCCGGGTGGACGGCCGCATCGTCTTCGTGGGCAGCGACAATCCGGGGGCCCGGGGCCTGGAGCGCGCCCGCGCCCACGGCATCCCCACCTTCGTGGTGGATTATGGGGCCATCCTCCGCGCCTATCGCCAGGCGCCACAGGGCGCACGGCTTCCGTCGGACTTCGACCCTGAAGAGCTGCGGGCCAAGATCAGCCTTATGCCGCCTTCCACGCCGGAAGCCAAGGTGGCCGATTTCCTCAAGAGCCGGGCCATGGCCGAAGCCGATCTTCTCTCCGCCATGTCGGCCTACCCTTTCGATCTGCTCATCCTGGCCGGCTTCATGCGCAACCTGACGCCGTATTTCATCGACCGGGTCAATACCGACACCCAACGCCCGCGCATCATGAACATCCATCCGGCCCTGCTGCCCGCTTTTCCCGGAACCGACGGCTACGGCGACACCTTCCGGTACGGCTGCAAGGTCGGCGGCTGCACCGTGCACTTCATCGACTACGGGGAGGATTCCGGGCCGATCGTCGGCCAGCGCGCGTTCGACATCCTGCCGCAGGACACCCTTGAGGATATCCGCCGCAAGGGCTTGGAACAGGAATGGCAACTCTACCCGGCCTGCATCCAGCTCTTCGCTGAAAATCGCCTGCGGTTGACGGCCTCCCGCCTGGAGGGCCGCCCCCCAAGGACCGTGGTCGCCATCGCGCCCGAGCCCGCGGCCTGACCCCGGCGCGGCCGGAGGAATCTTCCCCGCCGCAGTATCCACCCAGCACCCTTTCGATCGGGATCATGGCGATGGATCTTCTCATAACCGGCGGCGGCGGCCAGTTGGGCCGCGATTGCGCTGCAACCCTGTCGGCCCTGGGCCGGGTCGTTGCCCTGGCGCGCCGGGATCTCGACATCGGCGACGAAGCCCGGGTGCGGGAGGTGCTCGGCAACCTGCGGCCCGCGGTCATCGTGAACTGCGCGGCCTTCACGGCCGTGGACGCCTGCGAGAGCCAGCCGGAAGCCGCCTGGCGGGCCAACGCCCTGGGCCCCGCGGCGCTGGCGCGCACGGCCATGCGGCTGGGCAGCCTGCTGGTGCATTTTTCGACGGATTATGTGTTCGACGGCGCCCGTCCGGCCCCCCAGGCCTATACGGAGGAGGATGCCCCCGGCCCCGTTTCGGTATACGGCCGTTCCAAGCTGGCGGGCGAGGAGGCCATCCGAAGCCTGGGGGACAGCCACCTGATCATCCGCACGGCCTGGCTCTATGGGCTTCACGGACGCAATTTCCCCAAGACCATCCTCAGCCGGGTGTTGCGCGAACCAGAGCGCCCCCTGCGGGTGGTCAACGACCAGCGGGGATCGCCCACCTGGTCCCGGCGCCTGGCGCAGCAAGCCCGCGAGCTGATCGCCCATGGGGCGCGGGGCACCTTCCATGCCACGGCCGAAGGCCACTGCTCCTGGTTCGACCTGGCCGCGGCCTTTCTGGCCGCCATGGGGGTTCCCCATCGCCTGGAGCCCTGCCGCACCCGGGATTATCCCACCGCGGCTGCCCGGCCGTCCAATTCCATCCTGGAAAACAAGCGTCTGAAGGCCTTGGGGATTCATCGAATGGCGGACTGGAGGGAGGATCTGGAAGGGTTCGTGGCCGAACACCGGCAAGCCCTGATGGCGGAATGCGCGCCCGCCGGCCCGGCTTGACGGGGCTCCGGGCGGAGGTCTTCGCGGAGGATCCTCGGCGGGCGGCGGCGGAGCTGCCTGCCGACTCCGGGCAGCACTATCCCCGGGCGTTCAGGCGATGCCGCCCAGGACCCGCAGGAGCATGGGAAAGGCCACCAGGGTCCCCAGGGAGCTCCCCAGGTTGGTGAACACCACCACCAGCAGGATGCGCGTGACCTTGTTGCTCCAGAATCCCCGGATGGAACGGATGTCCTCCTGCAGGTGCTCGAAGTCCCGGACCCGGGGCTTGCGGGAAAACGCCTCCACCAAGCCGGATACCCAGCCCGCGGCCACCAGGGGATTGAGGGAGGTAAACGGCGCCGCGATGACGGAAGACAGCACCGTGAGGGGGTGCCCCCAGGCGATCAGGGCCCCGATGCCCGCCAGGATTCCGTTGGCGGCAAACCACCAGAGGATCATGTCGGAGCCGGCGGAGGTTCCCCCGCGGTAGAACCCGTAGGCGAACAGGCACAGGATGGCCAGGGGCAGCAGCCAGCCCAGGACCTTGAACGCGGTCTTGGGGGGCGGCACGGTTTCCAGGGCGACCAGGTCCCCCGGGAGGTCCCAATAGGCCTTGATTCCCGGCACATGCCCGGCGCCCACCACGGCCACGACCCGCTGCCCGGGAGCATGTCGGATCTTGTGCGCCAGGTATTGGTCCCGCTCGTCGATGAGGATGGCATGCAGTTGCGGCAGGGCTGAGCCCACCTCCGAGAGGATCGTGTCCAGCATGTCCGCCTGCTTCATCTTTTCAATATCCTCGGCGCTGAGATCCTCGATCTCCCCCAAGGACAAAAGCATCTGGAACAGCAGCTTGGCCTTGGCCCACAGCCCCATGGTGCGCCAGGTGCGGGCGAGGGTCACCCGGATATCGCGGTCGGCCGTGCAGATCTGGGCCCCTGCCGCCTCGGCCGCATCCAGGGCCGCGATCATTTCCTGGCCCGGGCGGATATCCATGCGGTCGGCGATCCGCCTCTGGAAGGAGGCCAGCAGCAGGTTGGACAGCAGCAGGAAGGCCTTCTTCTCGCGTATGACCCGGATGATGTCCATCTCCTGCCAGCGGGCGGCCTGGCGGATGCTCTGCAGGCGGGATTCACACAGCTCCACGCACACCGTGTCCGGGTGCTCGGCGGCGATCACCTCGGCCACCAGGGTGGCGCTGGCCTTGGAGACATGGGCCGTGCCGATGAGGGTCACTTCCTTGTCCCCGCAAGCGAGGCGATGGATGTCCGGATGCTCTTTCATAGTGGGTTCCTGTTGCAAGTCCTAAGGTGGCCAGGGTATTACACCCCGACCCCCAAGACAAGGCCAAAGCGGGCGCCCGGGCCGGGGCGCGCGCCGTTTCCATCGATCCGAAAGGGGGGTGCCGGCGACCCCGGCACGTTGCCCCGACCGGCCGCCCCAGCGGCCGGAGGACGTCCCCTGACACCCCAGAGAAGGCTCGACACCCCATGCCCGACACCCTGCTGCGCCATATCGGTCGTGAACCGTATTACTTGAGTGCGGGGGATGAAATCCGCCTGTTCGAAGCGGCGGCCGGCGCCCGGCTGCCGGTGATGCTCAAGGGGCCCACCGGCTGCGGCAAAACCCGCTTCGTCGAGCACCTGGCCTGGCGGCTGGGGCGTCCCCTGGTGACCGTGGCCTGCCACGAGGACCTCTTCNNCTTCGCCTCCGATCTGATCGGGCGCTACCTGCTGGCCCACGACCAGACGGTCTGGCAGGACGGCCCCCTCACGACGGCGGTGCGCCAGGGGGCGATCTGCTATCTGGATGAAATCGTGGAGGCCCGCAAGGACACCACGGTGGTCATCCACCCCCTCACCGACACCCGGCGCCTGCTGTCCATCGACAAAAAGGGCGAAACCATCGAGGCCCATCCCGATTTCATGATGGTCATCTCCTATAACCCCGGTTACCAGTCCATTCTCAAGGACCTGAAGCCGAGCACACGGCAGCGGTTTGTCAGCCTGGCCTTCGATTACCCGCCCCCGGAGCCGGAATCCCGCATCGTGGCCCACGAAGGGGGGATCGGTCCGGAGGTGGCCGAGCCCCTGGTGGCCTTGGCCAACCGCATCCGCACCATCCGCGAGCACGGCCTGACCGAAGGCGCCAGCACGCGCCTGCTGATTTCCGCCGCCCAGCTGATCCGGGGGGGGATTCCCGCCCCGGCGGCTTGCCGGGCGGCGGTCTGCCAGCCCCTCACCGACGATCCGCGCCTCCTGGCCACCCTGGAGGCCCTGGTCGCCGATTTTTTCTGAGCCGTCCCACGGCGCGGCCATGCACCGGAGTCCCATGCCTTCCCCCGCCTTCCTGCAGCCCTTGAACGCGCTCGATCCCGCCATGGCCCGCTGCCTGGCGGCGGGAACCGCGGGTCTGGGGGAGGCGGACGGTCGGGCCATGGTGGACACCATCCTCTGGGCCGTGGACAAGGAGATCCATTTCGGCCAGGCCGCCGCCGCCGGCTTCGCGCGGCTCCTGGACGGCGGCGGCCGACCCTGGCTGAAGGAATACCGCCGGGCGGTGCGCCGGTCCGGCCGCCAGGGGGCGGGCCTGGGCCGCCTGGTGGCCCAGCATCTGGTGCCCGTGCTCCTGACCGGGGATCCTGCACTGACCGCCGCCTTCCACCGCTGCCTGGGCGTCTTGATGGCCAAGGGGCTCTACCTGGTCCGGGAACCCCTCCGGGCCCTGGACCAGCTCCTGGAGGGCGGCGACCGGAAGGGGGCCCAACACTTTCTGGTGCTGCTCCAGGCGGTCTTCGACCGCCACCTGACCTATCACCAGCTCCTGAACCTGGGGCACCGGATCCCCCGTGCGGTCCTGGCCATGCCCCCGGAGGCGCGCCACCGCCGCATGACCCAGATGGAGCGCCTGGCCCCGCTGGATGTCCGCCTCCTGGACGCCTTCCTGGAAGGCCTGGACCGGGGCCTGGAGCGCCTGGACGCCGCCGGGCTCGAGCTTTTCGTCACCCGGGCCATGCGCGAGGCCCGCGCGGATCCGCGCGCCGGCATCCGTTTCCTCGCGCTGGTCTCCTCCCGGGCCCGGCGGCTGTGCCACGACCTCCAGGTGAGCGTTGCCCTGGAAGACCTGCGCCCGGCCCTTGCGGCCTACCTGCGCGCCCGTTGCGGGCGGGAGATCCCCATCCGGCCGCTGGCCGACTGGCCGCCCGAAGCCGGGAGCGGCGTCCCGCCCGGCGGAGCCGTCGCCACGGACGGACGCGCCCTTTTCCTGCCCGCCGAGATGGGCATTTTCCCTTCCCGGGAGGCCAACCAGCGGCTGGTCGAGGCCATGGCGCGGTTCGAATCGGCGGTGATCGAATTCAACACCTTCGCCTTCGATCTGGAGCGCGCCCTGGAAATGCCCGCCTGCCGCCGGCGGGCCGGAGTCGCGGCGGCCGACGCCGCCGCCCGCGAGCCCCAGGCCCCCCTGCTGACCGACCTGGAACGCTTCTGGGGCTGCTTCGGGCAACCCGCCCTGGCCGCCGCCATCTTCACCGCCGTGGAGCACGGCCGCCTGCGGCAGCGGCTGGCGCAGCGCTACCCGGGCCTGGTCCGGCGCCATTTGCCCATCCTGCGGGAGCCGCCGCCGGGCCATCCGGCGTCCGGGGCGCTCGACGCGCTCTACGGCTGCCTGGCGCTGGGCCTCTCCCCGGAGGCCTCCGCCGGCGGAGACCCCTGGCGTCTGGCCCTGTGCCGGGAGGCCTGGATGCGCTTCACGTCGCTTATGGAGGTCGTCGACCCCCCGGTCGAGGCCAGCGCCGAAGCCACCTGCCGGATCTACGACCGGCTGGAGGACTTGCCGGCGGCCGACGCCGCCGCCTGGTCGCCCCCCTGGCGCCGGCGGCTCCGCCCGGAGGCTTTTCGGGCGGCCTTCAGCGACATCGCCCGGCGGGCCGAAGCCCTTTACCGTCATTTGCGGGCCCGCGGCCTGGAGATCTTTCGGGGGGACCTGCTGCAGCAATTGATCCGGGATAACGGCTCCCTGTCGCCGGAGGTTCTCCAGGGCTTGAGGGCGGACGCGGACGGCGGCGCCGGCGACCTCCCGGCGGCCTGGGACCGCCTGGACCCGGAGACCGCCCGGCTGCTGCGCCAGGCCGCGTCCCAGCCCCCGCAAGACGAGGAGGACGTGGTCCGGGTCCACTGGTTCCGGGAATGGGACCGGACTACCGGCGACTACCTCCACCGCCACGTACGCGTGCGCGACCGGCAGGTGCCGGCCGCGGCCGGCGACCATTATGCCCGCATGCTCCAGCGGCACGCGGGCCTGGTGCAGCGCGTGGGCAAGGCCTTCGAGCTGCTCAAGCCCCAGGAATTGCAAATCCTGCGCCGCTGGGTGGAGGGCGACGACCTGGACTATCGCGCCCTGCTGGAGTTCGCCCTGGACCGCAAAATGGGCCGCTGGCCATCCGAGCGCCTCTACATCAAGCGGCTCAAGCAGCACCGCGACGTAGCGGTCCTGCTGCTCGTCGACGTGTCGCGCTCCACCGCCAATCCGGTCAGCGGAACCGGGAGCTCCGTGTTGGAAGTGGCCAAGGAGGCCCTGGTGCTGTTCAGCCAGGCGCTGGAGCGCCTGGGGGACCGGTATGCCATCGCCGCCTACTCGGGCACGGGCCGTCTGGGGGTGGACTATTTCCGGGTCAAGGACTTCGACGAGCCGCTGGGGGATACCGTCCGCGCCCACATCGGGGCCTTGCAGCCCCAGCGCAGCACCCGCATGGGCGCCGCCGTGCGCCGGGCCACCCAGGAGCTGCTCCGGGCCGACTCCCGTGTGCGCCTGCTGATCCTGCTGGGGGACGGTTTCCCCAACGACCTCGACTACAAGCAGGCCTATGCCATCGACGATACGCGCCGCGCCCTCTGGGAAGCGCAGTCGGGCAACATCGCCACCCATGCCATCACCGTCAACCTCCCGGGCAACACGCAGCTGGACGAGCTTTACGGGCAAGTGCACCACAACGTCATTTCAGACGTGAGCGACCTGCCGGACAAGCTCCTGCGCATCTACGGCGCCCTGACGCGGGGTTAGCGGCCGGGGGATCAAGGGCGCCAACAACCGGATGACCGACATGCGAATCCATGACGATATTTTCGAGTGGGAGGGCTTCGGCGGCAAGCTCAGGCTGGCCAGCGGACGCTGCCGCCTGTGGATCTTCGATCTGAACCGGCCGCACCGCGGGGGGGTGATGCACCTGCGACCGATGGTGGTGGTGGCCGCGGATCTTCCCCAGGACGGCATGCTCAAGGGGCAGGTGACCGTGCGCAGCGCCAACAGCCACATCGCCACCCAGGTCAGCCATCGCTTCCGGATCCCCCCGCAACGCATGCTCTTCGTGGAGTATACGCCGGCCGAGACCTACGGTCCCCATGGCGAGTACCGCATCGCCGCCGTCCTGGACGCCGTGGACTTCACCTGGCAGGAAGGCCTGGCCCTCTACCCCCGACGCAGGACTCTGGAACCCCCTCTACGGGATCTGATCCAGGGGCTGGTGGAGGGGTTCGCCGTGGACGACGCGGGCTGACGCGCCCCCGGCCGGGTGATCCCCCCTCGGGCTCCGGGCCCCGCGAGACCCCCGGCCGCGCGCGCGTCAGATCAGGCGCTCCGCCGTCCAGCCGAAGACCGCCAGCGATTTTTCCCCCATCCGCCGGTAAAGCCCCTGCAGGACCGGAGTCACCTCGGCGAGCCCGCCATTTTCCAAGGCCATGAGCACCGCGCAGTTGTGCCCGGGCCACACCGCCGTTCCCAGGCGCGGCTGGGAACGTTCGCCGGCGCCCACCACCCGGCTCCACTTGGTGTAGCCGGAGAGGTGGCAGCGTGAAAGGGCCTCCATGACCTCCTCGTCGAAGGCCACGTCATAGACCATCATCAGAATCTGCATCGCACCCCCTTGTGATGACCCGGATTCCCGCGGTCCGGGACCGACCTGGCAACGCCGTCCCCGGGAAGCCGAGCCGCCGCGCGGCTCTCCCGGCTTTTCGGCCGCACTGCCTTGTGCCCCGCCATGCCGGTATTATCCATTCAACGGGGCGTACACCAAACGCCCCGAGGGGTCCGGACGGGCCCCGAATGCCCATTCACCGAGGAGGACACGGCCATGACCGCTACCCGCCAATCCATACCTCCGACGGAGGCCCCCGCCTCCCCGGAAACAGGACCGGACTGCACCTGGGATTTCGAGGACCCCGCCGCCTGCTTCGACGAAAAGGCCTGCGGCTGCTACGTCGACCCCTGCGACTATTTCGGCCTGAGCCGGGAGGAATGCTGCATCGATATGGGCTGCGAGGACTGCTGCCTGGAGATGTGCCCGGAGGCCGGCTGACCGCGGGCACAGACGCGCACAGAACCACACCCCGGCGCCCGGCACCCATGGTTGCCCTCGAGACCGCCGGGGAAAAGGAGGCGCCATGAAATCCATCGAAAAGCTCACCGAGGAACAGTTGCGCAAATGGCATTTCAGTCAAACCGAACGCACGCGCAGCGCCCCTCGGCCGATCCCCATCGTGACCATCTCCCGGGAGCCGGGCAGCGGTGGCCGGATCATCGGGGAGAAGGTGGCCGAACGCCTGGGTTACGACCTTTTTCACCAGGAGGTGCTCCACGAGATGGCCCGCAGCGCCAACGTCAGCGCGAGTCTCGTGGCCACCCTGGACGAAAAGGGCCTCAACGTGCTGGAGGAGTGGGTTGCCTCCCTGGTGGACAGCCGGCACCTGTGGCCCGACCAGTACATGAAGCACCTGATGAAGGTGGTGGGCACCATCGGCCGCCACGGCCAGGCGGTGCTCATCGGCCGGGGCGCCAACTACATCCTGCCCCCCGAGCTGCGCTTGAGCGTGCGGGTGATCGCACCCTTCGAGTTCCGGGCCCGCCAGGTGGCCCAACTCCATGGCATCCCCGTGGCCGAGGCCCGCCGGCGCATCTCCAAGACCGACGCCGAACGGCGGGCCTTCGTGCGCAAGTACTTCCATGCGGATGTCGCCGCCCCCGAGGCCTACGACCTGCTCATCAACACGGCCACCCTGGCCCTGGACAGCGCCATCGACGCCATCTGCGGGGCCCTGTCGGTCTGCAAGACGGTCTGTGCCCTGGAAACCGCCCCACCGCCCGAGATGGAACCCGCCTGACGCCGCGCAGGGGTGGCCCGCTGGCGGCGGGACCCCGCGCCACCGGGCAAGCAGGCTATTGATAAACTGCGCCTCGGGCCGAAAGGTCCCGCCGACGGCGGGATTGCGGCACTCGCGAAACTGCTCACCATCCCTCGAGGTGGCTCCGCTCTTTCAGCCGGATGCTTGTTTATCCACAGCCTGCCAGGCCCCGGAAAGGGTCAATCGAAGGACAACTCGTCCGGCCATTCCCGGGTGTGGCCGTCCGAGGGGTCCTTGCGGCAGGCGTCCACGACGCAGCGGGCCCCGCTGAAATGGAGATCCCGGGAAGGATCGGTGTTGTTGAAGAGCTTCCAGAGGGTGAGCGAGGCATCCGCCAGATCGATGCCGGCGTCATAGAGCAGGATCAGGTTGAAGGCCGCCAGCTCCGGCAGGGCCAGCAATTGGGCGGCATAGGCCTTGCCGGCGCGATCCCCGGGCTTGGCCACGGCCACCAGAAGCAAACGGTTGCGCCGGGGGGCACTCCCCCCGCCCCCGAAGGGGACACAGGCGCGCGCGTGCACGACCCCGTCCACCTTCCCCCGGAGCAGGGCCGCCAGGGACTCCCCTTCCGGCGCGGCTGCGGAGACCGTGGCGGGCGCCCGGCGGGGTGGTTCGCCGGCGATCCGCTCCGTCAGGTCGAGCCCCACCTTGCTGCCGAAATGGGCGGTGGGCGCGGAGTGGTCCAGGACATCCAGGACCCCCCGGGTGAAGGTCAGATCGCTCGTGGGGTCGAATGTTTCCAGCAGCCGCCCCATGACCTGGGCCGGGTCCTTGGGGTCCACCCCCCGGTCCACCACCACGATGGCCTTGCAGAAACTCATCTGCCCCTGGCCCCAGAGCCCCGACATGACCTTCTGGGCGTGGAGCGGGTACTGCTTGTCGATGGCCACCACCACGATGTTGTGGAACACGCCTTCCCAGGGCAGCCAGTAATCCTGGATCTCCGGAAAAGCCGCCTGGAGCAGGGGCAGGAAGAGCCGTTCGGTGGCCTTGGCCAGGTAACAGTCTTCCATGGGGGGGCGCCCCACGAGGGTGGCGCAGTAGACCGGGCAGCGGCGGTGGGTGACGGCCGTCACATGGAAGACCGGGTAGTCGTCGGCCAGGGAGTAGTAGCCGGTGTGGTCCCCAAAGGGGCCCTCGCGGCGCAGCTCCCCCGGGTCCACATACCCCTCCAGCACGAATTCGGCCTCGGCCGGCACCTCCATGTCCACCGTGCGGCAGGGGACCATTTCCACCGGGCGGTTGCGGATGAAGCCCGCCAGGATCATCTCGTCCACGTTGCGCGGCAGGGGCGCGGTGGCGGCGTAGATCGTGGCCGGGTCGGCCCCGATGGCCACCGCCACGGGCATGCGCCGGCCGGCGCGCCGGTATTCGTTGTAATAGCTGGAGCCGTCCTTGTGGATGTGCCAGTGCATCCCGGTGGTGCAGCGGTCGAAGACCTGCAGCCGGTACATGCCGCAATTGCGGCGGCCGCTGGCCAGACTGCGGGTGAACACCAGGGGCAGGGTGATGAAGGGGCCGGCATCCTTGGGCCAGCAGTGGAGCACCGGCAGCTGCCCCAGGTCCACGTCCTTCCCCGTGAGCACCACCTCCTGGCAGGGCGCCGGCCGCTTCCGGCAGCGCCGGGGGAAAAAGCGCGTCACGGACAGGGCCGTGGGGAGCAGGCCCAGCATGTCCCGCAATCCCTGGGGCGGCGCCATCTCGATGAGGGCCCGCACCCGGGCCCCCAGCTCGTCCAGGTCATCCACCCCCAGAGCCATCCCGATCCGCCGGGAGCTGCCGAAGAGGTTGGTGGCCGCCGGGAAGGGCGAATCAATCACCTGTTCGAAATACAACGCCCGGCCGCCGCCGGGACTCTTGGACTCGGCGTCGGTGAGGCGGCTGATCTCGAGGTGCCGGGACACCGGGCGGGAGACGACCTTGAGCTCGCCGGCCCGGCGCAGGGCCTCGATGAACTCCCCCAGGTGGCGAAACCAGCGCTGCGGTCCGCTCATTCAGACCCCCAGGGGGCCAGGAGCTCGTGGGGCAAGCCCAGTTGATCGAGTATCCGGGCCACCACGAAATCCACCAGGTCGGAAACGTTCCGGGGTCGGTGATAGAATCCCGGAGAGGGCGGCAGCACCACCGCGCCGGCCTCGCTGACGCGGAGCATGTTGCGGAGGTGGATGCGGCTCAAGGGGGTTTCCCGGGGCACCAGCACCAGGGGCCGCCGTTCCTTGAGGCAGATGTCGGCCGCCCGGTTGAGGAGGTTGTCCGCCAGGCCGGCGGCCACGGCCGCCAGGGTCTTCATGGAGCAGGGCGCCACCACCATGCCGTCGTGGCGGAAGGAACCGCTCGCCGGGGGGGCGAAGAAGCTTTCCGGGGCGTGGTCCCGCAGCCGGGCCGCGGGGTGGCGGCCGCCGCCGTAATCCCGCTGGAGAATGGCCGCCACGTCGCCCTCCAGCCCCAGTTCATGGTCCAGGACCTTGCGCCCGTCGGGCGTGACAATGAGGTGCACCTCCAGCGGGCGCTCCAGCAGGGCCTGCACCAGGCGCACGCCGTAGACCGCCCCGGAGGCGCCGGTGATGCCCACCACGAGTCTTTGGGGATTGCGGGTGGCCACGTGGGAATCCGTGCTTTGGGGGTCCCTGGGAGCGCCGCCTAGCGCAGCAGCTCGTCGCCCAGGATCCCGAAGAAGAGCACCAGGGAGATGGCGCCGTTGACGTTGAAGAAAGCCAGCTGGATGCGGCTCAGGTCGTGGGGCCGCGTCAGGCGGTGCTCCAGCACCAGCAAGGCCCCGATCACCACCAGGGCCGCAAGGTACACCGGCCCCATGTCGAACACAAGGTGAACGGCGAAAAAAAAGCCGAACGCCGCCAGGTGCAGGGCGGCGGCCACGTGGAAGGCCGTCTCCGGCCCCCAGCGGGCCGGGATGGAAAGGAGCCCGGCGCGCCGGTCGAAATCGGTGTCCTGGCAGGCATAGAGAATGTCGAACCCGGCGATGGTGGTGAGCAGCGCCAGGCATAGGGTCAGCACCGGGGCTTCGAAGCGGCCCGTCACGGCGATCCAGGCCCCCAGGGGCGCCAGCGAGATGGCAAACCCCAGGTAGAGGTGGGACAGGCTGGTGAAACGCTTGGTGTAGGAGTAGAGCAGAAGGATCACGAGCACCGGCAGGGACAACACCAGGCAGAGGCGGCTCAGCATGCCGGCCGCCAGCACGAAAAGCGCGGCGCACAGCACCACGAAGACCGCCGCGGTCCGGACGCTGATGCGCCCCCGGGGAATGTCCCGGTCGGCCGTGCGGGGGTTGAGCCGGTCGAAACGCGCGTCCACGATGCGGTTGAACCCCATGGCCGCGGAGCGTGCGCCCACCATGGCCGCCAGGATCCACAGCAACTGTCCCGGGTCCACCGGCGCATGGCGGTGGGCCAGCACCACTGCCGCCAGGGCGAAGGGCAGGGCGAACACCGTGTGGCTGAACTTGATCATGCGCCCGAAATCGCGGATCTGGCCCATCACCGCCCCGGAGGCCTCCCCCTCCCCGGCACGGCCGCTTTCCAGCAGGCGCCAGGCGCAGACGGTTTTCTCCAGGTAGTTGAACACCTCGTAAAGCAGCACCCCCAGAAGGCTCATGCCGATGATGCCGCTGAACATGTCCAGGGCGTTGAACCGCCCCCAGGCATCCATGATGAAATACCCCAGCCCGGAGGAGGTGGCGAAGGACTCCACGAAGAACAGTACGGCGATTCCGGTGCCCGTGCCCACCCGCAGGGCGGTGAAGCCGTGGGGCAGGGCGGCCGGAATCAGCACGTGGCGGACCATCTGGAGGGGGCGGCCCCCCAGGGAATTGAAGGAATCCACGTATTTCCGGTCCAGGTTGCGCACCCCGTCCCGGGTGGCCACCAGGATCTGGTAGCCGATGATCAGCGCGATCATCAGGATCTTGGGAAGATCCCCCAGGCCGAAAAGGACCAGGAACACGGGCAGGAGCACGATCTTGGGCACCGGGTAGGTGAGAAACACGAAGGGCGACAGGATCCGGTCCGCCCCACGGTAGTAGCCCAGCAGCACCCCGGCGGGAAACGCCGCCAGCCAGGCCAGGCCCATGGCCCCGGCCACCCGGCCGGCGCTGGCCAGGAAGTGGCGCCAGAAAGCCCCGGTTTTCACCGCGGCCCCAAGGGCCTGGAAGGCGGCCTCGGGAGGCGGCAGCATGCCCACATCCAGGGCCGCGGCGGCCGCTTTCCAGGCTGCCAGCAGCAGGCCCACCGCCGCCAGGTAGCGCCCGATCACCCCCATTTCAACCCTCCATGGCCCGGCGCACCTGGCGCACGCGCTGGAAATAGCGATCGTGCAGGCGCGCATCGGCGGCGCCGAAATCGGGGTTGTCGATGACGGCCTTGACCCGTGTGGGGCGATCGGTGAGCACCAGCACGCAGCGGCCCAGGAAGACGGCTTCCTCCACGCTGTGGGTGACCAGGATGTAGCTCACGCCGGTCCGCCGCCAGGTGGCCAGCAGGATGGCCTGGAGGTGTTCGCGGGTCAGGGCGTCCAGGGAGGAGAAGGGCTCGTCCATGAGGAGCAAGGCGGGCTTGGTGGCCAGGGCCCGGGCGATGGCCACGCGCTGCTTCTGGCCGCCGGAGAGCTGCACCGGGTAGTGGTGGGCCATCCCGTCCAGACCCATTTCCCGCAGGAGGTTCACGGTGGCCCGTCGCCGTTCGGCCGCCGGGCACCCGTGGAGCTTCAGCCCCAGGGCGATGTTTTCGGCGGCGGTCTTCCAGGGGAAGAGACCGAAATCCTGCAGAATGATGGCCGGCCGGCCGGCGGCCCCTCCCGAAGGCCCTTCCATGGCCACCGTCCCCGAGGTGGGGGGCAGCAGGCCGGCCAGGATATAGAGCAGCGTGGACTTGCCGCACCCCGACGGTCCGATGACCGCCAGGGTCTGGCCCGCAGGGACCTCGAAGGAGATCCGGTCCAGCACCAGGCCCCCGGCCGGGGGGAAGCTCTTGGTCAGCTCGGAGACGGCGATCATCGGGCTCCCGTCAGGGGTTCAGCACCACGTCGGCGTAATCCAGCCGCGCTCCGCCCATGCCGTTGGCCTCCAGCCAGTCCTGCACGGCGGCCACGTCGGCGGGGCTGGGGGGCGCCACCGGCGNNCCGGCGGAAAGACCGGCACCCGGTAGCGGTCCTTCACCGGCAGGGGAAACTGGGTGCGGGAGACCAGCAGGTCCTTGAAATTTTCGGGGGCGGCGTTGATCCGCTCCACGGCGGCGCGGTAGGCGGCCAGGAAGCGCGGGCCCAGGTCGGGGTTCCGCTCCAGGGCCTTGCCGGTGAGGGCCAGAATGGTTTCGCTCATGTCGAGGGCGCGGTCGTCGAGCAATACCCGCCCCCCCTTGGACTCCGCCAGGGTCAGGAGCGGCTCGGGCAGCAGGGCCGCGGGAACCTGCCCGGCCAGGACCATCTGGAGCCGGAGGGGAATCTTCTTGATGTCCTGCTTCTCCACCGCCCCGGGGTCGACGCCGCCGGCGGCCAGCAGACGATCGAGGAGGTACTCGATGATGGTGGCGCGCGAAATCGCCACCGCCCGGCCCGCCAGGTCCCCGGCCGTCACCAGGGGCGAACCCGGGGCGGTGACCACGCCGAACATGCGGTGGTCGGGGTGGGTACGGAAAACCGTGGTGACGATGCGCAAGTGCTCGCCGGCCCGCATGAGCAGGATGGTGTTGAGCAGGTCGCCGAAATAGCCGTCCAGCTCTCCGGCCTGGAGGGCCGCGTCGCGCTCCAGGGCGCTTTGGAAGGCCATCAGCTCCACGGGCAGCCCTTGCGCGGCGAAGTCCCCCGCCACGTCGGCCACCTGCAGGGGCAGCGTGTCCACCACCGGCAGGATCCCGATGCGCAGGCGCTCGGCAGCGGCAGCGAGGCGCGGCACCATCAGAGCCGCCGCCAGCAAAAGGCACAGACCCCAGGACCGCACGGGGGGGCGGAAAAGGCGCATGGGAGGACTCCTGCCAGGGTTGAGGTTCCGCCCTCGGCCGAGAGGCCGGGGCGGTTTCGCAGCCGGCCCGCATGGCCGTAAGCCCCGGCCGCCCGGGCCTCCGCGACGTGGGGAGGCTAAGGGAATGCGCCGGTCGTGTCAAGGCATTTGCGCTCGCGGGGACCGCCGGCCAACAGGCCTCGGCCAGGCACGCATCGAGCCGCAAGGCAAGGCGCAGCCGGATGGGAAAAGCAACGCCATTCCGCCTGGCGGGATGGGTGGCGAGCCTGTCCCCGCTGGCTGCAATCCGGGCGCCGGCGGGACCTTGCGGCCCGAGACGCCGTTTATCCACCGCCTGTCAGCCTGTGGATAAACAAGTATCGGGTCGAAAGGCAAGGCGCAACCCGATGGGAAAAGCGCAGCAACCTCAAGGGTTGTGAGCATTTTCCCGAGGGTCGCAACGCAGCCTTTCGGCCCGAGACGCAGTTTATCCACAGGCTGCTACGGGCGTCGCGGGCGGGGCGCCGGCGATTGACTTGATCCCGTTTGTGCCCATTATGGCTGCCGGACAGGATATGGCGCGCATTCGAACCCCTGGAGGTCCCAGGCCATCCGCTAACAGGCTGTGGATAACCCGCGCAGCGAAGGAGCAGCAAACATGATCAGCGACCAGATGACGGCGGCCCTCAACGCCCAGATGAACCGGGAAATGTACTCCGCCTACCTTTACATGGCCATGTCTTCCCAGGCCAACGCCATGGGGCTCAAGGGTTTTGCCAATTGGTTCATGGTACAGTACCATGAGGAAATGTTCCATGCCATGAAGTTTTACGAATACCTCCACAGCCAGGGGGGGGCGGTCGAGCTCAAGGCCATCGACGAGCCTCCGGCGCGGTTTGCCTCGGCCCTGGAGATGTTCACCAAGACCCTCGAGCACGAGCAGTTCGTGACGCGCTGCATCAACGACCTCATGGATCTGGCCATCGCCGGGAAGGACCATGCCACCCGGATTTTCCTCCAGTGGTACGTGAGCGAGCAGGTGGAGGAAGAGGAAAACGACAACGACATGATCGCCCAGCTCAAGCTGATCAAGGACAACCCCCACGGGTTGCTCATGCTGGATCGGGAACTGGCCGGCCGGGCGACCACGGTGCCCACCGATTTCAGCAAGGGGGTTTCCGCGGCCGCCGCGGTTTGAGCCGCGCGGGTCTGCGCGGACCCGGCCGGCGGGCCCGGCGGCACCCAAGGCCGGCCCGGGGGCTTACCATCGTTTCCGGCCGGGGCCTTGTACCCCTCCCGGCCCTCACCCCAGGCTTGCCAAGACGGCGGAAAACGCCTATTTTAGGGCATCCCGTCTTCTGAAGGCACCCCGCGCCCCCGGCTCCGGCGCCCACCCTTCCCCCCCCCACAACCAAGGAGGCCAGGCCCATGCCCCAGAAAATCCTGATCGCCATCGACGATTCGGCCAATGCCCTGCGGGCGGTGGAGTACGTGGCGGAGGTCTTCCGCAACGACAGTGAGGTCACCCTCTTCAGCGTGCTGCCCGACACGGCCACCATGTGCGACATGAACAGCCCGGAACTGACCCCCTTGTTCCGGAGCCACCAGTCGGATTTCTGCCTCCTGGAGGACAAGAAGAAATCCCTGGTGCTGGAGGCCGGCGAGCGGGCCAAAGCCCTTCTGCTGGAAGCCGGTTTCAACCCCCGGCGCGTGCAGGTCGTCGCCGAGATCCGCCGGCAGGGGGTTTCCCGGGATATCGTCAACGCGGCCGAAAGCCGCCAGGCCCTGATCGTCGTGGGCCGCCGGGGCCTGTCGGGGATCAAGGAAATCCTGCTGGGCAGCGTCTCCCACAAGGTCCTGCAACTGGCGCGGGAGTCCTCGGTGCTCATCGTCAACTGAACCCGACCGGGATTTGCGGCGGCCGG
>DJGG01000281.1:22503-37786 GCA_002432195.1 Desulfobacteraceae bacterium UBA5852
GGCTCCCGGGGGGCCTTCTTCCGGGAGCGGCCCGCATCGTTGCCCACCGGGGGGATCACCACGCTCCGGAACGGCTGGAAAACAGCCTGGCGGCCTTCCGGCGCAGCCGGGAAGCCGGTGTCTGGGGGGTCGAGTGCGACCTGCGCTGGACCCGCGACCTTGTGCCGGTAATCTCCCACGATCCGGACTGCCGCCGTCTGTTCGGGGGCGGCGGGCGCATCGATTCACTGGATTTCCCCACCCTGAGGCGGCGCTACCCCCTGATTCCCACGCTGGCCGAAGTGCTGGACACCTGCGGCGGCAGGCTCCACCTCATGCTGGAGATCAAGGCTGAGCGCTGGCCGGAGCCCGCGCGCCAGGCGCGCATTCTGGCCGAGACCCTGGACCCCTTGGCCCCCGGCCGGGATTTCCATTTTCTCGGCCTGGAACCGGGGGTTTTCCGTCTGGTGCCCTTCGCCTTCCCCGACGCCTGCCTGGCCGTGGCCCAGCTGAACACCCATCGTCTCAGCCGCTGGGCGCGGGCCGAGGGCCTGGCCGGCCTGGCCGGCCACTATCTCCTGGTGGGCCGGCGTTGCCTCAAGCGCCACCACGCCTGCGGGCAGAAGGTGGGCACGGGCTTCGTGGAGTCCCGGGGGATCCTCCACCGGGAAGTGGCGCGTGGGGTGGATTGGGTTTTTTCCAACCGTGCGGCCGCCCTCATGGAGGCCCTGGGAGGGCGGAAGGCCCCTTGAGCGCAAGGGGTGGAAGGCCCTGGCCGCGGCTCGGCAGGCGGTGGACCATCTGCGCATCGCGCCGCGCCTTGCTTTGCGGCCCGCCGCGCAGATGGTCCACCGCCGGTCAGGCCGCCGGCCCGGGGTGCCGGGGGGGGCGCTCCGCCCAATACAGCAGGACCGCTCCGGCCACAAAGAGCACCAGCACCGCCAGGATGCCCGCGCGGGAGGCGGTTTCGGCCACGGCGCGCAGCTGCGCGGGGGAAGGTTCCGGGGGCATCAGGAGGCGGCGCACCGCCAGACCCGCGGTGCCCATCAGGGCCGGTCCCAGGATGGCGGCGAACTTGCCCATCATGTTGTAGATGCCGAAATACTCCCCCGCGCGCTCCCGGGGGATCAGGCGGGCATAGTACGAACGGCTGAGAGCCTGGATGCCCCCCTGGAAGCAGCCGATGGCCGCCGCCAGGGCGAAGAAGTGGTTCCGGTGGGTCATGGCGGCGCCGGCCACGGTGATGGCCATGTAGGCCCCGATACCCAGGAAGAGGCTCCGGCGCACCCCCCAGCGCTCCCCCAGGCGCCCGAAAACCAGGGCTGCGGGAAAACCGATGAACTGTACCATCAACAAGGCCAGAATCAGGTCCCGGGACGTGAACCCCAGGGAGAGGCCGTAGTCCACAGCCATGCGGATGATGGTGTCCACGCCGTCGATATAGAACCAGTAGGCCAGCAGGAAGAGGAGGATCCTCCTCTGGCCGGCCAGGTCCCGGAAGGTGCGCAGCGCCTGGCGCCAGCCCGACAGCGGCATCTGGCCCGAGGGGCCGGCCGTGGGGGTGCGGACCGGCTCGGGGACCCAGCGCGCGGTGAAAAGCGTGAACCCCCCCCACCACAAGGCCGCCAGAACGAAGGACCAGCGCACGGCCGCGGCCGTATCCGGCAGTCCGAAGACGGGAGGCCAGATGGTCATGCTCACGGTGAGCAGAAAGAGCAGCCCGCCCCCCAGGTAGCCCATGGCGTAGCCCAGGCTGGAGACGGCCTCCAGGCGGTGATCGGGAGCCACACTCGGCAGCAGGCTGTCGTAAAAGATATTGGCCCCCGCGAATCCCACCGTGGCCACGGCGTAGAAGGCCACGGCCGCCCCCCACTGGCCGCGGCCCACGCCGAAGAGCCCGGCGGTGGCCAGGGCGCCTCCGAAGGCGCCCACCAGCAGCCAGCGTTTGCGCCGGCCGGTGCGGTCGGCCAGGGCTCCCAGGAGGGGGGCGCCCGCGGCGACGACCAGGCTCGCCAGGGAATTGGCGTAGCCCAGCAGCGCGGTGCTCACGTTGACGTCGGTGCCGGCGCTCCAGTATTCCTTGAAAAAGACGGGGAAGAATCCCGCCATGACCGCGGTGGCGAAGGCCGAATTGGCCCAGTCGTAGATGGCCCACCCCCAGACGGCCCGGCGGGTGGTTGGGGAGGGCGGCGGAGGGGTGGGCTGCGGCATGGTTCTCCGGATACGGGGCGGCGGGAAAGGGGCGGGGCTCCTTGTCTGGCGTTTGATAAACGCCGGGGCCGGTCTTGTCAACTCCGCAGGCGCCGGGGGAATAAATGCTTGCCAAGCCGGGGGGCAGGCTTTAGAACTCAACTTCCGGAGCGTGGGTCCGCCGTCCGGGCCGCCATCGGGGCAGCGGGGACCAAGCGCTCGGTGCCAGGCGCCCGGACGGTGCCAGCCCCTGGGGGTTTCCCGCCGGGCACCCGTCGCGGGCCGCTGACCATTCCCGGCGTTTTCGGCCCAAGGGCCGATCGGCGGACCCGCCCAGGCCAACCCCGAAGGTTGACGTAGGAACCGATGCCGGTTGAGCGGGTCTCCCGGCCCCGGCACGGGCCGCCGAGGGACCCCATCCCATGATCCCAGGAACAGGGCGCTCGGGCGCCCGCTGCGGAAACGAACCCCCATGACCGCCACCCCTCGCCCATCACGACCCTTGCGCCGGCTGGCGCTCGCCGCCGCCGGCCTCCTGCTGGTGATGCTGCTGGGTCTCGCGGCCTACGCCACCTACCTTTACATCCACGTGGAGCAGCGCTTCTCGGGCCGGCGCTGGAGCGTGCCCTCCCGGGTGTACGCCGACAGCACCCTGCTCTATCCGGGGATGGGCATCGACCGCGCCCTGTTTCTCAAGAAGCTCGAACGCCTGGGCTACCGGTCCACCGGCAGGCCCCCCCGGAACAAGGGGGAGATGCGCCTAGACGGGCCCCGGCTGGAGATTTTTCTCCACGACCTGCAAACCCCGGGGTTCGAGAGGGGGGGCTTCCCGGTGCGCCTGCGCCTGGAAGGCGACCGGGTGGCCGGGATGCGCCGGGCGGATACCGGCGAGGAATTGCCCCTGCTGGAGTTGGAACCGGAGGAAATCGCCCTGTTTTTCGGTCCCGAGCGCGAACAGCGGCGCCTGGTGGCCCTGGAAGCCGTCCCGGCCCATCTGGTTCAGGCCGTGCTGGCCGCCGAGGACAACCGTTTCTATCGGCACCATGGCGTGGACTGGCGGGGCGTCCTGCGGGCCCTGGCGGTCAATCTGCGCCAGGGCGCCCTGCGCCAGGGGGGCTCCACCATCACCCAGCAACTGGCCAAGAACTATTTCCTGACCCCCGAGCGGACCTTGCGGCGCAAGCTGCGGGAGTTGCTGCTGTCCCTGGTGATCGAGGCGCGCTACAGCAAGGATGAGATCCTGGAGATCTATCTCAACGAGATCTACCTGGGGCAGAAAGGTTCCATTTCCATCAACGGGGTGGGGGAGGCGGCCCAGTTTTATTTCGACAAGCCCGTGGAGCGCCTCTCCCTGGGGGAGGCCGCCGCCCTGGCGGGCCTCATCCGGGGGCCCAACGCCTATTCCCCCTTTCTCCAGCCGGAGCGCTGCCTCCAGCGCCGGGGGCAGGTGCTCGATGCCATGCGCGCCACGGAGCGCATTTCCGACAGCGAACATGCGGCGGCCTTGCGGGAGCCGATCCGACCGGCGGATTACGAGGGCGAATTGCGCATGGCCCCCTATTTCGTGGATTTTCTTTCGGCGCAACTGGCCGAGCTTTACACTCCCGAGGCCCTGGCCTCCCTGGGGCTGTCCATCCACACCACCTTGGACACCATGGTGCAGGCCGCGGCCGAGCAGGCCCTGGAGCAGGGGCTGGAGGCCCTGGAGGCGCGCATTCCCGAACTCCAGCGCACGGATCCGGCCCGCCGGCTCCAGGGAGCCGTCGTGGTCATGCAGCCCAAAACCGGGGCCATTCTGGCCCTGGTGGGGGGGCGACGCTATGCCGTGAGCCAATTCAACCGGGCGACGTCCGGCCTGCGGCAGGCCGGCAGCACCTTCAAGCCCTTCGTCTATCTGGCGGCTCTCGAGCGTTTCACCCCGGTCTCGGTCCTGGTCAATGAGCCCCGCACCTACCAGGTGGACGGCAAACCCTGGTCGCCGAAAAACTACGCGGACTACGCCAAGCCGCGGCTGAGTCTGCGGGAAGCCCTGGCCCGCTCGGTCAACCAGGCCTCCGTGGACCTGGCCATGCAAGTGGGGCTGGAGCATGTGCGGGACACGGCCGCCGCCTTCGGCTTCACCACCCCCCTGCACGCCTACCCTTCCCTGGCCCTGGGCGCCCTGGAGGTCAAACCCCTGGAACTGGCGCGGGCCTATTGTGTTTTCGCCGCCGCCGGTCTGGAGCCTTTCCCCCTGGCCTTGCGGGAGGTGCGGGACGAACAGGGGACGGTGCTCGAGCGCCGCCACATGACCATCGCGCGCATCGTCTCCCCGGCCCAGGCCTACCTGATGACCTCCCTGCTGGCCAGCGCGGTGCGCGACGGAACCGCCCGCGGCCTGGCGGATATGGGCGTCACCATCCCCGTGGCGGGCAAGACCGGCACCACCAACGATTTCCGGGACGCCTGGTTCGTGGGCTACACCCCGGACCTGCTGGCCCTGGTGTGGGTGGGGTTCGACAACGGCGATCCCATGCTGGCCTCCGGCGCCCGCGCGGCCCTGCCCATCTGGGCGGCGCTCGTGCGGGCGATTCCCCACCGGCTTTCGGGAATGGATTTCCGCAGGCCTCCCGGGGTCGTGGAGCGCACGGTCTGCGGAGCCGACGGCTTCCCCGCCGTGGACGGCACCTGCACCGAGAGCCTGACGGAGGTTTTTTTGGCCGACCATCTGCCCGCCGACCTTAGGGAACCCACCCCCGGCCGCCTTTTCCGGGGGATCATGAAAGGGGTCAAGGACTTTGTGGAAGGTTTCTGACAGCGCCCGTTGGCTGGCGGCGTCCCTCGTGCTGGCCGGGATGGCCGGCTGCCGCGGCAGCATCCCTCTGCCGCCCCCCGGCCACGCCCCCCCGGTGCCGGAGACCGCACCGGCCCCGGAGTCCCCCGCGCCGGTCCCGGCGCCGGCACCCGCCCCCACCCCCCGGGTCAGTGCCGCGGCGGCCCTGACCCAGAGGGGCGAGACCCTCCTGGCTCGCGGGCAGGCCGATGCCGCCCTGCATGCCCTGGAGCAGGCCGTGAGCCTGGACGCCTATCACGGCCCGGCCTACTACCATCTGGTGGAGGCCTGGCTGCAGCTGGGGGATGTGGTGCAGGCCGAAGAATGCCACCGGCTGGCGCGGCTCTACCTGGAGGAGGAGAGCGGCTGGGCCCGCCGCCTGGCCTCCCAGGGGCAACGCCTGGAGCGCGCCCGGCGGGCGGGGGGCTAGCCGCCTGTGGATAAACAAGTATCGGGTCGCAAGGCCGCCTGGCGGCCCGAGACGCAGTTTATCCGCAAGCGGTTTGCGCCTGTAGCGGACGGTTGAGGAAGACAGTCCTTGATCTGAGGGATCTTCCTGTCGCGGACGGTCGCGCGGGCGGGGCGGGTGCTCATCCCCTGAAACGGGCAGAACTCGCCCTCAAGAGCGCCTAAGTCCCGGCGCTGCCGACGATAGACAGACGCAGTGACGGCCTCGAACACCGTATCACCCCGACGGATATCATTGCGCCGGGACCCAGGCGCTCTAAAGGGCTCGGACAGCCGCCCGTTTCAGGGGATGAGCACCCCCCCCGCCCTTGAAGCGTATAGGGTCAGCGCCGCCCCGGTCGATCCAAAGAATCCCGGCGGGGCGCTCAGACGGCCATTTCGCGCAGGTCACCGGAATCCGTGTCCCGGTAGACGATGCGCGTGGCGTAGTCCCGCAGGTCGATCCGCGCCGTGGCCTCGTGGGGGCCCTGGCGCCAGGTGAGCTCCAGGCGGTCCTCGGGAGTCTCGCCGATGGTCAATTCCCCCTCGAAGGCCGGGTAGGCGTTGCGGAAGCGCATGAGGGCCAGCAGGCGCTGCACCACCGGGGCCCTCAGGGCGTCCTCGGCCTCTTCCAGGCTGTAGTTGTGGCGGTTCAAGTCCCGGCCATTGCGGGTGCGCTCCACCAGGGCAAGGTCGTTTTCCCCCGCCAGCAGACCCACGTAGTAGACCTGCGGGATCCCGGGGGTGAAGAATTGGATCGTGCGGGCGGCCAGGTAGGCGTCCGGGTTGCCCTCCAGGGCCGAGAAGTAGGTGCAGTTGACCTGGTAGATGTCCAGGTTCCGATAGGCGGCGCTGGAGTGGATGCGTTTGACGTTGGAACCCTTGGCGTAGAGCCCGTCGATGGTTCTGCGGATCTCGCCTTCCTCCATCAGCCCGACCACGTCGATCACCCCGATGCCGTCGTGGGTGTCCAGGGTGGTCAGCTGGCGCCGCGGGCAGATCCGCAGCCAATGGAGCAGGTTGCGCTGGCTGTGGTGGTAGAGGGTGTGCAGGACCAGCATGGGCAGGGCGAAATCATAGGTCCAGTACCCCCGGGAGGCCAGCCGCAGCTGGTAGTCGTGGTGCTCGTGAACCTCGGGGAGCACCTGGGTGCCGAAGGCCGCCGCGTACCCCCGCAGCAGTTCCAGCAGCTCCCAGATGGCCGGTTCCACGAAGAAGCAATCCGTGCCCAACTGGACGGTGGTGTACGCCACGGCATCCAGGCGGATCATGCGCACCTTGCGCCGCGCCAGCTGGAACAGGAAGCGCCGCATGACCTCGCGGGTTTTGGGCGACCACCAGTCCAGGTCGATCTGCTCGTAGTCGAAGGTGCACCAGATCTTCTCTTTCGAGCCGTCGCTGCGTTCGATGACCGTATAGGGCGGGCGCGGCTTGCGGGTATACACCTTGGCCAGGTCCTCCTCGCGGGGCTCGCCGCCGGGGCTGAGCTTGGCGAAGGTGAAGAACATGTCGGCGAACTCCGATCGCGCACCCTTTTCCAGGTAGTCCTGGAAGAATATCGACTGACGCGAGATGTGGTTGACCATGAAGTCCACCATCAGGTCGAAATCCGCTCCGATGCGCTCCACGTCCTCCCAGGTGCCGAAGGCCGGGTCCACGCGGTCGTAGGCCAGGGGGGCGAACCCCCGGTCGGCGGAGGAGGGGTAGAAGGGCAGGAGGTGCAGCGCCCCGACGGCCTCCGTCAGGTGGCGCCGCAGGAAGTAGTGGAGCTCCACCAGGTTGCCCCCCAGGCTGTCGGGATAGGTGATCAGTTGGACTTTATTGCGCAAGGTCTTGCTGGCGGGCATGGTGCCTCCGGGTCGTTGGGGGATCAGCGGGCGGCCGCCTCCACCAGGCCGAAATGGGCGATGGCCTCCAGCACGCCCCCGGCGCAGGGCTGGCCGGCGAAGAAGACCTGGCGCATCCCCCGCAGGGCCTCCAGTTCGGGGGCATAGTTGGCCACCACGCCGGCCGGCGTGTCGCCCCGCAGCATTTCGGCGTCGTTGCCCGAATCGCCGCACACCAATATTTGGTCCCGGGAAATGTTCCACTTGCCCGCGATGTAGCGCAGGGCCTTGCCCTTGGAGGCGCGGTAGGGCAGGACATCCAGGTGCCGGTCGTGGGAGTAGATGATCTTGAAGCGCAGGCCCCGCTGGGTCAGACGCGCATGGATGCGGCGCAGACGGTCGTTGTCGGGCTCCATGTCGTAGCTGACCTTGAAGGCCCGCTGGCTGGCTTCCTCCTGGTAGGTCAGGCTTTCGAAGCCGTCCAGGAGGCCCTTGATGCGGGACCGGTCCCAGCGGTGGGCGATGCGGGTGCGCCAGCCCTTGTCGTACGCCAGGGGCTCCCCGTAGTAGATCTCGGCACCCACGGAGGTGATCCAGATATCCGGGGTGGGCAGGCCGTGGCGCTGGAGCACCGCCGCGGCCGAGTCCACCGTGCGCCCCGTGGCCACGCCGAAGCCCAGGGTCTCCCGGTGGGCCTCGAGGAGCGCGATCAACTCCGGCAGCCGGGAGTTGTCGTCGCCGATCAGGGTGCCGTCGATGTCGCAGATGAGCAGGTGCGGGAGGTGCGACAGCCGCCGTCCGATGGGCAGGCCCGCCAGGCTTTTTCCGGTGTCGGCCGTATAGCGCCGCACGTCCTCCAGGTAACGGGCCGCATGGGCTTTCCAGGTATAGTGCCGGCGCACCCGCAGGATGCCGTTCTTGGAGTAGGTCTTCCAGGCCGTGGGGTCGGTGATCATGCGCTTGATGGCGCTGCCGATCTCCTCGGTGCGCAGCGGGTCCACCAAAAGGCCGCAGCGGCAGGTGCCCACGATGTCCTTGGGCCCCCCATCGTGGGTGGCCACCACGGGAAGTCCGCAGGCCGCCGCCTCGATCAGGGTGAGGCCGAAGGGCTCCGTCAAGGCGGGGTTCACGAAGACCCCGCCCTTCTGGGCCGCAATGCGGTAGAGGGCCGGCACCTCGTATTCGAAGTCGTGCCGCTTGGGGATGGCCAGCTTGCCGTAGAGGTCGTATTTGTCCATCAGCAGGAGGATCTCGGTGAGCACATCGCGCTCGTTGTCCTCCATCTGGGCGATGTCCTTGCGGATGCCGGCGAAGATCGCCAGGTTGGCCATGGACTGCAGCTCGAGGTCCTCGCCGAAGGCCTTGATGAGACCGGCGATGTTCTTGCGCTTGTCCGGGCGGCAGAGGGTCAGCACCAGCGGCTTGTCGGGGTGCATCAGGAAGCGCTCCAGCTCCTGGAGCACGGAGGCCTGGGCGTACACCGCCTCCTCGTCGCGTTGCGCCTCCATCACCTTGTCGTGGTAGTAGGGGTAGAATTTGGCCACGTCCAGACCGGGCGGGATCACCCGGTAGAGCGGCTGCTGCCGCTGGTCGTACTGGCCGTACTGCTCCTCGATTTCCTGGGTGGTGCTGGCCACCACCAGGTCGGCGGCCGCCAGGATCTCCTCCTCGACCTGGATGCGATGGGTTATCTTGAACTTGCGCTCGATGTCGGCCGCTTTCAGCCCTTCCTCCAGCAGGCGCCGCTGCTTGGAGCGGCCGAGGGAGTGCCCCGTATACACGAAGGGCGTGCCGAAGAAGCGCGCCAGTTGCAGGGCCACGTAGCCCGCGTCGGGATAGTGGCCGTGCACCAGGTCGGGGGTGAGGCCGCGGCGGTTGTTGTACTGGATGACCCCGTCCACGAATTCGTCCAGGTGGGGCCAGAGCAGCTCCTTGCGGAGGTACTTGCGCCCCCCGCACGGGATGCGCACGATGCGGCAGCGGTCGTTGAGACGCTCCTCGGCGGCGGCGTAGTCCTCGGAAACCCGGCGGTCGGCGATGCGCCGCGTGAAGAGCTCCACCTGGGCCACGTCTTCCCGGCGGCTCAGGGCCAGGGCCAGCTCCACCACATACTTGATCTGGCCGCCGGTGTCGGCGTCATGGCCCAGCTCCAGGGAGTGGCCGCGCAGCAGGCCGTGGAGGCTGAACATCTGGATGGTCAGGGGGTCGGGGGCCATGCGCTCATCCTCGTGTGGGGCGCCGGAAGGCGCGGTAGAAGTCGTTGTCCGCGGGCAGGGCCCCGGCCACCGTGCACACGGCCGCGGCAAAGCGCGTGGCGCGGCGCAGGAGCGCCTCCGGGGGACGATGCGCCAGCAGGCCCGCCGCCAGCATGGCGGCAAAGGCGTCGCCGGCGCCCACGGTGTCCGCCAGATCCTGGCCGAGGGGCTCGGGGTGCGCGTGCCAGGCGCGCCCGTCGCGGTAAAGCGAACTGCCGCGGGCGCCCCGCGTGAGGGCCACCTGGCGCAGGTGGAAGGTACCCATCAGTCGGTGGACCGTTTCCGCGGTGTCGCCGCCCGGCGGCAGCTCCAGCCGTGCCACGACCTCCGCCAGTTCTTCGGTGTTGAGCTTCAGGATATCGGCATGCTCCAGGCAGGCGCGGAGGGAAACCGCATCGTAGCAGCGGGGCCGGAGATTGATGTCGCAGAAGGCCGAAGTATCGGAAGGGCGCCGGGCCAGCAGGCTTCCCAGCAGGTCGCGGGCGGGGGCGGTGCGCTGGATCAGGCTGCCGAAATAGATCATGCGCGGGGCCGCCGCCAGGGCGGCGTCCAGGCGCGGAGCGTTCTCCAGGCGGTCGTAGGCCGCCGCGGCCAGCACCTCGAAAGTGGGCACTCCGGCGGCGTCCAGGCGCACCCGCACGCGCCCCGTGGCCGCGCGGGGGTCGGTCTGCAGGTCCTGGAGGTCGAAGCCGCTGCGGGCCAGCAGATCCCGGATGCGTTGGCCGTCGGGGTCGGCGCCCACCCGGGAGAAGAAGCGCACCGGCATGCCCAGTTGCTTGAGATGATAGGCGAAATTGAACGGGGCGCCGCCGACGCGGCGGCTGTCGGGCAGCTCGTCGATGAGGATCTCGCCGATGGAGAGGATCATGCGCTGGGGCCTGTGGGGGACATGCGCCCGCGGCGGGGGCACACCTCCGTTCGCCTGCCGGGGCGGGGCCCGGCGGTCTGGGTTCATGTGGTGGCTGTCGAGTGAAAATTATAAGGCGGCTGGCGGCCACGATCAAGGCCGCGGGCGGAGATTCCCCCCGAAGCCTTGACGGGCGCGGATTTGGGGGCCGCCCCCTTGCGCGTGGGTGGCGGATGGGCGGCTAGCGGGAGGCCTCCGGGAACAGCTCCGCGGATTTCTCCCGCAGCTTGTACTTCTGCACCTTGCCGCTGGCCGTGAGCGGGTAGGATGTCACGAAGGCCACGTACTTGGGGATCTTATGCCGGCTGATGCGACCCCGGCAGAAGTCCTGAATGTCTTCCGGCCGGCAATCGGCGCCTTTCTTCAGGATGACGAAGGCCCCCACCTCCTCGCCGTACTTGCGGCTGGGCACCCCCACCACCTGCACGTCCGCCACGCCCTCCATCTGGAAGAGGAACTCCTCGATCTCCCGGGGGTAGATGTTCTCCCCGCCGCGGATGATCATGTCCTTGTGGCGCCCGGTGATGGCCAGGTAGCCGTCCGCGTCCAGGACCCCCAGATCGCCCGAGTGGAGCCAGCCCTCGGCGTCGATGGCCTTGGCCGTGGCGTCGGGCATGTTGTAGTAGCCCCGCATGACGCTGTAGCCTCGGCAGCAGACCTCCCCCTGGGACCCCGCGGGCAGGGGCACGTTGGTCTCCGGGTCCACCACGCGCACCTCGATGCCCGGCATGGCCCGCCCCACGCTTTCCACCCGGCGCCGGATGTCGTCGTCCATGCGGGTCTGGGTGATCACCGGCGAGGCCTCGGTGAGGCCGTAGCAGATGGTGATGTCCCGCATGTGCATGCGCTCCATCACCCGCCGCATGACCTCGATGGGGCAGGGGCTGCCGGCCATGATGCCGGTGCGCAGGCGGGTGAGGTCGAATTTGGGGAAGAGCTTGTGCTCCAGCAGGGCGATGAACATGGTGGGCACCCCGTAGAGGGCCGTGCAGCGCTCCTCCTCCACGGCGGTCATGACCTGCACCGGGTCGAAGCTCTCCAGGATGACCATGGCGCTGCCGTGGTTGACGGCCCCCAATACGCCCATCACGCAGCCGAAGCAGTGGAAGAGCGGGACCGGCAGGCAGACGCGGTCGGACGGGCCGAAACCCTGGTGGGCCCCGACCCAGTAGCCGTTGTTGCCGATGTTGGCATGGGTCAGCATGACCCCTTTGGGAAACCCCGTGGTTCCGGAGGTGTATTGCATGTTGGCCACTTCGTCGGCGTTCAATTCCGCCTGGCGCGTGGCGTAGGCCTCCGGGGGGGTCATGGGGGCCAGGGCCAGCAACTCGGGGATCGAGACCATCCCCCGGTGTTTTTCCGGCCCCAGGAAAAAGACGCGCTTCAGGTGGGGAAAGGCGTCGCTCCGGAGGTAGCCCCGCTGCTGGGTGCGCAGCTCCGGCACCAGGTCGTAGAGCGTCTGGACGTAGTCGCTGTCTTGGTAGCCGTCGATGAGGAAGATGTTTTCGGCCTCCGACTGCCGCAGCAGGTAGGCCAGTTCGTCCCGCTTGTAGTTGGTGTTGACGGTGAGCAGGATGGCGCCGATCTTGGCCGTGGCGAACTGCAGGGCCACCCAATAGGGGATATTGGTAGCCCACACGGCCACCTTTTCCCCCTTGGCCACTCCCAGGCCCATGAGGCCCCGGGCCAGTTGGTCCACCACCTCCCCCAACCGCCGGTAGGTCAGGCGGAAGTCCCGGTCCACGTAGACCAGGGCCTCGTTGTCGGGATACGCCACGATGGCGCGGTCCAGCCGTTGGCCCAGGGTGAGGGCCTGCAGCATGTCCCGGGGCTGATCCATGATGCCTCCCCGCAAGGCCGGGGCCCGTCGGCGGTTCGCCGGCAGGCCCCGGCCGGTTATTCCGGAAAGTAGAGCACGGCGTAGATGGCCGCCGGTTCCGTGCCCAGGCAGCCCACGTAATGGGGGACAATGGAGTTGTAGTAGACGCTGTCCCCCGGGCCCAGCTCGTAGATTTCCTTGCCGTAGATGACTTCCACCCTGCCGCTCTGCACCACGAGGAACTCTTCCCCCTCGTGGGAGGAGAGCTTGGGATCGTCCCCGGACTCCGGGAACAGCTCCACGTGGAAGGGTTCCATGTGGCGGTCGGACTTGCCGCGCCCCAGGGAGTGGAAGCGCTGGGTGACGGGCCGGTTGCGGCCGCGGAGCATGGACAGTTCCTGCTGGCGCTCGTCCAGGCGCAGGATCAGGGGATCCTGGGAGACCTGGTCGTCGAGGAAGGTGCCCAGACGCACCCCCAGGGCCCGTGCGATCTTGATCAGTGGTCCCAGGGAGGGGTAGAGGTCCTCGTCCTGGAGGCTGCGGATGAAATCGGCCTCCAGACCCGTGCGCGCGGCGAGGTCCTCGACGGTCAACTGGCGCTTTTCCATGAATTTCCGAATGCGCGGGCCGATCTTGGCGGTCATTTTGCAGAACCCTCCATCGTGTGGGAAAGAGGGCACCCTACCGGCTGAGGGCCCGCTTGTCAAAGGAAAAACGGCGGATGCGGCCCCCGGGGGGCGGCCGGCGGGTCCAGAGGCCTCCGACCGCCGGGAAGGGCCCGGCAGGTCAGGCGGGGGCGCCGCCGGAGGGCTGCCAGCGGCGGATGCGGATGAGGTCGGGGAAGGCATGCGGTTTGTAGATGGATTTGTCCAGCAGCACCCGGAGGCAGTCCTGGATGGAGGAGCAGGATAGGCAAAATCGGGGCGGTCGTCAACTGCGGGGGGCAGACGGGACAGAGGGAGCGGGGGGGGACGGTCAGGCGGAAGGCCGGGAGGACACGCGGCCGGCGGGGCGCGGGACCCCGCCGGCCCCCGCAGGTCTACTTTTTCCCGCTGCCGCCGCCCTGGCCGCCGCCCTTGTCGCCGCCCTGGCCGCCGCCCTTGTCGCCCTTGTCGCCCTTGTCGCTCTTGTCCTTGGACTGGCCCGGGGCGTCGTCCTTGCCCAGCCCCTTGCCGGTTCCGGTGCCGCTGCCATCCTTGGCCGACAGGCCGTGGCCCTTGGCCCACCCGGTGCGCAGGTTGCGGGCCGTGGGCAGCCCCTCGTCGTCGGCGAGCGCACCGCTGAACCCGGACATGCGGCCGCGACGGTCGCGATTCAAGGCGCCCTTGGCCTGCCCCAGCCCCAGGGTGGAGGGGTGGAGACCCAGTTCGTGGGCGATTTCCCCCCAACCATTGCCGGATTCGCGCATGTCGGCGATTTCGGCGGTGGTCACCCCGCCGGCCTCGGCGATGGTGGCGTCCACCTTGTCCCGGGCGGCGTCGATGGCGGCCGGGTCACCCGTGGCTTCGGCGGCGTCCAGCTCCGCCAGGGCGCTTTCCAGGGCCTCGGCCACGGCGGGATCGGCTTCCAGGGCCGAGGCCATGGCCAGGTTTTCGGCTCTTTGGGCCTGGGCCGGATTGGCGAAGGCGGAGGTCTCGTCGCCCGGGTCTCCCGGGTAGCTTTCCTGGGCGGCGGCGCTGGTCACGGCCACAGCCAGGATCAGCAGGACCCCCAGGCAAAGGGCCGGGCCGGTCAGCGGCGGGTTGTATTTGCGTGGCGAGTTGTTCATGGGGTGCTCCTGTCCTGAAAGCATCAATGCGCAGGTTCGGTAAAGAGCCGCAGGGACGGGTTCAGCACCATGGTCCCGGATGAGGTCGGCACCGTTTCCGGCACACCGAACCAACTGATCCGGATGCGCTCGGGAGCGATCCCGGGGAATTGCCTCAGGAGGTGCGCCTTGACGAACCTGGCCTGGGCCTCGGCCACTCCGGGGGCGTCCTGGGCGTAGGCCACGACCTGGAGGATCAGCTCCGGCGACTGGAGCACGATCTGCCCCGCCCGGTCGAGAGCCTCCAGGGAGGCCGGGTCCGGCGTGGGGTCGCCCGGGGTGAAGCGGATCTGCTCCAGCACCACGCCCGGGGGGCCGAACACCAGGGGGCGGAAACTGAAATCCCCGTTGGCGTTGAGGTGCTCCACCGCCACCATGGCCTTGCGCCCGGAGGGGTAATGGGCCAGAAACCGCTTCCAGGCGGCGTTTTCCTCCGCGGTCCCTTCCAGGCGGCGGTAGGCCAGGGCGCTGTTGAAAAGCGCTTCGGGCTGATCGGGAACATCCTGGAGGACCCGCGCATAGTGGGTCAGGGCCTGGCTCCAGAGACCGCGGTCCATGAAATTGTGCCCCATGTAGACGTGGGCCGGAAGGTGGTCCGGGTCCAGGTCGAGGGCCCGGCGATAGCTGGCCTGCTCGGCCTCGACGTCCAGCAGGGCCCAGTGGGCCAGGCCCAGCCAGAAATGGTAATCGGCATGGCCGTTTTCCAACTCCACGGCTTTTTGCAGGTATGGCATGGCGTCTTCGGCTTCGTTGCCGGCTAGCAAGCTGCGTCCCATGAGAAAGTGGAGGCGCGCATCCCCGGGGTGCTGCGCCAGCTGCCGGGCCAGAACCGTCTTGGCTTCCGCATAACGTCCCTGCTGAAAAAGCGCCGCGCCGTCCTCCTGCGCCCGGGAGGCGCCGGTGAAACCCGCCAGGGCCGCCAGCAGCGCCAGAACCGCCCAAGCCGTGCGGCGTATGGCGGAGCGCTCCACCTTATCGACATAAACGTCGGGGGCCGCGGAATCGTCACAATGCCCGTGGGTGTATCGGCGAGAAGGCATCAACGCAGGAACTCCACTCGCTGAGGGGTTGGCAGCCTGCGGATCAACTGCGCCTCAGGCTGAAATGTCATGCCGCAGGCGGGATTGGCCGCGAGGCGGCACTTCCCGTCCGATTCTTATGAATTTCGGGGGGTCGCGCCCCTCGCGAATATGTTCACAACGTCCCGCCAGGGGCGGGATTGGCTCGCGCTTTGCGCATCG
>DJGG01000281.1:37900-48502 GCA_002432195.1 Desulfobacteraceae bacterium UBA5852
AGATCCTGGGGGCCGGCGCCCATTTCCAGGCGCTCCAGCACCGCCTGGGCGATCTCGGCATCCGGGATGTCCCGCTGGCGCGCCAGAGCCACCACCTGGGGCAGGCTGCGCCAGGCTTTCCCCAGGGTGCCGCGCTTGAGGCCGGTGTGGGCGATGCGGGCCTGGGATTCGGGATCGAACCCGATCTGTTGCAGCATGGCGGTCATCTCCGCGGCCACGGCCAGCATGGCCAGGCTGCTCCCGGACTGGGCCATTTGCTGCAGGTCCTCCCGGGCCAGGCCCAGCTCGAGGCTGTCGGTGAGCATGGCCAGGGACTCCACCTCCGCCGGCGTTTTCCCGGCGGTGGACGCCTGGGGGAGCTGCATGACAAAGCGGCCGTGGTCCACCCGGGTCTGCAGGGCGGCCACGATGCGCGCGGCGGGAATGCGCTTGGCCAGGCCTTCGTCGATTTTGGCGGCGAGGGGTGCGGCCGGGAAGCCCGAGACCTGCAGCGCGTGCATCGCGGCCAGAAGGTCGGCGGCGGCGGCGCGGTCCAGACCGGCATCGTAGGCCAGGGCCACCAGGCGGCTGGCGGCCTCGGGGGGCCAGCCCTGGTCCTGGAGGGCCTGGACAAGATCGTAGACCGGTCGGTCGGCCGCCGGCGTGGCGGCCGGGGACCCGGCCCCCGCCAGGGCGGCCAGAACCCAGGCCGCGATGAAGAGCTTACAGGCGCGCATGGTCCCCAGGGTTGGCGTAGACGATGGAGTTGACCGTGCCAAAACCATCCCGGCGGCTGAAGACCGCCCGGGGGTCGGGGACGACCTCGCGCCCGTCCACCAGGAAGGCGTATTCGTAACGCCCGGGCTGCACCTCCAGGTGGAAGATCCAGCGGGTCCCCCGGCGTTCCACACGGATGACCGGACTGGCCGGGTCCCAGTTGCTGAAGGAGCCGATCAGCGCCACATGCCGCGCCGCGGGGTGGTCGTAGGTCAGGGTCAAGGCGGCCATCTCGGGCGCGAGGGGCTCACCCGGGGTTGGCCTGCCGGGCTGGAGCGGTGCGTGGTAGACCACCAGGGCCAGGATGGCCGCGGCCAGGGCCGGAGCCCAGCGCCAGGGCACGAAGCGCACGGTCACCGGCCGGTTCAGGCGGAAGCGCATCCGGTGCCAGAGCCGGGGGCGCTTGGGCGTCAGGCGGGCCATGATCCCGCGGTAGATCTCCGGCGGGACGTCCTCGTCGGGCAGCCGGCCCAGTTGTTCGATGATCCGGCGCTCCAGCGGGGAGCGGGGGGGGGACGCCGGTCCGGCCTTGTCAGTTGATGGATGGGTCATGGCTCGATTCTCCCAGAATGGCGCGCAGCTTTTCCAGCCCGCGGTGTACCCGCATTTTGGCGCCGCTCACCGAGATGGCCAGCATGGCGGCGATTTCCTGCATGTCCAAGCCGTCGCGAAACCGCAGGATCAGGGCCTCGCGGTAGTCCATGGGGAGCATTCCCAGGGCTTGCTTCAGGCTGTGGGCCTCCAGCACCCGGTCCGCCTCCTCCCAGGGCGCCGAGGCGCACTGCTGGTCCACGATCCAGGGCTGGCCATCCACGGAAGGCGGCAGGCGTTTCTGTTGCCGGAGATGATCCCGGGCCACGTTCAGGGCGATGGTGTAAAGCCAGGAGAAGAACCGCCGCCCGGCGGCATAGGTTTCGATCCGGTCATAGGCCTTCAGAAACGCTTCCTGGGTCAGGTCCGCGGCTTCATCCGGGGACCCCGTGGCCCGCACCATCAGGTTGTAGATGGGCCTTTGGTAGCGACGGACCACGGCCCCGAACGCTTCGGCGTCTCCCCGCAACACGGCGGCGACAACCTGATCGTCTTCGGCGTCATGCATGCCTCAATGGTATCCCTTAAGCGCCCGCGGATCAACAGCCGCGCGGGTCTCGCTTCCCCGCCGGCGGTGCCAGCGCCTGGCGAAGGTCCCGTGCCGGCGGGCACGGCCGACCCCGAAAGCGCAGATACCCATACCATATACGACGCTTCGGCGGCCGTGGTCACCCGGCGCCCCTGTCAGGGGCGGGTGGTGAAGAATTGGATCGAGGTGTCCTCGGTGAACTGGCGGGCGCCCACGGTGATGGTCTGGGGGACATCGAACCAACTCACCTGTATGCGCGGTCTTGACGGTCGGGCCTGGTTCAGCAGGAACGCCTTGATCCGCTTGGCCCGGGCTTCCGCCAGGGGGCCGTTGCCTTTCTGGTAGACCACCACCTGGAGGGTCCAGCCGGGCAGACGGTTGACGATGGAACCGAGATAGGCTAGGGATTCCCGATCCTCCGCGGTGAGCTCCGCGCTGAAGGGCTCGAAGGCGATACGCGGCAGGCTGATGGTGCGCCGTCCGATCATGTAGAGGCGGTAGTCGAACGCCCCCCGGGTGTTGAGATGGCGGATGGCTTGCCGTGCGTGGGCGCCAGTGGGATAATCCGCCAGGTAGAGCCTCCAGGCGGCGAATTCCTCAGGGGTACGCCCCAGGTGGTTCAAAGCCAGAGCGCGGTTGTAGAGGGCCTGGGGGTTGTGGGGGCTCAGCTGCAGGCCCCTCTCGTACTGCTCCAGGGCTTGCGGGTAGGCCTGGGCATCAAAGAGATTGTGGCCCAGATAGATGCGGGCCCGGGCATGGTCGGGCTCCAGTTCCAGGGCCCTCCGGTAGCTGCCGCGTTCCTCCGCGGCAAGGCCGTTGGCCCCCTCGGCCACGCCCCGCCAGAAGTGATAGTCGGCTTTGTCGGGCGCCAGGCGCACCGCTTCGCGGAACTGGGGCAGCGCTTCGGCGGTTTGGCCCTCGGCGAGCTGGAAACGCCCCAGGTAGTACCGGGCCCGGTGGTCGGCGGGGTTGGCCTGGACCTCCGCGCTGAAGCGGGCCAGGCCGTCCCGATAGCGGCGCGCATCCAGGTAGTATTCCCCGAGGGTGGCGTGCTTGACGGCGGCAAACGAATACCGGGCCGCCTCCGGAACGGCGCAGCCTTGGCCCGCCACCAGCAGGGCGGCGGTTATCCATCGCAGCCACGGCATGTCCGGGGCTCCCTTTAGCAGGCTGTGGATTAACAGGCAACGGGCCGATAGGCAAGGCGCGGCGCGATGCGATGCGAAAAGCGGAGCCACCTCGAGTGGTGGTGAGCATTTTCGCGAGGGGCGCGATCCCCCGAAATTCATAAGATTCGGACGGGAAGTGCCGCCTCGCGGCCAATCCCGCCNNCGATCCCGCTTGCGGCGGGGCATGTCGGCCGGAGGCGCGGTTTGTCCACAGCCTGTTAGGCCGGCCCGGGGGCCGGCGGTGACCTTGGCAGCCAGAGTGGCATTCATCGTCTTGAATTGCAAGGGACTTTTGCCGGCCGTCGCGGGCAGGGCCCCGGGAAAGCGAGGTGGGCGCATGATACTGACCTTCGGGGAGGCCGTTCCCCGCATCGGACGTGACGTCTTCATCGCCCCCACCGCCGTGGTGATCGGCGACGTGACCATCGGGGACGGGGCCAGCATCTGGTACGGGGCCGTGCTGCGGGGGGACCTGGCCCCCATCCGCATCGGCCGCGGGACCAACATCCAGGACGGATGTACGATCCACACCGACCGGGATTACCCGGCCGTGGTGGGCGACCATGTGGTGGTGGGGCACCAGGCCGTGCTCCACGGCTGTACGGTGGAGGATTTGTGCCTGATCGGCATCCGGGCCGTGGTGCTCAACGGGGCCCGGATCGGTTCCGGGGCGGTGGTGGCCGCCGGTGCGGTGGTGCTGGAAGGCGGCCTCGTCGAGCCTCTCTGCCTGGTGGCCGGCATGCCCGCGGTGGTGCGCAAGGAGCTCCCCGCAAGCCGGCGGGACAAGACCCTGCGGAGCGCCGAGAACTACCAGCGGCTGGCCGCGGACCACCGGCGGGCCCTGGCCGCCGCAGGCGCGCGCCCCGGTGCGGAGGCGGTCATTTGAGCCATTCGCTCAGGCGGCCGGTGTCCCGGGTGAGGCGGTAGCGCACGAAGGCATTGAGGCAGGCCATGGCCCGGCGGGCCTCCAAAAACGTGGGCACCCCGCCCCGGTCCAGCACCTGGGCGAACTTGTTGTAGACCGCGTCGGCTCCGGAGACCACGCACACCGACACGGCCACCGGCTTGCGGTGGCGGTGCACCAGGCGCACGATGCGGGCGGCGATGTTCTCGCGGTGGCCCTCGATTTCCGCATCGGTGGTGTGGATCACCCCGCTATGGGGCACGATGGAGATGAACAGGGCATCCACACCGGGACTGGTGAGCACCGCATCGATGCAGCGCTCGAAGAGATCGTCGCCGGCCATGGGGGTCAGGTCGAGGAGGGGGTCGACGGCCACCACGGGCGGCAGCAGACGCCGCAGGTGCGCCACCGTGGCCGGCTCGAACTCCGCCAGGCGCAGATCCCCCAGGTTGTCGGCCGCGTAGGTCTTCTCGTAGCCGGCATTGGCGATCACGGCCGCCCGGTTGCCCGCCACGGCGACATCGTGGAGCAGGGCGAAGGTCTTGATGAAATCCCCGTGGTCCATCATGGTGTCGGCCACGATCAGGCCGGCCTGCTTGAGGGCCGCTTTGGCCACGGCGTATTCGCCGGCGATGCTGGCCGTGTGGGATTCGGTGGCCTTGCGGCCGGCCGGCGTGCGGCCGGCCTTGTAGACGACGATGGGCTTGCGGCAGGCGGCGGCGACATCGAAGAACTTGCGGCCGCCCCCCGGCTTGAAGCCTTCGATATAGCAGCCGATGACGTCCACGGCCGGGTCACGGCCCAGGAAGGCCACCAGGTCGGCCGGGTCCACGTCCAGCTGGTTGCCGTAGCTGACGATCACCCGGGGGGAGATGGCATGGCGCAGGTTGTAGATCTCGGTGATCCCCAGCGCCCCGCTCTGGCTCAGGATGGCCACGTTGTTGTCCCGCTCCAGGTTGAGCTGGAATTTCTCCTCGGGGACGAAGAAGGTATTGACTCCCGGGGCGCCGGGTCCTCCGGAGCGGACGATCCCCAGGCAATTGGGGCCGATGACGCGCATGCCGGCCTCCCGGGCGAGGGCGGCGATGCGGGCTTCGGCCTCCCGGTGGCGGCCCACCTCGCCGAAGCCTCCCGTGATGAGCACCAGGGCCTTGACGCCCTTGCGGGCGCAGTCCTCCACCACCGGCAGGGTATGCTCCGCCGGCACGGCCACCACCGCCAGGTCCACGGGAGCCGGAATCCCGTCCACCCTGCGGTACACCGGGAGGCTCCGGCCGCCCACATCCAGGCTGCCCCCCTTGACGTTCACCGGGTAGAGATCCCGCCGGCCCATGCGGGCCAGGTTGCGCAGGATGACACTTCCGGGCTTGCCGGCATCGGTGGTGCTGACCCCCACCACGGCGATGCCCCGGGGCACGAAGAACGGCGCGAGGCTTTCCACCGGGGGAGCGGGCCGGGGGTCCGCGGGCGCCGGCCGGGGAGCCAGGCGGGCGAACCCGTCGATGGCCAGGAACCGGTCGCAGCCGTCGAAGACAAAGGGGTTGACCTCGAACTCCCGGAGCTCATGGCGGCTGTCCCCGGGGAAGAACCCGGAAAAGGCCAGGGCCAGCTCGCTCAGGCGCACGCCGGCGTCCACGATCCGTCCCACGTAGTCCCCGTGCCCCTCGGCGGCGTATTTTTTCTGGATGTGGGTCGAGGCCAGCAGGGCCTGGGCCCAATCCCGGTCCATGGGTGCCAGGATGAGGTTGGGGGGGGAGAAGTGGGCGGCGAAGTGCTCGGCATCCGTGCCCCCCTTGCTGAAGGAGATCACCGGGCCGAAGGCCTCGCTCTCCCGGAAGCCCAGCAGCACCTCGTTGCCCAGGTCCTTGGAGTAGGCGACGCACTCGGCCACCAGGAAGCCATCCGGCCGCCAGCCCCGGGTGGTGAGGTCCCGGAGCATGCGTTCGGCCGTGTAGCGCACGAAATCGAGGTCCTTGTAGACCACCCGGACACCGCCGGCCTGGTGCTTGTGGGTCAGCCGGGGGGCGGCGGCCTTCAGCACCACGCAACGGGTGGCCAGGCGCCCCATGACCTCCGGGGTGACGGCCTCGGGCGCGGGCAGGAACACGTGGGCGGGCGTGGCGAGCCCCAGGGCCGCCAGCACGCGGTAGACCTCGTGTTCGTAGAGGGTGTCGCGCCCCGACCGCTGGGCTCCCCCCAACAGGGCGTCGATGGCGGCGGTGGCGTCGGGATCCAGTGACTTGTGCATGACGGACCTCATGGGGGCCATGGCGAACGGGCGGGGTGGATCGGGAGGCAGCCCCCGCGGCCGATCGGGCGGATGTCGGGAATCTAACGCACGCGAGGGGCGGACACCAGCCGGGGTGGCGGAGGCCACGGGAAGGAGGCAGGCATGCTGGACGTGTTGATGGTGTGTACAGGCAACATCTGCCGCAGCCCCATGGCGGAGTACTTCCTGCGGTCCATGCTGCCGCCGGACCTGGCCGGCCGGGTGCGCGTGCACTCCGCCGGGGTCCATGCCCTGGACGGCCACGGGGTCACCCCGGAGGTGCTCTTGGCCCTGAAGCCTTTCGGAATCGACCCCTCCCCCCATGTGGCCCGTTCCGTCGACCCCGCGATGGTGCGGCGGGCCGATTTGGTCCTGGCGATGGAGCCCTTCCAGGCCGACATCCTGCGCCGGGGGCTGGCTCCGCGTGAGGCCGCCAAGGTGCGGCTGCTGGGGGAGTTCGGGGCCCGGGACCTGCCGCCCGACATCGACGATCCCTACGGCAGCCCTCTCCAGAATTACCGCCAGGCCGCCGCGCGCATACGGGAATGCGTGGCGGGGGTGGTGGCCCACCTCACGGCGCGGGACGCCAGTTGTCCCGGATGGCCAGGCGGGTGCGCTCCACCAGCGCGGTGAGATCCCCGCCGGCGAGATGGGCGGTTTCGATGGGAGCCCCCACCACCAGTTCGATCGTGCCCCGGCGGAAACACACGCTTCCCCGGGGCAGCGCCCGGGCGCTGCCGTTGATGGTGATGGGCAGCACGGGCAGGCCGTGTTCGATGGCGGCCGCGAACCCGCCTTTTTTGAAGCTGCCCAGGCGTCCGTCCGCCGAACGGGTGCCCTCGGCGAAGCACATGACGCTCACCCCCCGGGGCAGGGCCGCCACCCCGGAGCGGATGCTGGCCATGGCATGCTCGCGGTCCCGGCGGTCGATGAAGATGTTGCCGGAGGCCTTGAGGCAACGCCCGAACACGGGGATGCGCAGCAGCTCGCGTTTGGCGATCCAGCGGAAGGAAATCGGCCCCAGGCCCACCGCCAGGGCGGGGCCGTCGAAGTGGGACTGGTGGTTGCTGACCAGCATGAAGGTGCGGCCGGGGTCGATGGGGGCCAGGTACCGGGTGCGCACGCCCACCCCGCAGACGCACAGCACGATGCGCGCCCAGAGCCGGGCGCAGGCGAAAAGCGCGTTGCCGGTGCGGCTGAAGGGCGCCAGCACCAGGATGGGGACGGCCACGATCCCCGTGGCGGCCGCGGCCCAGAAGGCCAGCCAGGCGATCTTGAGCCCCCGCAGGGGCCAGGGGCAGGGCAGGGCCGCCGCCTCCTGGGCGGCGAGATTCACCAGGTGCGGTGCGCCGGAGGTAGGTGACATGGGCGGCTCCCCGAGGCGTTGAGATTTGTGACACAATCTATGCCCGGAGCGCGGGAATGAGCAATATTCCCGGGGATTGTGACAATTCTTTTACACGCCCCAGGGGGGCGTGCCGATCGGCTGATAGGGGGGCCTCACGTGCGCGGGAATTTCAGCGGGCGGGATTTCAGGGCGGCGGCCATGGCGTTGTCCAACTGGTCCAGATTCAGGGGTTTATAGAGCACGCGGTCCAGGGAGCTATTCCCCGGTCGGTCCAGGACCTCCCTGCCGCGCAGGCCCGTCATGGCGATGACCGGCACTCCCGGCGCCAGGGACTTGATGCGGCGGGCCAGCAACCAGCCATCCATGCGGGGCATCTGGAGGTCGGTGAGCACCAGGTCGAAGTCCTCCTGTTCGAAACGCCTCAGGGCCTCCAGCCCGTCACCGGTCCCCGTGGCCTCGCACCCCAAGGCCTTGAGCATCCGGCAAACGGTGGTAAGCACGAGGAGGTTGTCGTCGGCCACCAGGATTTTCAATGTGGATTTGTGGGCCATGGCGTGGACCTTCTCAATCGTCATGTGGCGCGCTTCCGTCTCATGCGCCACTGCCTTCGGACCGTGAAGCGTGTCGAACAAGGCCACTAACCGGAACGGGTCATCGAAGCTCTGGGCGCTCATCGTTCTGTATTTATGCATGGCCTCGGATTCTCACCGGACACCACGGCAAAAAGATATACGCCAAGCTCTACGGTCTGGTCACATTCCAGAGGACCCGGGAGAGGGTGGGCGGGGAAATGGGAATGGTCGCGGGGGTCGATGGGTGCCGGCGGCCGCCTTCGGAGACGATGCCGTCGGGGCGGTTCGTCGCCGGNNATTTCAAGAAGGACCTGGCCGACGACGACATCCACGACGCCATAGCCGCCCTGTGGACGGCCGAGCGGATTGTCAGAGGGATCCCCCGGCGCATGCCCGATCCGGAGGGGATCGATGCATGCGGGTTGAGAATGGCAATGTGGTACTGAAGGACCCGCAAGACGTGAGTCATGGTCTCGCCGGCCGGCTCATCTGGTCACCGGCTGGTCTGCCTTGGCTCGACGAAAACATCGACTCACGCCACCTGATCGGCCGCTGCGTGGTTTTGCAGGCTGTCCGCCGGCATCACCGCCGACGAGGCGCCACTCGTTGGCTTCCACAGCTCGCTGGCCTGCCCCTGGCACTGCCCCTTCGAAGGCATACGAGGGCGCTAATCCGCCCCACCGGGCAACCGCCCCCAAATGAAACGGGCGCCCGCAGGCGCCCGGTTTCATTGGCATGTTTGGTGGAGNNGCGCTCTCCCAGCTGAGCTACAGCCCCGAAAACGTAAGCCGACCCAATAGCAGAAGGTCCGCGGGGCGTCAACTGGAAAATGGGGGGCGTGTCGCATCAAGGGCGGCTCAAAGGGAATGCCGGGCTCAACCTACCGATCCATTGACAAAATCCACCATTCTCTCTATTGAGGCGTTTTACGGTCGCCTGCCGGCGCGCCCGGACAGCGGGCCTGGCCGGGGGCGGCACCAGTGTTCCAGAAAGGACTCGTATGCTGAGATCAATGCGCGAAAACGCCGGCAGCCTGGTCATCAAGATTCTGCTGGCCGCCATCGTGGTGGTGTTCGTCTTGTGGGGTGTGGGCACCAACCAGGCCGACAAGGCCCGGCGCGTGGCCACTGTCAACGGCCAGGTGATCACGGTGGAGGAGTACGGGCAGGCCTACAACGCGCTGCTGGAGAATCTTCGGCGCAGCCTGGGCGACAGTCTGAACGAGGAGACCCTCAAGGCCCTGCGCGTCCGGGAACAGGCCTTGAACCGCCTCATCGACCAGCGCGTGCTGCTGGACGAGGCCCGGCAGATGGGCCTGCGGGTGGCCGACGAGGAACTCTCCGAGGCCATCCGGACCGCGGAAGCCTTCCAGACGGATGGCCGCTTCGACGTCCAGCGCTACAACCAACTGCTGAACCAGAACCGCCTGACGCCGGAGGCTTTTGAAGACAACCAGCGCCAGGCCATGCTCATCCAGAAGCTCCAGCACTTCATCGCCGGCAGCGCCATGGTTTCCGAGCAGGAGGCGCGGGAATGGTATGACTGGCGCAATGCCAGTGTCAACGTGAGCTACGTGCGTTTCGCCCCCGCCGACTTCACGGTGCCGGCGCCCCAGGACGACGAGCTGCAGGCCTTTTTTCAGCAGCAGCAGGAGCGCTATCGCACGGAGCCCATGGTGGAGGTCCGCTACGTGACGTTCCGGGAGGCCGATTACCGCGCGCGGGTGCAGGTGAGCGCCGAGGATGTCCGGACCTACTACGAGGAAAATTACGACGAGTTCCGGATTCCCGAGTCGGTGGAAGCGCGTCACATCCTGATCCGCGCGGCCGCCGATGCCGACCCCGCCGCCGTGGAAGCCGCCCGCCTGAAGGCCCAGGCCGCCCATGACCGGGCCCGGGCCGGCGAGGATTTCGCCGCCCTGGCGCAGGAGGTCTCCGAGGACCCCGCGCGGGAGAACGGGGGTTTCCTGGGGGCCTTCGGACGGGGCACGATGGTCAAGGAGTTCGAGGACGCGGCGTTCGCCCTCGAGGCCGGGGGCCTCAGCGCCCCCGTGCGGAGCCCCTTCGGCTGGCACATCATCAAGCTGGAAAAGAAGACGCCGGCCCGGGAGCTCACCCTGGCCGAGTCCGAGAGCCGGATCCGCGGCCTGCTGACCGAGCGCGACGCGCGCACCCTGGCCTACGACGACGCCGAAGCGGTCTTCGATGCCACCTTCGGTGCCGCCGACCTCCAGGCCGCCGCCGCCCAGCACGGCCTCACGGCCGCAGCCACCCAGGCCTTCACCCGGGAGCAGGGCCCGGCGGACGGCGCCATCGCCGATCCCCAGCGGTTCGCGGCCGTGGCCTTCGAGCTTCAGGAAAAGGAGATCAGCGACATTCAGGAATTCAACGACGGCTACTACCTGCTTCAGGTGGTTTCCCGCATCGCCGACCGTCTGCCGTCCCTGGACGAGGTGCGGGCGCGG
>DJGG01000090.1:0-8858 GCA_002432195.1 Desulfobacteraceae bacterium UBA5852
CACCTCCAACCTCAAACGGCGCCGCCGGCGCTCCTGCCCCCTGCACCCCTTGCTTCGCGTCTCTGTGGTGAAAAGTCCTGAGGCCACGCGGTGGCCTCAAGTGCGGCGCCGGCCGCGCACGCCTCCGACCTCACACCTGGCGCGGCGCCTCCGGCGCCTCGCCGATCAGCTTCTTCCCCTTCCCCGTCGTCGGTTTGTCGCCGTAGGAGTAGTAGCTGTAGTAACGGTAATAGCTCTGGTAGCCGTAGCGCTTGGTGAGGTCCACCTTGTTGATGATGCAGCCCAGGATCGTGCCCCGCACGTTGAGGATGCTCTTGCGGAAGTGGCGCAGGGCGTCCCGGGTGGTCTCCCCCAGGCTGCTGGCCAGCACCACGCCCCCCACGTGCTGGGAGAGCACCAGGGTGTCGGCGAAGCCCTGGTGGGGGGGGCCGTCCACGATGATGCGGTCGTAGCGCCTTTCCAGCGCCTGCATGAGGCGTTGGAAGCGCCGGGAGGCCAGCAGCTCCACCGGGTTGGGGGGGATGGGGCCGGCCGGGATGAAGTGGAGGTTGGCGACACCGTTGGCGCAGACGATCCCCTTGGTGGCCACCCCGGCCAGATAGCTCGACAGCCCCGGGCTGGCGTCACCCGCCTCGGTGGCGAAGATCTTGTGGATGCGCGGCTTGCGCATGTCGGCGTCCACCACCACGACCTTTTCCCCGGAGCCGGCGAAGGTCAGCGCCAGGTTGGCCGCCAGGGTGGTCTTGCCCTCGGCGGGGCGGGTGCTGGTGATGAGAAAGCTCTTGGCCTTGGACCCGGCCCCGGAGAGCTGCAGCGAGACCCGCGTGGTGCGCATGGCCTCGGAAAGCGGCGCCCGGGGGTCGGCCAGGAAGGTCTTCTCCACGGGGTAGTCCCCCCCCTTGGAGAGCGGCACCACCCCCAGGATGGGGATCTGGAAGCGGTCGGTGATCTCCTCGGGGTTGGTGATGGTGTCGGTGAAGTATTCCAGGAAGAAGGCCAGCCCCAGTCCGGCCATGAGCCCCACGGCCACGGCCAGCAGCAGGTTGCGCCGCACGTTGGGCTTGAAGGGCAGGATGGGCAGGGTGGCCGCGTCCACCACGTGGATGTTGCTGGAGGTGATCCCGGCCATGGACTCGATCTCCCGGGCGCGCTCCAGCAGGCTCTGGTAGATCTGCTTGCTGGTCTCCACCTCCCGGTCCATGATCTTGTACTGCGTGGCGCGCTCGTTCAGGGCGATGGCCAGCCCCTTCTGCGCCTCCACGCGGGTGCGCATGGTGTCGGTCTTCTTGCGGGCGGACTCGTACTGGTTCTTGATGGCCAGGAAGATCTTCTGCTCCTCGGCGGCGATCCGGCCCGCGATGCTCTGCATGCGGCCCATGAGGGCCTTGACCGTGGGGTAGTCGTCCCGGAAGGTGACCGCCAGGTTCTCGTAATCCCCCTGGAGCTTGGCGTACTCGCCCTTGAGCTGGGCGATCATGGGGCTCTCCATCACCGCGGGAAGCGCCGCCGGTCCGTCGTTGACGGCCTGCTGGTAGACCGACTCGCGGCCGATGAGCTCGGCCTCGGAGACCGCCAGGGCGGAGTTGAGCTCCTCCAACTGGCGGTAGATGCCGTTCAGCTTGGAGTCCAGGGAGACGATGCCGGCCTCCTTGGCGAAACGGTTCATCTCCTCCTCGGAGCGCTCCAGGGTGATCTTGGCCTGGTCGATCTGCTTCATCAGAAAGTTGCGCGCGAGGTCCGAGGCCTCCAGCTTCTGCTCCATCTTCCAGGTGACGAACTCTTCGGCCAGGGCGTTGACCACGTCCCGGGCAAGCGCCCGGTCCGTGGCCTCGAAGGCCAGGCTGATGAGCAGCGAGGTCTTGCTGGAGGAGACCTCCAGGCCGCCTTCTAGGTAGCCCACCAGGGCCTGGTCCATGAGGACCTCTTCGGGCACCACGGGCCCCTGATCCCCGCCCTCCGCCTGCCGGTGGGCGGGAATCAGGGAGCGCACCAGGTCCCGCACGGCCCCCTTGGCCAGGTCCATCACCCCCGGCTCCCGGCCTTCGCCGAAGACCTCCGCGGCGATCACCGGGTGGTTGGCCAGGTCGAGGCGCGCCACCACGCGGCGCAGCATGGCCGGGCTCTGGAGCAGCTCCACCTGGGTGCCCAGATACTCCGATTCCCGCCAGCGCATGTCGGTGCTGGTCACCTCCTCGAACTTGGTGACCTTGTCGCTGTGCGTGCTCACCTCGATGTCGGCCCAGGCCCGGTAGGTCTTGGGCTGGGAGAGGGTCAGGATCAGGGTGGAGACGAAGGTGAGCACCAGGAAGCTCACGATGAGCCACTTGCGCCGCAGGATCACCTCCAGGTAGTCCCGCAGGTGAACCTCCTCGGGGTCCCACTCGGGGATCGGGTCGCGCAGTTCGGTGGAGGGCAGCCCCCCCTGGGGGTGGGCCTCCGCGGGCAAGGAGCTGTCGGGTCGTGCGTAGGTCATGGCCTTCCTGTCTTCATTTTGGGCGCCCGGGGCGCCGCGTTAGGTATGAGGTTGGGGCGCTGGCGCGCCGCGTCAGGTTGGAGGTCGGGGCGCTGGCGCGCCGCGTCAGGTTGGAGGGTGGAGGAGCGCCGCGCTCTGCGCGGCTTGAGGCTAAAGCTGAAAGCCGTTGGTGCGTTGGTTGCTTGGTTTGATTGGTTAAAAGCCAAAACGATCCGATCCTGGAACCAACGAACCAACCAATTCAACCAACCAACTNNGCCGAACGCTCCTCCCACCTCCCACCTAACGCGGCGGCGCCCCCGGCGCCGCCTCCACCGCGAAATCGTCCACCCACAGGGTTCCCGCGATCTTGCAGTCGAAGCGCCGGCTGGGCAGGCGCCGCAGGCTCACCACCACGGCCCGGCAGCCTGCCGGCGGGGTGATGTCCAGGTGCGCCGCCTGCCAGTCGCTGGTGCCCAGGAGCATGGGGGAGCGCAGGTTGAGCCCCGGGGCGTCGTAGCCGCTGACCTCCACGAAGGGCCCCTGGTCGGTGGTAAGGCCCTTGGCGCGCCACCACCAGCGAAGGCGCACGGTCTCCCCGGGGGTCAGGGGCACGATCTGGTAGGCGTGGTGGAAGGTGAGGTTCTCCCGCCCGGAGAAGCTCAGGCGCAGGCCGTGGGAGCCCCCGCGCCCCTCCCCCGCTGCCCGGCGCAACTGCCATTGCCCGGCCGCCTCCCGGGGGAGCCGCCAGTCGAACCCCGTGCCGCTGCCCTCGTCCTCGAAGCCCGGGTTGGTCATGCCCGCGCTGCCCGTATGCCGCCGCCAGACCGCCGCCGCCGCGGCGGTCTCCTTGGTCCTGAGGAGATAATCCACGTATTTCAGGAGCATCGACGGGTCGGCGCCGCCTTCCGCCTCCAGGGCCTCCCAGACCGCGGCGGCCGCCGCCCCGCGCTGCCAGCGCATGAGCCATTCCAGGTAGGCGGGCCGGGCGGCCGGGGAGAGCAGGGCCAGCACCGGGGCGGGGTCCCCGCCGTAGCGCGTGTCCGCCAGGTTGAAGACATCGGCCAGCTTGCGGCCCCGGGATGCCAGGAAGTCCGCGTTGTACCGGAAGACGGCCTCGTCGTCCAACTCGTGGGCCAGCAGGGTCTGGGGCCACTTCCAGCGCATCACCGGGGCGGTGAGGCCGTGGGTGAAGGTGAGCACCCGCCGCGCCGCCTCCGGGTGCCCCCCGGCGGCCTCGGCCTCGGCCAGCTCGAGCCAGGCGTCGATGCACAGGGGGTCCAGGGCCACCGCGGCCCGGAAGAACCCGGCGGCGGCCGCCAGGTCCAGCCGGCTCCAGGCCGCCATCCCGTGGGCCTGGAGGGCCGCGGGAAAACGCCCCAGGACCCGGGCCTCGGCGGCCGTGTAGGTGAAATCCCGGTAGAAGAGCCGCCGCTGCCGCCAGGTGTGCGGCACCAGCCAGCCGGCCAGGAGCACCAGGGCAAGCGTGAGGGCCAGGCGGATCATGGTGGTGGACAGGCGTGGGCGCATGGCGGCAATCGGGTCCTCAAATCCGAGATTCAAATCCGAAATCCGAAAAAATACGTTGGTTGGTTTTATTAGTTGTTTGGTTTCATTGTTTAAAAGATAAAAAACCGATCTGTGGTGAAATCGGACCTGTTTCACCACCCGCTTACGCTCGANNAATTGCCGTGGCCACGGCAATTGAAAACCGTGCTCCTTGGGCGACGCACTCGCAAACGCGATCCTTTCCAGCGATGGGGAGGCTGCCGTGCCGGGGTCCGCCCTGGAAAACGACGGTCGAGGCACGCACGCTGTCGCAACAGGCACGCTTTTCAGGGAATCGGCGGACACGCCGATACCCTGAAAACCTCTGTGTCCTCTGTGCTCTCTGTGGTGAAAAATGTCCGACACCTGTTTTCCGAAATTCGGGTTTCGTATTTCGGATTTGAATTTCAGGTGTTCTCTGTGTCTCTGTGGTGAAAAACCGTCCGACGGCCGTTTTCCGAGCTTCGGATTTCCCCAGGCCTCTTCCTCCCGATGCCCTTCAGGCCCGGAACAAGGTCCACCACCGCCGGGGCTGCTCCGCGGGGAAGACCACCGAGGTGGGGGCCAGGAGGGGCTCGTCGCGCAGCACCCGGGAGGGGTTTTCCATGGTCATCAGCGCCAGGTTGGCCGACCCCGCGAGGCCGGCGAGCTCCGCGGCCAGGGCGGGAACCTTGCCGGCGTGGCGGTCGTCGGGGTCGTGGCTGTCGGTGGCCAGGCAGTGGACCAGGCCCCGGGCGAGGAGGCTGCGCACGGTGCGGGCGCAGGCCCGGCCGTGGTGGCCGGCGAAACTGGCCCAGTTCACCTGGAGCCCGGCGCCGGCCTGGACCAGGGCCCCGGCCAGCTCGGGGCGGTCCGCCACCTGGGCGCAGCGCTCCGGGTGAGCCATGAGCACCCGGTAGCCCCGGGAGACGATCGCCTGGATGATGCGCTCCCAGCTCACGGGAAGCTGCTGGAAGGGAGTCTCCACCAGGAGGGTGCGGCTGCCGGCCAGGGTCAGAAGCCGCCCGGCGTCCAGGAGGGGCAGGATGATGGGGTCCAGGGCGATCTCCATGCCCGGCAGCACGGTGAGCCCCAGGCCCTGGTCCCCCAGGACCTGGTTGAGGGTCAGCACGTGGAGCTCCACGGCCTGGGGCGAGGGCTCCAGGCGCGAACCGGGCACATGGTGCGGGGTGGCCACCACCTGCCGGAAGCCCGCGCCGATGTAGATCCGCGCCAGGGCGACGCTCTGCGCCAGGCTCTCGGCCCCGTCGTCGATGCCGGGGAGGATGTGGGAATGCAGGTCGATCATAGTTCAGGCGCGCGTTGCGCGCCGCGTCAGGTTTGAGGTGGCAGGAGCGCCGCGCCTGGCGCGGCTTGAGGGTAAAGCCGAAAATCGTTTGTTAATACGTTAATATATTTGTTTTATTAGTTAAAAGGTAAAAAACGATCCCGTTCGTGAACCAACCAATTCAACCAACCAACTTTCTTAACGCGTTGGCCTCAAGTGAGGCGACTGCCGAACGCTCCTCCCACCTCCAGCCTCAAACGGCGCCACCGGCGCCCCGGTGGCCGCCTCCAGGATCGCCAGCAGGGCGACGAAGTAGATCATGTTGGCCGGGATCTGGAGGTTGAAGTCGAAGAAGCTGTGGAAGGTGATGGCGGTGAGGCCGCTGAAGGCCCCCGCGGCCAGGAAGTAGCGCAGGGGGTCGGTGTGCAGGCGCATGCGGCGCAGGCGCCGCAGGCGGCGGGCCATGAAGGCCGCAAAGCCGGCCACCAGGGCCGCGAAGCCCACCCCGCCGCCTTCCACGAGGAGCTGGAGCACGTCGTTGTGGAGATGGTCCACCGCCCGCTGGTCGATCATGGAGGAGACGTTGTAGACCGCGAAGACCCGCTCGAAGGCCGCCAGGCCGATGCCCGCGGGGTGGTCCGCCACGATCTGCAGGCTGTCGCGCCAGAAATCCAGGCGCCCGTTGCCGCTTTCCAGGCTGTCCAGCTGCAGGAAGCGCTCCACGATGGGGGCCGTGCCGATCCGCCCGGCATAGAAGGCCACCAGGGCCGCCAGCCCGCCGATCACCAGCCAGGCCGACAGCGGCAGGCGGCCGGTGCCCCGCCGGGCCAGCAGGACGAAGACCGCGAAGCCCAGGAACCCCCCGGTGATTCCGGCCCGGGACTTGGAGAAGAGCAGGGCCAGCACCATCACGGCCAGCCCCATGGTGAGGAGGAACTGGCGCTGGGGTCGCTCGGCGGTGAAGAAGGTCTTGAGCACCGTGCGCCCGCCCCAGGTCACCTGGGAGAGCACCAGGCCCAGCCCCAGGGGGGTCGCCATCTCCAGGAAGCCGGCGAAGTGGTTGCGGTTGATCCAGGTCCCCCGGGCATTGCCCAGGCCCCCGGGGATGTAGTCCACCCAGAGGACCCCGAGGCTTGGCACCAGGGCCTGGAGCATCCCGTAGAGCGCCTCGGCCGCGGCCACGGCGAAGATCAGCCCGGCGGTGAGGGCCAGGTGCCGGCGGGAGCCGAGGTGGTCCCGGAGCACGGCGTACCAGAGGGCCAGGGCCAACAGCAGGCTCCACCAGGCCAGCCCCCCGGCCCCGCCCCACCCCAGGCTGGCCCAGGCCGGCGCGCCCCCCCCGCTGAGGGCCCCGGCCGCGGCCAGCACCCGGGCCCGGAAAGGGGCCAGGACGGCCACCAGGGCCATGGGCAGGGGGACCGCCAGGACCAGGGTCCAGGCCAGGAAAACCCCCGGGCCGGCCAGCGCCCGCACCCCGGGAAGCATCTCCGCCAGGGGCCGGCGCCAGAGGGTGAGCCCGAAGGCCGCGAAAATGGCCGCCACGTACCACCCCCGGACCCAGGGCTGCACCGCGCCGAAGAGCACCGGCACGCTGGCCAGCACCCCGTAGACCACCACCCGCAGGCAGGACTTGAGGATCGCCCGGCGGGCCTCCGCCATGAGGCGCGCCTCGAAGTGCGCCGCCCCGCCGGCGGCAGGGCGCTCCCGCTGCCTCCGGGAGCCGACGGTGCGCGGGTAGATGGTATTGTGGAGATCATCCATAGGGCAAAATTCCGTGCGCGGAAGCGACATCGGCCTCAGGTTTGCTCACCTCCCGCCAGGGCGCTGTGCGTTACCCGCGCTCCAGCGGCAGCAGCCGGGGGTAGACCCAGATGGCGGCGAATCCCGCCAGGTACATGAGGAGGCCGAACATGGCCGCGGTGAAGAACATGGAGCTGTGGAAGTCGCCCATGTGGTCCTGGATCAGGAGCGCGATGGCCATGGCCAGCGAGGCGTTGCGCAGCCCCGTCTCCAGGGAGATGGCCCGGGCCTGGTAGGCGCCGATGGCAAGCATCCGCGGCACCGCGCCCCCCACCAGCATGCCCGCCAGGGTCAGCAGGAAGACCATGCCGTAGAAGCGCACCCCGTAGCGCGTGGTGTCGGCGAACATCTCCACGTGGCTCAGGATCCCGGCCACGATGAGAAAGAGCAGCGCCAGCACCCCCAGGGCGGAGAAGAAGGGGGTGGCCCGCTTGGCGAAGCCGGGCCAGCGCCCCCGCACCCCCATGCCCAGCACCAGCGGCACCAGCACGAGCACGGTGATGGTCTGCACCACCAGGCCCACGGGGATAGTGACCTCCGGCACGTTGGCGCAGTAAAGGGCCAGCAGCAGGGGGGTGAAGAAGAGGGCCAGGACCGTGGAAAAGGAGGTGAGCGCGATGGACAGCGCCAGATCCCCCTTGGCGTAGTAGGTCATGAGGTTGGAGGTCACCCCGCCGGGGCTGGCGGCGATCAGCACCATGCCCACGTAGATGAAGGGGAAGGCCTCGTAGAAGCCCAGCAGACGCCCCAGGACCACCGCCACCAGGGGCATCACGGCCCACTGGAGCACCGCCCCGGCGATCATGCCCCGGGGCTTCTGGAAGACCAGCTTGAAGTCGGCCGGGGTGAGGGTGAGCCCCATGCCGGCCATGACGAAAAAGAGCATCAGCACGATGCAGAGCTTGAAGACGCGGTCGAAGGGGAGCTGGGCCGGCCGCTCCAGCAGGCGCGCGAAGCGGTAGGCCGTGCCGTCCACCTGGCCGTCCAGGAGGGCCGCCCGGAAGGTGAGCTTGTTGCCCAGGAGCCCCTCCAGGTCGGCATAGGCCCCGTCCGGGGCTCCCGTGGCGGCCGCCGCCGGGGGGGGCGCCAGCACGTGGAGCGCCCCCTCGATGCTGCGCACCAGGAAGATCCGCCTGCCGGCCCCAGCGCCCTCGGCTTCGATCAGGCGCAGGTTGCCCTCGAAGGCCGCCTCCGGGGCCCCGCCCCAGTCCAGGTCCGCGGCCGCCGCGGCCAGACGCTCGAAGATCGCCGGGTCCCCCTGCCCCTTGGCCACCTCGGAAAGCCGGCGGTACAGCCCCTCGTCAGCCCCCGCCGCCCCCGCCGCCATCCAGGCCAGCGCCAGCAACCCCACCGTCCACCGCGAAACTCCACGCCAGCCACTGGGCATCGTCATCTCCTTCCCGTGCCGAAGATTAGAAATCCGAAACTCAAAAATATACGTTGATTGGTGCATTAGTTGTTTAATTTTATTGGTCAAAAGCTAAAAACAGGTGTTCTCTGTGTCTCTGTGGTGAAATCGGACTTTTTCTCACCACCCGCTTGCGCTCGAGNNCACAGAGTTCACAGAGAGAGAACACCGAGATTTTCAATGGCCGTGGCCACGGCCATTGAAAACGAGCTCCTTTGACGACGCACTCGACGGCTCGAGCATTTCCAGCGATGGGGAGGCTGGCGTGCCGGGGTCCGCTCCTGAAAGCAATGGTCGCATCCCGAAGGATGACGCGACAGGCACATTTTTCAGGGAATCGGCGGCACGCCGATACCCTGAAAACCCTCTGTGCTCTCTGTGTC
>DJGG01000090.1:8890-11314 GCA_002432195.1 Desulfobacteraceae bacterium UBA5852
TCTGTGTCCTCTGTGGTGAAAAAAGTCCGATGACCGTTTTCCGAGATTCGGGTTTCGGATGGTCATTTCAAGTGTTCTCTGTGGTGAAACACCCTCTCCGATTCCTCCGCTTGCGCGGGAACGCACCGGGAGGTTCCCCATGCCCACCGTCGAGACCTTCAAGCCGCCGGATTGCGATGCGGTGCGGGCGCGCTACCAGCGCTACCTCCAGAACCGCCCCGGGGCCCTGGAGTCCCGTGCACTGAAACGCTACACCACCGCCCGGGAGCTGCTGGAGGACGCCCGGGCCTGCGGCCTCGTCCCCAACGCACGGCACCGCTTCCTCATGCGCCTCCTCGTGGCCCTGGGAATCGCCGGGCTCCTCTGGACCCTGGCCGCCCTGGCGCGCAGCGCCCTGCCATGAGCTCGTTCAGCGCGCCTGGGGAGCGCTAAACATAGCCCCGCTGCCCCAGCACCACCAGGATCTCCTGGGCGGCCTCCTCGGGGGTCATGTGGGAGGTGTCGAGGACCACCTCCGCATGCTCCGGGGCCTCGTAGGGGTCGTCCACCCCGGTGAAGCCCTTGATCAGGCCCGCCCGGGCCTTGGCGTACATCCCCTTGCGGTCGCGCTGCTCGCAGGTTTCCAGGGGGGTGGCCACGTGGACCTCGAAGAAGCCCCCGTAGTGCTCGATCTCCTGGCGGATCTCGGCGCGGGTGGCCGCGTAGGGGGCGATGGGGGCGCAGATGGCGATCCCGCGGTTCTTGGTGATCTCCGAGGCCACGAACCCGATGCGGCGCACGTTGATGTCCCGGTCCTCCTTNNCTCCTTGGAGAAGCTGAGCTTGGCCGAGAGGTGGCGGCGCACGATGTCCCCATCCAGCAGCGTCACCGGGCGGTCGCCCTTTTCCAGGAACTTGGCGTAGAGCACCCCGGCGATGGTGGACTTGCCGGCCCCGGAGAGCCCCGTGAGAAAAACCGTGAAGCCCCGCCGCCGGGGCGGGGGGTAGGCCCGGCGCAGCTCGCTCACCACCTCGGGGAAGGTGAACCAGGAGGGGATGCGGCGCCCCGCGCTCACCCGCTCCCGGAGGTCGCCGCCGGTCATGTGGATGGCCTGGGACCCCTCGGGCACCTGGTGGCGGAAGCGGAACTCGTCCTCGAAGGGGAGGTAGACCAGCTCGTCCAGGGCCACGATCTCGATGCCCAGCTCCCTGGCGTGGGCCTCGGCCAGCTCCCGGGCCGCCTCCGGGCCGTAGAAGGCCCGGGCGCCGCCGCCCGCCCCGGGGCTGGCGTGGTCGTGGCCCACGATGAAGTGGGTGCAGCCGAAGTTGCGGGCGATGATGGCGTGCAGCAGCGCCTCCCGGGGGCCGGCCAGGCGCGTGGCCAGGGGCAGGAGGTTCAGGAGCATGGCGTCCGGCGGGTAGCGGTGGCTGGCCGCCTTGAGGCAGCGCACGCGGATGAAGTGGTCGAAGTCCCCCGGCTTGGTGAGCCCCACGATGGGCATGAGCAGCAGGTTGGCGTGGGCCTGGCGCATGGCGTGGAGGGTCATCTCGAAGTGGGGCCGGTGGAGGGGCTGGCGGGTCTGGAAGCCCACCACCCGCTGCCACCCCAGCTTGGCGAAGGTGCCGCGCACCTCCCGGGGCGTCAGGCGGAGCGTGCGGAAGTCGGAGTGGATGGGGGTGGAGAGCACCTCGAGGGCGCCCCCCACGTAATAATGGTCCACCTTGTCGTAGAGGAAGGCCACCCCCGGGTGGTCCCGGTCGGTGGTGCCGAAGAGCGCCGCGGCCTCCTTGGCCTTTTCCGCCCGCCAGATCTCCTCCACGTGCATCACGGCCAGCAGGAAGCCCTCGGGGTCCCGCAGGGTCACGGACTGGCCCGCCTCCAGGCCCTGGGCCGTGGTCTCGGAGACGTCCAGGCAGATGGGGATGGGGAACAGCGCCCCGTTGGCCAGCCGCAGGCGGTCGAGGACGGCCTCGTAGTCCGAGCGGCCCATGAAGCGCGCCAGGGGGGAAAAGACCCCGGTGGCCAGCAGCTCCAGGTCGCAGAGCTGGCGGGCCTTCAGGGTGATGTCCGGCAGGTTCAGGGCCAGTTTCTTGAGCAGCGCCGCGCGCTCGGCGTCCACCAGCAGATCGATCAGGGGGGTGTGGGTCATGGGAGGGTTATCCTGGGAATGGAAGAACAGCGGTTGAGTTGGTTGGTTCGCGGATGGAGGCATTTTTATCTTTTAACCAATAAAACCAACCAACTAATACACCAAGCCACGGTTTCTAACGCACCCGCCACCGGTTGTCCACCACTAAAACCAACCAACTGACGCACCAACCAACCCTTTCCGACGCAGCAACCGCCGATTTTTCGAATTGCGGGTATTCCCTGTGTCTGCGTGGTGAAATCGGACCTGTTTCACCACCCGCTTGCGCTCGAGGCACAGAGTTCACAGAGAGAGAA
>DJGG01000077.1 GCA_002432195.1 Desulfobacteraceae bacterium UBA5852
CCCCGGCCAGGGCCAGGTCGCATTCCCGCCCACCCAGGCTCTGGCAGGCCAGGTGCAGAGCGGCCAGCGATGAGGAGCAGGCGGTGTCCACCGCCAGACTGGGCCCTTTGAGATCCAGTAGGTAGGAGAGCCGGTTGGCGACGATACTGTGGGCGCATCCGGTGGCGGTATAGGTGTCGATGGCCAGGCCGTCGGTGACCTGCATCCGGTAGTAGTCGCTGCTTTGGCTGTGGATGCCGACAAAGACGCCGGCGGACGAGCCCGCCAGGTCGGCGGCGGGCTGTCCGGCCGCCTCGAGGGCCTCCCAGGCCGTCATCAGCAGCAGGCGCTGCTGGGGGTCCATCTGCTGGGCTTCGCGGGGCGAGATGCTGAAGAAAGCGGCATCGAACTCATCCACCGCCGTCAGAAACCCCCCCCGGCGCAGCACCGCGTTGTCCGGGTCGTCCGGCGCACCGGGGCCGGCAGCCCACTCGCGGCGCTGGGCCGGCACGTCGCCGATGGCGTCCCGGCCGCTGAGCAGCAGCCGCCAGAAGTTCCCGGGGCTGGAGGCACCGCCCGGGAAGCGGCAGCCCATGCCGATTACGGCAATGGCGTCGCCCAGCGGGGAGGGATCGGCGGTTTTAATCCGGCCCAGACGCCGTTCCAGCAGGCGGCGCTTTTCGGGCGACAGGCCGGCTAGGCGCTCCTCGATCGCGGGAGTCGATCCCGCTGCCGGTTCAGTGATCATCGTCCAGCAACTTTCGCGCATCCTCGTCCGAGAGGGATTCCACCTCGTCCAAAAGTGCGCTCAAAGCCTCGTCGGCGGGTTCGTCCGCGGCACCGGGAGCCTCGCCGGCCGGGGTGTCAAGCCGGTCGCGCAACTTTTCCAGCAAAAATTCCACCAGCACTTGAATGGTCGGATAGTTGAACACCAGGGTGGCGGACAGGGTCGTACCGGTGGCCGCTTCGATGCGGTTGCGGAACTCCAGGGCAGTGAGCGAATCCATCCCGTAGGCCTTGAAGGGCTTGTTGGCTTCGATGCGCGCCGCTTGCAGCCGCAGGGTCTGGGCGGCCTGGGTCTTCAAAAAAGCTTCCAGCGCCTGGCGCCGGGCGCCGTCGGACGGCGCCTGGCGCAGGGTTTCGATCAGGGGCGCCCCGGCGTCGGGAGATCCCTGGCCGGCGCTATCGGCCTCATCGGGCCGGGCCTCGGCATCCAGGAATTCGAACCAGGGGCAGCGTGCCGCCGCGGCGCTGGATGTGCGCCACAAGGCCAGGTCGAAGGGCGTCACGGCGGCCTGCACGCTGCCCAGGCGCATCAGGCGGCCCAATGCCCGCAAACCCATGGCGGGGGAAAAACTGCCGATGCCGCGCCGGCGCAGATGCTCGGCGGCATCGCCCCGGGTGGCCGCCCCGACCTCGGCCCAAGCACCCCAATTGATGCTCAGCGCGGGCAGGCCGGCGGCGCGCCGCTGCCAGGCGAGGGCATCCATGAAGGCATTCGCCGTGGAATGGTTGGCCTGCCCCTGGGATCCCAGGAAGGAGGCCCAGGAGGAAAACAGCACGAAACAGTCCAGCGGCAGACGGCGCGTCAAGCGATGCAGGTTCCAGGCCCCCAGCACTTTCGGCGCCAGCACCTTCTCGAAGCGCGGCCAGGTCTGCTGGATCAGGGCGCCGTCGTCCAGTGCCCCGGCCAGGTGGAAAACGCCGCGCAGGGGGGGCATCGGCGTCAGGCCGTCTGAAAAAAGGCGCTCGGCCTGGGCTTGGTCGGCGACGTCGCACGCGAAGGTTTCGACGCGCGCGCCCTGCTGCTCGAAGGCCGCGATGACCGCCGCTGCCGCCGCAGGGGCCGGGCCGCGCCCCACCAAGGCCAGGTGCCGGGCGCCCCTCTGGATCAACCAGCGGGCCAGCTCCAGGCCGATACCCCCGAAGGCGCCCGTGATCAGGTAGGTGCCCCGGCCGGCGAAGGCGTCCGGAGCGTCCAGGGACCGGTCGCCTGTCCACTTGGGCTGCTCCAGGACGATTTTGCCGATATGGCGGGCCTGCTGCATGAAGCGCAAGGCCTCCACAACCGCTTCCAGGGGAAAAACTCTTGTGGGCAAAGGTTCGAGCCGGCCCTCGGCGCAGGCGGCGGCGGTCTGGGACAGCATATCGCGCAACAGGTCGGGGCGGGAGCGCATCACTTCGGTCAGGTCGAAGGCTTCGTAAAAGGCGTCCGGCCGCAGGGCGGCAGCCTGGGCCTTGCTCAGGATTTCCCGCCGCCCGATCTCGATGAAGCGGCCGCTGGGCCTGAGCGCCGCCAGGCTCCTGGTGATGAATTCCCCGCTGAGCGAATTGAGGATCACATCGACCCCTTCGCCCCCGGTAATCTCCATGACGCGGTCGGCGAACCCCAGGGAACGCGAATCCAGGACGTGCTGTACGCCCAGCGACTGGAGAAAGGCGCGCTTGCGCGCACTGCCCGCTGTCCCGAAAATCTCCGCACCGCAGGCCTTGGCCAGTTGAACAGCCGCCAGGCCGACGCCGCCCGAGGCGGCATGGATCAGGATGCGTTCCCCGGCCTTCAGCCCGGCCAGATGGTCCAGCCCGTAGCGGGCCGTCAGGTAGGCGATGGGCAGGGCGGCGGCCTGGGCGAAGGTCAGTCCGGCGGGTTTGGGCACCACCAGCGCCGCCGCCGTGCACATGAACGTGCCGAAGGCCTCCCGGCCCAGGGCGATCACCTCGTCGCCCACCGCCAGATGGCGCACGCGAGCGCCCACGGCCGCCACTTCACCGGCGGCCTCGAGCCCCAGGCTGGGCTCGGAGCCCGGATAGGCGCCCAAAATGGTGAGCACGTCGCGGAAGTTGATACCGCTGGCGCGCACACGGACCACCACCTCGTCGGGGCCCGGCTGGGGGCGGTCCACGGGGCGCAGGACCACACCATCCAGCTTGCCCGCCGTCGCCACGGCCAGTTGGCAAGGTCCCTGGGCGGGCAGGGTCAACCACGGCCCCTCGGCCGCACTCCGGTCACCCTGGCGGACCATGCGGGGCACCAGGCGCAGGCCTCCGCGATAGGCCGTCAGCGGTTCGCCGTCCGGGGTGCTCAGGGCTTCAAGAAGGTCTCGGAGCGCCGCCGGCGGGTCCTCGTCGAGATCCACCATGCAACACCGCAGTTCGGGGTGCTCCAGATCGATCACCTTCACCAGGCCGGCCAGGCCGGCCGCGCACAGGGTGAGGGGCCCGCTCCCGTGCCCGGTGGCCAGGCTCCGACGGGTGACGACCCACAAGCGCATGCGGCGGTCGCCTTCGCGGCCGGCCATGGCCTGGGCCAGCCGCAAAAGGCTGCCGCACAGTGCCGCCTGGGCCTTGCGCAGCTGCCCGGCGGTGGCCGGCCCGGAGGCGCTTTCGTCCAGAGCCCACAGGTAGACCACGGCCCGCCGACCGCCGTTCCCCAGGCGGTCAAAGTGCCCCAGCTGCCGGCTGAAGGCCTCCGGCTCGCCGGGATCCATGACCTCGGCGGCGCCCGCGCTGCCGTGCGGGTCGGAGATCCGGTAAACCAGCCGGCAGTCGTCCCCGCGGGCCCGCAGGCTCCGGCCGAGGTCCTCGCCCAGGCCCCCGCGGTCGGCGAACACGAGCCAGGCGCCCTTGTCCAGCGCATGATCCGGCTGGTGCGCCGCCGCGTTGCCGGCCTGCGGCTCGCGCGCCACCACCACCGATTGTTCGAAGAGGGCCGACCGGGACTGGCAGAAGACCGCCGACCGGTTGAAGCCGCTGTCGGCGGCCAGCGCGTTCCAGCCCGCGGCATCCAACAGCGGGTGGGCGGGTCGTCGCTGGGCATCCGCAAACCGCCACCAGCCTTCGGTCAAACCGAAGATCAGGTCGATCCAGCGCCGCGGGCCCGTGCCTTCCAGGAGCATCATCAGACCGCCGGGGGCCAGCAGCATGCGGACATGGGACAGGGTGGCGTGCAGGTCGCGCGTGGCGTGCAGGCAGTTGGCCGCCAGGACAACGTCGAAGTGCTTGGCGGCAAAGCCCTGGGCCACCGGATCCTTTTCGATGTCCAGCAGGCCGTATTCCATCCAGGGAAGGTCTTTGTACGTCTCCTGGGCGCGGGCCACGAAGGCCGCACCGATGTCGGTAAAGACGTAGCGCACGTGCTCGGCGGGCAGCAGGGGCACCAGGTGGCTGGTCAGCCCGCCCGTGCCGGCGCCGATTTCCAGGATTCTGAGGGTATGCCCCGCGGGCAGACGCTCAATGGCCGATTGCAGCGCAAGCCCGAACTGGTGGTTGGCGGCGCGGGCGAAGCCCGAATCGCGGTAGAAAGCCTCGGCCTCCCCCAGCGATCCGCCGGGAAAGAGCAGTTCCAACGGCTCGACGGCGCCGGTCAGCACGTCGGCCAGGCGCTCTCCACAGCGCTGCAGGAGCGTCAGCTCCGCGCGGCACTGGGGAAAGTCGGCCAGCAGCCTTTCTGCATCGGCCCGGCAGTCCCTTTTGACGAGCGGGCGCACGGCGCACACGGCGCCGTCGTGCGACGTCAGCAACCCGTCTTCCTGCAGAAAGGCGAGCATGCGCCCCAGCAGACGGTGATGGCGCACGTGCACCCCCGATTGCCGGGCCAGGTCGTCGACCGTCAAGGGGCGGCCCGTCTCGGGAGGAATCCCCAGCTGCGTCAGAGCCGTCACGATGTAATCGGTGCTCAGGCGCTCCATCCGGGGCAGAAGCGCTTCGGCCGTGCGCCCATCGTGCTGCAGGGCCTCGGATTGGGGTTCCGCGGTCACCCGCTGCGCGATTTCCTCCGGACTGGCGAGGAAGCCGGAGCCCTCGCCGCTGGTGGCCGCGGCAAGAGGCCTGGCGGCCCAGGCCATTTCGAAAATCCACTGCCCGACATCTTCCCCCAAGGCATAGCCGATCTTGCGCAAGGCCGCGCCGCGGATTTCGAAAAGAATGCGCCCGGCCGAGTCCAGCAGATGGAGATCTCCGCTGATGTTTCCATCCCTCGCGTCGCCGTCGGACCGGGCCACGGCCCACAGCTGGTCGCTGGCCGGCATGGGGGCGTGCAGGCGCGCCTGCGCAAAGCCCACGGGCATCCAGGCGCCGCGGGAGGCGCCGTCGTCGTCGTTGGCGCACGCCAGGCTGACCAGCAGCTGCAGGCCGGCATCCAGGAGCGCCGGGTGGAGTTGAAAATCCGGGTACTCGGCCGCGATGGCCTGAGGCGCACGAATGAGCGCCACGGCCTCGTTGCGGCCCTGGCTGATGCGCTCGATGCCCCGAAAGGCCGGACCGTAGCCGATGTGCAGGCGCTGCATGGCGCTGTAGTGGCGATCTCCCGGGATCTCCTGCCCGCAGCGGGCGCGCACGGCCTCCACATCGATTGCCCCCGCAGGTGCGGGGTCGCGGCAGGGCACCACTCTGGCGCGCACGTGCTCGTGCCACAACCGGCCGGCCGCGGCGTCCTGCGCGGGGCGGCTCAGGATGCGGAGCCGCCGGTCACCGCTGTCGTCCCTGGTCATCACGAACTGCAGGCGCTTGCCGGCTTTGGGGTCGGTGAACAGGGCTTCCCGGATTTCGATCTCCCGCAGCTCGACCGCCGCCCCCAGAGCATCCCGGGCCGCTTCGGCGGCCGCTTCGATGAAAGCCGCGGCCGGAAAGACCATGTGGCCCTGGACGGTGTGATCGGCGAGCCAGGGCAGCATATCGGCGCTGACCCCGCATTCCCACAAGTGCAGGTCGGGGTGCACGGCCGAGGTGATAGCGCGCTCGAGCAGGACATGGCGTCGCCGGCCGTCGCCTCCTCCGGCATGCCGCCGGGCCCTTGGCAGTCCTGTCGCATCGCTGAACCAGTGACGCTCGCGTTGCCAGGGGTAGGGCGGAAAGGCCACGCGCCGGACCGGCTCGTCGTAGAGGCCTCGCCAGTCGAAGGGATGCCCCAGAACGTAGAGCCGGCCCAGGGATTGCAGCAGCGTTGTGCCCTCGTCTTCCTTGCGTAGCAGGGACGGCACGGTCACGCACGTGCGACCGGCCTCACCCGCGGCCTGAGCGCACTCGTCGATGGCCCGCAGCAACACCGGATGGGGGCTCATTTCCAGGTAGACCGTATGGCCGTCGGCGATCATGCGGGCAACCGATTCCGCGAAGCGCACCGGCTGGCGCAGGTTGTCGCCCCAGTAAGCGGCACCGAAGCCGGTCCCCTCGCGCAGGGCGCCGGCTACCGTAGAGTAGATGGGCACCTGGGCCGCCTCCGGCGCCAGGCCGGCGAGCGATGCCACCAGCTCCCCGCACAGGGGCTCCATCTGCGGGCTGTGGGAGGCTACGTCCACGTTGATCTTGCGACAGAACACCTTGCGGCGTTCGAGGTCCCCGAGCAGTTCATCGAGGGCCGCCGGGTCCCCCGACAGCACCGTAGAACGAGGGCTGTTGCTCACCGCGATGGAGATCGCCTTTTCGCGGCCTTCGATGGCAGCCCTCGCCGCGTCCATGGGCAGCTCCACCAGGGCCATGGCGCCGCGGCCGCTGGTGCGCTTCATCAAACGGCTGCGGCCGGCGATGATCCTGGCCGCCGCATCCAGATTCAGCACCCCCGCCGCCCAGGCCGCGGCCGGTTCGCCCATGCTGTGGCCGATCACCGCGTCCGGCAGGACGCCCCAGGCCCGCCATTGCTCGGTCAAGGCCACCTGAATGGCAAACAGCATCGGCTGGACCACGCTGATATCCTCCAGCCGGGAATCGTCCTCGGAGGCGGCCAGTTGGGCCTCCAACGACCAGTCGACATAGGGTTGCAGCGCCGCCTCGCAGCGGCTCAGGGCCTCGCGGAACACCGCAGAATTTTGTCGGAGCCCCCGACACATGCCCAACCACTGGGAGCCCTGACCGGGGTAGACAAAGGCCAGCTTGCCCCTCGGCCGCACGCGTTCGCCCCCCACCACCACGCCCGGGTGCGCCTCCCCGGCGGCGAAGGCCTCGAGCCCTTCGCCCAGTCGATGGCTGCCGCCGCCGACCAGGGCCAGGCGGTAGTCGTGATGGTCGCGCCGCAGGGCGGCCGTGGCGCACACGTCATCGAGATACGGGCCTGCCGGGTCGACGGCGAGCAGGGCTTGCACCCGCTGGGCCATGTCGCGCAGCGCCTCGGCCGAATGGGCCGACAGGGGCAGGAGCCATCGTTCGGCCAGGCGTCCCGCCGGCGGCCGGCGCCGGATCCCG
>DJGG01000253.1:0-149 GCA_002432195.1 Desulfobacteraceae bacterium UBA5852
GGCGCAGGCCCTTGAAGGGACCGGCAGGCAGGTGGGCCAGGTTGGCCTCCAGGCTGCGCACGGCCGCGGGGATGTAGGCTTCGAACTGCCGCTTGCCCTTCCGGCGGCTGAGGAAGCCGAAGGCGCCCAGGATTTGCAGGTTGCGGGCC
>DJGG01000253.1:182-4347 GCA_002432195.1 Desulfobacteraceae bacterium UBA5852
GAGCCGCTCGGCGGCGCGCCGGGACCCGCGGCCGGCGCCGTGACGCTCCAGAAAGTCCGCCAGCAGGGCTTCGCGCTCCCCCAGGGGCAGGTCCACGTAGGGATCGATCAGCAGGGAGGCCAGGTCGTAGGCCGGGGGGCCCAGGCGGCCTCCCTGGTAATCGATGACGACCAGGCGCCGCCCATGCACCATGATATTGCGGGATTGGAAATCCCGGTGCAGAAACCCTTCCGGAGCCTCCCCCGGGATGCCCGCGGCCAGGTAGTGGAAGCCGGGTTCCAGGTCCTCGCCGGCCGCCAGGTCCGGGGCGTAGGCCTCCAGGAAGGCGCGTTGGAAATAGCGGCACTCCCGCTCCAGGATCAGTTCCCGGTCGTAGCGGGGGGTCTGCCAGGCCCAGGCCGGGTCGAACCCCTCGGCCCCCCGGAGGGACATGTGCGCCAGCAGTTCCATGACCTGCCGGTAGGTCCGCCGCCGGGCCGCCGGCGCACACCCCGCGACATGCGCCTGGAGGGACAGGTCCCCCACGTCCTCTTCCACCACCAGGCCGGCGAAGGCGTCGTGACGGACGATGCGCGGCACGGGCACCCCGCACCCCTGGAGGTGCTCCCCGATGGCCACGAAGGCGTCGGCTTCGCACACCGCCGGCGACGGCCGGATGCCGTGGTCGGCCGCCACCAGGCGGAACGGGCCCGCGGTGAGGCGGTACCACCGGCGGTCGGAACCATCGCCGGCCAGGGGCTGCCAGTGGATGGCCCCCCGGGGTGCGTCCGGAAAGGCCACGCGGAAGGCCTCCGCGGCCACCGCCCGGCGGGCGGCCTCGCGGTAGCGCTCGGGGGTCCCGAGGTCGCTCCAGTGGCCATCTTCCGGCACCCAGGCGTCCAGGGTCCCGCCAGCCGCCAGCAGGCGCTCGAAGGCCGCGATGCTGCTGTCGAATCCCGCCGGAGCGATGAAATCCAGAATGCGGGGATCCAGCACCTGGATTCCGGTGAAGGTCAGCCGGCGGGCCACGGGAACCCCCGCCGGCAGCGCCCCGAATCCCATCACGCGCCCTGCGGCGTCCAGGGCCACGCTGTTGACCGCGGGATCGTCCCAGAGCACGAGGGTGGCGTCGGCCCCCCGGCGCACATGGGCGGCGTAGACCGCGCGGTAATCGATATCCGTGTGGATGTCGCTGTTGACCACCATGAAGGGTCGCCGGTCCCAGAAATCGGCCGCGTTGCGGATGGCTCCGCCGGTGCCCAGGATCACGGGCTCGTGGCGGGTGCTCACGGGCACCGGGTAGGCCTGGCGGCGGATGAAGTCCGCGATCGGCTCGGGCAGGTGGTGGGTGTTCACCAGCAGGGCCTCGGCCCCGGCGCGGATCAGGTCCCGGATGATGCGGTCCAGCAGGGGGCGGCCGTCGATGGTGAACAGCGGCTTGGGGGTGTGCCGGGTATGAGGTCTCAGGCGGGTGCCCAGTCCGGCGGCCAGGATCAGTGCGCGCATGGTTCGATCGTCCCGGTGGAGGCCAGGGACCGCGGACGGTCCCGGAGCCTCTAGTGCAGAAAACCCAGGTAGGTCTGGAGCGCCTTGGCCAGGCCCTCGCCGGCGGCCTCCGCCGGGCCGTCCGCCGGTCCCCGGCCCTGGAAATAGGTCAGGGCGTTGCGGAAATTGATGCGCGATAGGGCTTCGCCGTGTTCGATCTCGCCGCGCTTGACCATCCGTTCCCCGTGGGTCTCGATTTTTTTCAGCAGGTCCTTGGGGTCGCCGTCCGCCGGGCCGGGGTGCCGTAGCAGGTAGCCCAGCACGATCCAGTAGGACTCCAGGTAGGTGCGCAGGAAGTTGGCGTAGAGTTTGAGCTTGCGGAACCCGGCGGAGGTCACGTTGTAGGTGTCCGGCAGGCTCTGGTGCGGCATCAGCACGGCATCCTCGATGAAGGCCTTGATGGTCCGGCGCACGAAGTATTCCGGCGGCCGCTCGATGTCGTAGGAGAATTCGTACTTGAACAGGTCGCGCTGGAAAAGATAGCTGGCGTGCAGGTCCCGGGAGGAGAACTGGAAGGCGTCCCGCTCGAAGATGGCCATGGCGGTGAAGGCCGCGGGGATGAAGTGGGCCACGCAATTGTTCTTGTAATACTCCAGGCTGGGGCGTTTGGACGTTACGGCGCGGTAGGCCTGGGTCGCCTCCGGCGCCCCGCTGTCGGGGGCCAGAGGCTCCAGGAACTTGCGCTCCAGGTAGGCCTCGAAGACCTGGTGCATGGCATGCCCGGGGTCCATCACCAGGGTGTCGGCCAGCTTCACCTCGTGGAAGTGGAGGTGGCCCAGGTAGACATCCACGGCGGCCCGCAACTCCTCCTGGGTGAAGTGCGCCTTGGGCTGGTTGAGCACGGCGGCGGCCAGCAGGGCGTGGGGGGTGACCACCGACACGCGGTTGATGGCGGTGATGGTGCGGTGCCCCAGGTTGCGGCACAGGGCGCCGCGCTGCTCGCGGTCCATGGAGGCGAGGTCCAGGCCCCCCTGGGCCAGAAGCTCTTTCAGGGACATGGGGGCGTGGAACTGGATGTAGATCTTGCCGAAACGCTTCTTGAGCACGGAGCGGGCCTTGAGCACCTGGGCAAAGCTCTCGGGCTCCTTGTGGCCGCCTTCCAGCTCGTGGAGATAGGCCTTTTCCTCCGGCACCTTGTCGTAGCCGATGAAAATCGGCGCCAGGAGCAGGTCGGGGCAGGCGCCCTGTTCATAGGCCTCCAGGAGGATCGACAGGAGGCCGGTCTTGGGGCTCAGGAGCTTGCCGGTGCGGCTGCGGCCGCCCTCGATGAAGACCTCGATATTGAACCCCTCCTGGAGCAGCTTGTACACATAGGACGAGAACACCTGGGCGTAGAGGGGCTGTCCGCGGAAGGTGCGCCGCATGAAAAAGGCCCCCCCGCGGCGGAAGAGCGGCCCCAGGGGCCAGAAGGAGAGGTTCTTGCCGGCCGCGATATGGGGGCAGGGCATGTTGTTGTGATACATGACGTAGGAGAGCATCAGGTAGTCGATGTGGCTCTTGTGGCAGGGCAGCAGGATCAGGGGGCCGCGCTGGGAGCTGGCCTTCAGCCGGTCGAGGCCGTCCTGGTCCACGATGAAGCCGTCGAAGATCGTGTTGATGATCCAGTTGAGCAGCATGCGGTAGATTTCGATCATCGGCGGGCTGTAGGTGGCGGCGACCTCGTCGAAGTAGGACTCGGCCTTGTCGTGGACGCGGGTGAGGGGGGTGTTTTCGCTGGCCGCGTGGGCCTGCATGAAGGCCTGCAGTCGGGGGCTGGTGAGCACCCCCTCCTTGATCTCCAGGCGCGATTTCAGCACCGGGCCCAGGATGCTCTGACGGTGGCGGTTCATCTGCCGCAGGAGGTTGCGCCGCAGCAGCAGCGCCTGGACGCGGCGCTCTTTGGCGCGCACCTCGGGGAGGTCCAGAAAGGCCCTCAGGTCCACCGGTTCCGAGAGCTCCACGAAAATCCTGCCGGGCTTCTTGAGCAGGGTCACCAGACGGCGCAGGCGGCCCGGGCGGCTTTCCGGCCCCAGGAGCAGGTCGCGCAGGGGGGGGATGCTCTTGGAGGGATTGCGGCTGAAGAGCATCAGGTGGGGGATCAGGTAGATGGGGCGGTCGATGCCGGCCTGCAGCTCGATGAGGTAGTGGAGGGGATCGGTGTGCGCCTTGACGAAGCGCAGGTGGAAACCGCGGGGTTCCACCAGAGACACCATGGCCGCCTGGCCTTCCAGCAGCCGCCGCCGGATGGTGTCGCTGCGGTAGGGGTCGGGCAGGGCGAAGTGCCGGCGCCAGTAATGGAAGTGGCCGGCCGCCATGCGCACCAGGCGGCCGACGGGCTGCCACCAGATGGTGCGGTAGTCCAGGGCCAACAGCGGGGCCGGCCGTTTGAGGTCCAGGTAGCGGATGAAGTAGAACAGGCGCTCGAAGCGGCTCTTGTTCTTGGTGACGTAGATCGGTATGGCCCGGGGCGGCAGGCGGTCCAGAGTCGCCAGCTGCCCGGGGCTCAGGGTGATGCCCCGGAAGAACGCCCGCAGGGCCAGCCCCGACAGGGGGCTCAGGCGGGGGGGCAGTTCGCAGGTATAGAGATCGGGGCTGCCCTGGAACAGGCCTGCCAGCCAGCTCCGGACCTTGGCCGTCCACTTCATCGGCACCACCTTCATTC
>DJGG01000253.1:4352-21785 GCA_002432195.1 Desulfobacteraceae bacterium UBA5852
CGGCCCCTGGGGGGTCGGGGGACGTCGTTTACCCAAAGCACGTCACGCTATCAAAATTGGCCTGGGCATGCAACGCCGGAGTTGTCCTTCCGAAGGGCAGACGCCCGGTCCGGGCGGGGTTCCGCGGGGTTCTCCGACCGCCGGCGAGGGCAACTTTACGCTTGTGGAATGCCTGGGGATGTGTTATCCGAACCCTCAGTCGTGCCGGGGTCGGAACACTCCTCCCCACGCGCACGCGTATGTGCGACGGCATGGCATCCCCGATCAGCCGACCCGTGCGGGTCTCGACGAACCGGCGGGGGGCGTCCGTTGCCCCCCGCGTGCTTCCGAGCATCGAAAATCCAGGAGCGATACCCGTTTCGAAGTAAACCCAAAGGAGGATGGTTTCAAATGAAAACGTTAGTAGGAGGGGCGGCAGCCGCCATTTTGGGACTCATCGGTATGGTCGTGTGGTGGAAACCTTTTCTGACCCTTCTGGCCGGAGCCATCCCGGTGATGCTTCTCCTGGGAGGCGGTTTGGCCATCTACCTGGGGTTTGACGAGATCAAGGACACCTGGAAGAAGGACGACTCCGTCGGCAGCCCGGTGGGCGAGCCGGAAGAAGTGGACAAGTACAAGAAAGAAATCGAAGACCTCAAGCACGAAATCGAGAGCCTGAAGAAAGCCTGATTCCGCGTCGCCAGCAGGCATTCCCGAGGCCCCGGTCCCGCGACCGGGGCCTGCTTTTTTGGTGCGCCGGGTTTCCCGGCGCCACGGCGTTACCTCCCTCCCGCGCGTGCCGCCTGGGTGGCCAGCTGGTCGGCGCGTTCGTTCAGGGCATCCCCGGCATGCCCGCGAACCTTGATGAACTGCAGGTCGGCAAACTCGCCCGCCAGGCGCCGCAAGGCTTCCACCCGGTCCGCGTTCCGGTGCGCTTTCCAGCCCAGGGCCAACAGTCCGTGGGCGTAGCCGCTGTCGGTGCAGACCCGCACCGGCCGATCCCGCCGTGTGAGCGCCTCCAGCCCCCAGCGGATCGCTTCCAGCTCGGCCACGTTGTTGGTGGCGATGCCGATATAGCGCGAGATTTCAAGCACTTGTCCGGCGAAGCGCAGGACCACCCCGATGCCGGCCGGGCCGGGGTTTCCCAGGGCCGCCCCATCGGTATAGACCCATACGGGTTCGGGCGTGGAGCGCGGGGCTTCCGGGCGGACCGGCTTTCCGCGGGGGGCGGCGGTCGGGGGCGGCGGCCCGGGCGCGGCCGGCGCCGTGGCCTCCTCCAGGGGGCGCACCTTAGCGGGATGCACCCAGTACTCGTAAGGCTGGTCCGGCTGGTACTTGATCAGGACCCGGCCGTCCCGTTGGCGCGGCCGTCCGTCCGCCTCCAGGGCCAGCCAGACCTTGTGGCCCTTGAAGCGCATGCGGCGCCATTGGGCCGCGTCAGGGTCCGCCGGGGGCGGCTTTCCGTCGGGAGTCCTCATGGGGGATAGAGGAAAAACCGGCGGCGCAGGTCGTCGAAACGCCGCAGGGGGTCCTCCCAGGACCGTTCCAGGTCTTCCAGGGGCTCCAGGCTTTCCAGGCGGCGGCGCAGCTCGCCGTCGCCGATGATCAGGTCGATGGGCGCCTTGTCGAGCTCATACTCGTAGGGCGGCGCCTTCCAGGCGAACGCGTCGCCGTGGCAGCGGATGACGGCCTGGAGCAGGCGCAGGCTGGTGCCGAAGGGACGGAATTCCCGTGGGCGGGTGACGTGAAGCTGAAACCCCCGGCAGGACCGTCCGGCATTTTTCCCCGAGGTGGGCTCGAACACGCAGGGCCGCAGGACCGCTCCGGGCAGCGACGGACCTCCCAGGGCCTCCAGGAGGCCGGTGGGATTCCAGTCGGGGGCGCCGCACAGTTCGAAAGGCAGCGCTGTTCCGCGGCCTTCGGACGCATTGGTGCCCTCCCAGAGCACTTGCCCGGGATAAACCGCGGCCGCCTCGGGGGTGGGCAGGTTGGGGGAGGGCAGGACCCAGGGCAACCCGGTGTCCCGGTAGTGCATGCCCCGTTGCCAGCCCCCCATGGGCACCACCTCCAGGCGGCAGCCGATGCCGAAGTGGGCGTTGAAGAGACGGGCCAGCTCCCCCATGGTCAGGCCGTGGCGCATGGGGATGGGGTAGGGCCCTACGAAGGAGGACCAGCGCGGGTCCAGCAGGTTGCCCTCCACGACCAGGCCCCCCACGGGATTGGGGCGGTCCAGCACCAGGATCCGGGTTCCCCGCCGGCGGGCGGCCTGCATGCAGTACGCCAGGGTGGTGGCGAAGGTGTAGACCCGCGTGCCCACGTCCAGGAGGTCCACCAGCAGCACGTCCACACCGTCCAGCATGGCGTCCGTGGGCATGCGGGTGGCGCCATAGAGGCTGAAGACCGGCAGCCCGGTGTCGGGGTCCCGCAGGTGGTCCGATTCCACCATGTTGTCCTGCTTTTCGGCGAAAAAACCGTGCTGGGGGGAAAAAAGACGCACCAGCGCGCCCGGGAAACGCCGGGCCAGCAGGTGTCGGGCGTGATGGAAATCCGGGCCCACGGATGCCGGGTTGCACAGGAGGCCCAGGCGGGTGCCGCGGGTCCACGGGTGGCCGTGGGCGATGAGATTTTCCAGTCCGCTGCGGACGCGCTCGGGCATGGGCCGGTCTCCTGCTGGGGGGGACGCCGGTGGCGCGGTGTCGGCCGGGGCCGGGGATTGTGGGACACCCATAGCGGAGGCATCGGGGATTTGCAAGGGTCAAGCGGCGGCGCCCTCACCGGCTCCGCACGGAGCCGGACGCGGGCAAGGGCCGCCGCATGCGCCGAATGCGCCTTGACAAAAGGCGCCATTACCAATAAGCAGACTGTTCGTTCAGCGCCCGCGGCCGGCATGCCGTCCGCGGCGGCCAAGGGCAAGGCCTCCGAGGGATCTTGGACATCTTCCGCCATGACATCCTGGCCATCGTCGGCAACTACGGCAGCGGCAAGACCGAAGTGGCCGTCAACCTGGCCGCCGTGCGCCGGCAGGCCGGGGTGGCGGTGCGCCTGGTCGACCTGGATCTGGTCAATCCCTACTTCCGGACCCGGGAGGCCCGGCACCAGCTGACCCGCCTGGGCATCGAGGTCGTCCTGCCGCCCGAGGAATTTCTCAACGCGGACCTGCCCGTTCTCAGCCCCATGGTGGCGGGGGCCATGCGCCGCGAAGGGGGGCTGACCCTGCTGGACGTGGGGGGCGACGGGGTGGGGGCGCGGGTCCTGGGCGCCTTGGCCGCCGCCTGGCACGATCGCCCGCCCTGCCTGGTGCAGGTGATCAACCCCTTCCGCCCCGAAACCGAAAGCGTGGCGGGCTGCCGGCGCGTCCAGGCCCGCATCGAGGAGGCCGCCCGGCTGCCGGTGGCCGGTTGGATCGCCAACGCCCATTTTATGGACCAGACCACCCTGGAGGACCTCCGGGAAGGGGTTGCCCTGGTCAACGCCCTGGTCGAGGCCACCCGGCGGCCCCTGGTCCTCGTCACGGTGCCGGAGAGGCTGCGGGCCGCGGTGCCCGCCGATCTGTTCAACTGCCCGGCGCTGCCCATCCGGCGGCAATTGGTACCGCCCTGGTTATCGGCGGAGACCCTCTGAGGTCAGGCGGCCTCCGGTTTCCGGGCAAGCGCGTGAAGGAGATTCCGCAATGGCGTATCTGCACACCATCGACCGGGAGCGCTGCAAGGGCTGCGGCCTCTGCGTGGCCGTCTGCCCCAAGGACGTCCTGGAATTGGACCGCGAGGCCAACACCAAGGGCTATTTCCCGGCCCACCAGGCGAGGCCCCAGGACTGTATTTTCTGCGCCATGTGCGGGGTGATGTGCCCGGACGTGGCCATCCGCATCGAGGAAGTCCAAGACGAATCCGCCGCCTGAGGCGTTGGGAGGTCCCCATGGGTAAAATCCTGATGAAGGGCAATGAAGCCATCGGCGAAGCGGCCATCCGCGCCGGCTGCACCAACTACTTCGCCTACCCCATCACCCCCCAGTCCGAAGTGGCGGAGTACCTCGCCCGGCGGCTGCCGGAAGTGGGCGGCGTCTTTCTCCAGGGGGAAAGCGAGGTGGCCGTCAGTTACATGATCTTCGGCGCGTCGGCTTGCGGCGAGCGGGTTTTCACCACCTCCTCCAGCCCCGGCATCAGCCTCATGAGCGAAGGCATCAGCTACATCGCAGCGGCCCAGTGCCCGGCGGTGTTCGTCAACATCATGCGGGGCGGGCCGGGCCTGGGGGGCATCCTGCCCTCCCAGGGGGACTATTTCCAGGCCACCAAGGGCGGCGGCCACGGCGACTACCGTCTCCTGGTGCTGGCCCCCGCCAGCGTCCAGGAGGCCGCCGAGATGGTCATGCAGGCCTTCTCCCTGGCGGAGAAGTACCGCAACCCGGTGATGATCCTGGGGGACGGGCTCATCGGGCAGATGATGGAACCGGTGGCCTTCCCGGAGCACCTGGCCACCCCTCCGGTGAACAAGGACGATTGGGCCACCAACGGCATGGCCAATCGCGGCAGCCAGCGCCCCAACCTGGTCAAGACCCTCTACCTGGATCCCGAGCAGCTCAACGCCCACAACCTCACGCTGCGGGCCAAGTACCAGCGCATGCGGCAGGAGGAGGTGCGCTTCGAGCCGTACAACACCGAAGTCGATTACCAGGTGCTGATCGTCAGTTTCGGCACCATGAGCCGGGTCTGCCGCACCGCCATCGACAACCTCAAGGCCCAGGGCCGGGAAGTGGCCATGATCCGTCCCCAGACCCTCTTCCCCTACCCGGAAGCGGCGGTGCGTGAAGCGGCGGCCAAGGCCTCCTGCCGTGTGGTGCTGAGCGTGGAAATGAACATGGGGCAGATGGTGGAGGACGTGGAGCGCAGCGTGCGCGGTCAGCGTCCCGTGGAGTGGTTCGGCAAGTGCGGCGGTGAAGTGCCCACCCCGGAAGAGGTCATGGAGGCGGTGCGGGGCCTGCTGGCGCGCTAGCCGCCCGTGGATGGACGGCCTCCTGGGGCCCGGTTCCCCATCGGCGCGCAGGCGGAAGGGACCCTCGTATCCCGCCGCGGCGGGGCAAACCTGACGGACTTGGGCGCGGGCGCGAGCCGGGCGCCCAAGGGCATGGCCGGAGGAAGCATACGATCATGGCAAAAGGCAAGACCTTCAAACGACCGGAAGCCCTCAGGGACTGCCCGACGCACTATTGCCCGGGCTGCACCCACGGCGTGATCCACCGGCTGGTGGCCGAGGTCATCGACGAGCTGGGGGTGCGCGGGCGTACGGTGGGCATCGCCCCGGTGGGCTGCGCCGTGCTGGCCTACAACTACTTCAACTGCGACTTCCAGGAGGCGGCCCATGGGCGCGCGCCGGCCATGGCCACGGGGATCAAGCGGGTACGGCCGGACCTGATGGTCTTCACCTACCAGGGGGACGGCGACCTGGCCAGCATCGGCATGGGGGAGATCGTCCACGCGGCCAACCGCGGGGAGAAGTTCACCACGATCTTCGTCAACAACGCCATCTACGGGATGACCGGCGGGCAGATGGCCCCCACCACCATGCCGGGCCAGCGCACCAGCACCTCCCCCTTCGGGCGGGACGCGGCCCAGGTGGGCATGCCCATCCGGGTGGCCGAACTGCTGGCTTCCCTGCAGACCCCCGCCTACATCGCGCGGCAGACGGTGATCAAGCCCAAGTACATCGCCCGGGCCAGGAAGGCCATTCACAAGGCCTTCAGCTACCAGTTGGCCAACCGCTGCTTCAGCCTGGTGGAAATCGTGAGCACCTGCCCCACCAACTGGGGCATGACCCCGCTGGATGCGGTGGAGTGGACCGAAAAAACCCTGCTGGCCTATTACCCGCCCGGTGAGATCAAAACCCCCGAGGCAGCGGAGGAACGCTGATGCAAAGCGAAGTCATGTTTGCCGGGTTCGGCGGCCAGGGGATCCTGCTCATCGCCAAGGTGCTGGCCCACGCCGCCATGGAGGCGGGTTTCGAGGTGGTCTGGATCCCATCCTACGGGCCGGAGATGCGGGGGGGGACGGCCTACTGCATGGTGGTCATCAGCGACCGGCCCATCGGCTCCCCCATCATCCGCAACCCCGGCCACCTGGTGGCCATGAACCGGCCGTCTTTAGAGAAGTTCGCCCCGGTGGTGAAGCCCGGAGGGGTGGTGCTGATCAACAGCTCCCTGATTCCGGTGCGCTCGGGGCGCAGCGACGTGGACGAGTGCCTCGTGCCCGCCAACGACCTGGCCATGGAGGTGGGCAACGTGCGGGCGGCCAACATCGTCGCCCTGGCGGCTTTCGTGAGCCGCAGCCGCATACTGGATTACGACCTCGTGCGGGAGGCCGTGCGGGAGGAGTTCGCCGCCAAGGCCAAGCTTATCCCCCTGAACATGGAAGCCATGGAACGCGGCCGCCAGGCCGCCCTGGCCACCTGAGCCCGGCACGCCGCCCGCGGCCTGGAACCCCGACCATGACGATCGCCATTCCGGACCACATCCTGGCCATCCAACCCTACGTTCCCGGCAAGCCCATCGAGGAGTTGGAGCGCGAATACGGGCTGACGGGCTCCATCAAGCTGGCCTCCAACGAGAACCCCTTAGGCCCGTCCCCCCGGGCCGTGGCCGCCCTGCGCCGGGCCGTGGGCCATCTCCACCGCTATCCGGACGGCGGCGGACACGACCTGCTGGCGGCCATCGGGACCCATCTGGGGGTCTCCCCGGCCCGGATCGTGATGGGCAACGGCTCCGACGACATCATCGCCCTGTTGACCCGCACTCTGCTGGGTCCGGGGGACGAAGCCCTGATCCCGCGCCCCTCCTTTCTGATGTACAACATCGCGGTGCGCTCCGCCGGCGCGCAGCCGGTATGCGTCCCCCTGGCGGGCATGGCGCCGGACTTGGAAGGGATGCTGGCGGCCCTGACGCCGCGAACCCGCATGGTGTTCATCTGCAACCCCAACAACCCCACCGGCGGCATCGTCGGCCGGGAGGCCTGGGAGCGGTTCCTGGGACAACTGCCCCCCTCGGTGGCCGTGGTGCTGGACGAGGCGTACATCGAGTTCGCCAGGGACCCGGCCTGCCCGCGGGGCGTGGATTACCTCGCGGAAGAGGGGCCTGCGGTGATCACCCTGCGGACCTTCTCCAAGCTTTACGGCCTGGCGGGCCTGCGGGTGGGCTACGGGGTCATGCCGACGGCGCTCGCGGAAGCGCTCAACCGCGTGCGTGCGCCCTTCAACGTCAACAGCCTGGGGCAGGTGGCGGCGGCCGCCGCCCTCCAGGACACGGAATTCGTGGCCCGCACCCTCCGGACCGTCCACGAAGGACTGGAGTACCTTTACGATGCCCTGGGCCGCATGGGGTTGCGCTGCCATCCCACCCAGACCAACTTCTTCCTTCTGGAACTCGGGCGCGATGCCCAGACGGTGTTCGAAAAGCTTTTGCGCCGGGGGGTGATCGTCCGTTCCATGCGTTCCTACGGGTTTCCCCAGTGCATCCGCATCACCGTGGGCCAGCCCGAGGAAAACCGCCGTTTCGTGGACAGCCTGGCGGAAGTGCTGGCCGAGGGCTGAGGTTCACAACCGCGCACCGCGGATTCCCATTATGGACGCCTTGCTGATCACCATCGACGGCCCCGCCGGGGCCGGCAAGACCACCGTCAGCCGACGCCTGGCCGCGCGTCTGGGGTACCGGTACATCGATACGGGCGCCCTCTACCGCGGCGTTGCCCTGGCGGCCTCCCGGGCCGGGGTGGCCCCCGACGATGACCGCGCCCTGGCGGACCTGTGCCGGGGCCTGCGTCTGACCTTCCGGGGGTCCGGGGAAGGCGGGCAGCGGCTTTTCCTGCGGGAAGAGGACGTCACGGACCTGATCCGCACTCCGGAGATCAGCCTGCTGGCCTCGGGCATCTCGGCCCGGCCGGTGGTGCGCGGGTTCCTGCTGGAGCTGCAGCGGGAGCTGGGGCGCGCCAAGCGGGCGGTCTTCGAGGGCCGCGACATGGGCACCGTGGTCTTCCCCGGGGCCGACGTCAAGTTCTACCTCGATGCCGAGCCCGGGGAGCGCGCCCGCCGGCGGTTCACGGAGTCCGCCGCGGCCACCGGCCAGTCCCTGGAGTCCGTGGCCGCCGACATGGACCGCCGGGACCGCCAGGACCGCTCCCGGCCGGTGGCGCCGCTGAAGCCGGCCCCGGATGCCATCCGGGTCGATTCCACGGGCCTGAGCATCGACGGCGTGGTGGATTGCATGCTGGCGCACATCGCCGCCCGGAGGGCCGGGGTCTGAACGGTGGGCCGCCGGAGCGCAACCCCGCGGCAGCGGTTCCCGCTTGGGGGGATTCAGAATAATCTTGTCATTGGGAAACTTTTTTGATAGATGGGCTTGGTTATGCCGACCTTATCAGGCGGCATAAAATTCGGCTAAGGGGGAATACACCTTTTCATGGAAAACATCACAGACAACACAATGGAAGCAGCAGCGGGCCAGAGTCAGGACACGGCAGGGGAAGCCAAGCCTCAAGACCCGTCCCTGGCAAGCGGCGAGAGCATGGAAGCGCTCATGGACATGTACGAGGAGAGCTTCAAGCGTTTCGCCGAGGGGGAAGTGGTCAAGGGGCGCATCATCGCCGTGGACAAGGATCATGTGCTGGTGGACATCGGCTACAAGTCCGAAGGCCAGATCCGGATCCACGAGTTCCGCGATGAGCAGGGCAACATCGCGGCCACCATCGGCGAGGAAATCGAGGTGATGGTGGAGTGGTGGGACGACGAGGAGGAGCGCGTGGTCCTGTCCAAGGAAAAGGCCGCCAATGTCAAGGTCTGGGAGGAGATCAAGCAGGCCTTCGACAGCGAAAAGACGATCGCGGGGACCATCCAGTCCCGGGTCAAGGGCGGTTTTTCCGTCGATATCGGGGTCCAGGCCTTTTTGCCGGGCTCCCAGGCCGACCTGCGCCCCATCCGCAATCTCGACGACCTGGTGGGCAAGACCTTCGATTTCAAGATCCTCAAGTACAACCGGAAGCGGAGCAACATCGTGCTCTCGCGCCGGGTGCTCCTCGAGGAGGAGCGCGAGCAGAAGCGGGCCAAGACCCTGGCCACCATCGCCGAGGGCAAGGTGCTCCCCGGCGTGGTCAAGAACATCACCGAGTACGGGGTGTTCGTGGACCTGGGCGGCCTGGACGGCCTGCTGCACATCACCGACATNNNNATCGGCGACGAGATCACCGTCAAGGTGCTCAACCTCGACCTGCAGAAGGAGCGCGTTTCCCTGGGGATGAAGCAGCTCGCCGAGGATCCCTGGACCCGTGCGGCCAAGAAATACCCGGTGGGCACCCACGTGCTCGGCCGGGTGGTGAGTCTCACCGACTACGGGGCTTTCGTGGAGTTGGAGGAAGGCATCGAGGGGTTGATCCACGTCTCCGAAATGTCCTGGACCCGCAAGATCCGCCACCCCTCCAAGGTGGTTTCGGTGGGTGAGGAGGTCGATGCCCTGGTGCTCGACATCAAGCCGGACAACCGCCGCATCTCCCTGGGCATGAAGCAGGTCCGGCCCAACCCCTGGGATCTCATCGCCGAGAAATACCCCGTGGGCACCACCATCGAAGGCCGCATCAAGAACATCACCGATTTCGGCCTGTTCATCGGCATCGACGAGGGCATCGACGGGCTGGTTCACATTTCCGACATTTCGTGGACCAAGCGCATCAAGCACCCCTCCGAGGTCTACAAGAAGGGGGATGTGGTGCAGGCCATCGTGCTGGATATCGACAAGGAGAACGAGCGCTTCTCCCTGGGGGTCAAGCAGTTGGCCGACGATCCCTGGAAGTCGGTGGCCGAGCGCTACGACGTGGGCCGGGAGATCACCGGGACGGTGACCAACATCACCGACTTCGGGGTCTTCGTGGAACTCGAGGAAGGCATCGAGGGCCTGGTGCACGTTTCGGAGATCAGCAAGGAGAAGATCAAGACGCCCGTGGGCATGTACAATGTGGGTGATATCATCACCGCCAAGGTGATGAACATCAACAGCGACGAGCGCCGCATCGGCCTGTCCATCAAACGGCTCGGTGCGGAAGACGACCAGAGCCTCCTGAGCGATTACGTCAGCAGCATGAAGCCGGCCACTTCCAGTTTCGGCGAGATCCTGCGGGAAAATCTTCAGGAAAAGCTGATGGAGAGCGAAAAGAAAAAGCAGGAGGATGGCGACAGCTGAGGCCGTCGCCCCCCGGGGGCGCGGCAGCCAGCCGCCCCTCCCGGCCACCCACCTGAACCTCCGCCGGCGGCAGGGCTGCGCCGGCGGAGGTCTGCTTTTACGGCGGTCCGGCCGCACGCCGATCCTCCGGCATTTCCCCTCCCCGTGCGACCCGCCTCCGGGCGGGGCGGCTGAAAGGCGCCATGTTCTCCCGCCGTCACCCTTATCTCTTCGCTTTCCTGACCTTCTCGGGGATCGTGGGCACCTGTCTGGTGGCCCTGGCGCTGGTGTTGTCCCTGGCCGGGGCCGGCGGCTTGGCGGACCTGGGTCCCCTGGCGGGGGCCAAGGTGGGCGTGGTGGAGGTGGGGGGGGTGATCACCGATTCCCGGGAGGTGATCCAGCAGCTTAAGGATTTCCGCGGCGACGACAGCATCCGGGCCATCGTCCTGCGCATCAATTCCCCCGGAGGCGTGGTGGGGCCTGCCCAGGAGATCCATCGGGAGGTGGTCAAGACCACCGCCCAGAAGAAGGTCGTGGCCTCCATGGGCGCCGTGGCGGCCTCCGGCGGTTACTACGTGGCCGCCGGAGCCGATGGCATCATGGCCAGCCCGGGGACGATCACCGGCAGCATCGGCGTCATCATGGAGTACACCAATTTCGAGGAACTGCTGAAGAAGATCGGGCTGGTGCCGGTGGTGGTCAAAAGCGGCGGGCTGAAAGACATGGGCTCGCCGGTGCGGGAGATGACCGCCGAGGAGCGGGCCGTGCTGCAGGCCTTCGTGGCCGAGCTCCATGCCCAGTTCGTGGCGGCCATCGCCGAGGGGCGTGGCCTGGAAACGGCCGCCGTGGAGCGTCTGGCCGACGGTCGCATCTACACGGGGGAAACCGCCCGAAGCCTCGGCCTGGTGGACCGCATCGGCAACCTCGAGGACGCCGTGGAATGGGCCGGTCGCCTGGCCGGCGAAACGGGCCCCGTGACGGCGGTCTACGGCCGTCAGCGCCGGCTGTCCCTCCTGAAAACCCTCACCGAGTCCATCGTGTCGACCCTCGCCCAGCGTGGCTTCCAGCCCGAGGTCAGCGCCGGCTACATCTATCGGCCGGGGCCCGCCGCCAACCCCTGACGCCCTCTCGCGGGAGCCCTGCCGGCCCGCGGCCGGTCGGCTCAACGGAACAGTTCCACGTCTCCGGCCCCTTCGCGGATGATCACGGGCTCGTCGTCGATGAGGGAGACCACGCTGGAAGGGCGCCCCGTCACGGGCCCGCCGTCCACCACCACATCGATCCGCGCACCCAGGTAATCGTGAATCAGGGAGGGGTCCTCCAGCACCGTGCCGTCCGGCAGGGTGGCGCTGGTGGTGAGCAGGGGATGGCCCAACCCCTGGACCAAGGCCAGGCAGATGGCGTGGTCCGGAACCCGGATGCCGGCGGTCTGGCGTTTGGTGAGCATGATCTTGGGCACCAGGCGCGAGCCTTCCAGGATGAAGGTATACGGGCCTGGCAGCAGGCGCCGCATCAACTTGTAGGCGTAGTTGGAGACCTTGGCATATTCGCTGATGTTCTTGAGATCGGAGCACATGAAACTGAAGGGCTTCTTCTTGTCCCGTTGCTTGATCTGGTAGATGCGCGCGATGGCGTGCTTGTTCATGATATCGCAGCCGATGGCATAATTGGTGTCCGTGGCGTAGGCGGCCACCCCGCCGCGCTTGAGAATCTCCACGACCTTGGCGATGAGGCGTTCGGGTGGGTTCTTGGGATTGATGCTCACCAGCATGGCGATGTTCCCCGATGGAGGGCCGGTTTCCGGCGGAAGGTTCCGGAAGAACAGGGTTGGGATTGGTAACGCTTTGGAATTGGAGCAGAATTCATTAGCTATACCGGTCGTCGACCCTTGTCAAGACGGCAATTGGGGATTGCGCAAGGCCGGTGGGTCTGGTATGGACGCCGGTTAAACTGCGGCGGCGAAAGGACGCGACGTCCGGCGCCGCGCCCGCGCCCGCGGTTCACCGTCCAGACACCAGGCTGCGGAAGGCGTCAGCCTGACGGAGGATTACATGATCAAACTGCCCCCCGAGGAAGCCTATTCCTTTGACGATGTGCTGCTGCTGCCCAACTTTTCCGATGTGCTGCCGCGGGATGTCGATGTCAGCACCAACCTGACCCGCAACATCCGCCTGCACATCCCCCTGGTGAGCGCCGCCATGGATACGGTCACGGAAGCCGAAACGGCCATCTGCATGGCCCGCGAGGGCGGGCTGGGCTTCATCCACCGCAACCTCAGCGTGGCGGACCAGGTGCGGCAGGTGGACCAGGTGAAGAAGTCGGAAAGCGGCATGATCGTGGACCCGGTCACCATCCGCCCCGACCAGCGGGTGCATGAGGTGATGGCCCTGATGAGCCGCTACCGCATATCGGGCGTGCCGGTCACCCGGGGGGACAAGCTCGTGGGCATCGTCACCAACCGCGACCTCCGGTTTGAAACCGACATGGACAAGCTGATCGCCGATGTCATGACCAAGGACAACCTGGTGACCGTCCATGAGGGCATCAACCTGGAGGAATCCAAGAAGCTGCTGCACGCCCACCGCATCGAGAAGCTCCTGGTGGTGGACAAGGCCGGGCGGCTGGTCGGCATGATCACCATCAAGGATATCGAGAAAATCAAGAAATACCCCAACGCCAGCAAGGACCAACTGGGCCGCCTGCGGGTGGGGGCCGCCGTGGGCGTGGGCCCCGACATGCTGGAGCGCACCCAGGAACTGCTGAAGGCCGGCGCCGACATCATCCTCATCGACACCTCCCACGGGCATTCCAAGAATGTGATGGACGCCGTGGTGGAATTGAAGGCCACCTTCGCGGGCCTCGAGCTCATCGCCGGCAACGTGGCCACGGCCAAGGGCACCGAGGACCTGGTCAAGGCCGGGGTGGACGCGGTCAAGATCGGCATCGGCCCGGGCTCCATCTGCACCACCCGCATCGTGGCCGGCATCGGGGTGCCCCAATTGTCGGCCATCCTGAACTGCCGGTCCGCGGCCGGCAAGAGCGGCGTTCCGCTGATCGCCGACGGCGGCGTCAAGTACTCGGGCGACATTCCCAAGGCCATCGGCGCCGGCGCCCACTCGGTGATGATCGGGGGCCTGTTCGCCGGCACGGAGGAGAGCCCCGGAGAAACCATCCTCTTCCAGGGGCGCAGCTACAAGGTCTATCGCGGCATGGGGTCGTTGGAGGCCATGAAGCAGGGCAGCAAGGACCGCTATTACCAGGGCGATGACGAAGACAACGACAAGCTGGTTCCGGAAGGGATCGTGGGCCGGGTCCCCTACCGGGGTTCGCTGTCTTCCAACGTCCACCAGCTCATCGGGGGCCTCAAGGCCGGCATGGGGTACGTGGGCTGCCGCACCCTGGAGGAGCTGCGGGAGAAGGCCCGCTTCGTGAAGATCAGCGCCGCCGGTCTGCGCGAAAGCCATGTGCACGACGTGATCATCACCAAGGAAGCCCCCAACTACCGCGTCGAGTAGTTTCCGCGCGCCCGGGGCGCCATCGCCGCGCCCCGGGCCCTCCGCCGCCAGGCGAGGTATTCCCCGTCGTGCCGTACCCGACCCCGCGGCCCGTAGCGCTGCATTTCGGGCCAAGTGGATAAGCGCGTATCGGGTCGCCACGCTGCATTTCGGCCCGCGACGCCGTTTATCCACCGGTTGTTAGACGCCGTTTGTCCACAGGCGGCCAACCCTTGACGCCGAGGATCGCTCATGCCATCGGATGCCCCGCCCTTCGTCCATCTCCACGTGCACACCCAGTACAGTCTTCTGGATGGTGCCATCCGCATCGATCCGCTGCTGCAGAAGGCCGGCGAGTTCAACATGCCCGCGCTGGCCATTACCGACCACGGGACCATGTTCGGCGCCCTGGAATTCCACGAGAAGGCCCGCAAGCAGGGCCTGCGGCCCATCATCGGCTGCGAGATGTACATCGCCCCCCGCCGCCTCCAGGACAAGACCGCCGAGGACCACAAGGGCGTCACCCATCTGGTGCTGCTGGCCGAAAACCAGGAAGGCTACCGCAATCTCTGCCGCCTGGCCACCATCGCCCAGTTGGAGGGGTTCTATTACCGGCCGCGCATCGACAAGGAGGCCCTGAGCGCCCACAGCCGGGGGTTGATCGGCCTGTCGGCCTGCCTCCACGGGGAGGTGGCCACCCACATCCAGAACGGGCGCCTGGAGCAGGCGGATGCGGCCGCGCGCTGGTTCCAGGAGCTGTTCGGCCCGGGCAACTTTTTCCTGGAAGTCCAAAACAATGGGCTGGAGATCCAGGCCAAGGTCAACCAGGCCCTGCGGGAGATGAGCCGACGCCTGGAGATCCCGCTGGTGGCCAGCAACGACTGCCACTACCTCGAGCGGGCGGACGCGCGGGCCCACGACGTGCTGCTCTGCATCCAGACCGGCAAGACGGTGCACGAGGCCAACCGCTTCCGCTTCAGCACCGACCAACTCTATTTCAAGTCGCCCCAGGAGATGGCGGCCGATTTCGGCGACTATCCCGGAGCCCTGGCCAACACCGTGGCCATTGCCGAGCGCTGCGCCTACGATTTCGATTTCAGCTACCATTTCCCCCGCTACGCGGCCCCGGGCGACCTCTCCGCCGAGGCGCTTTTCGAGAAAACCGTGCGGGAGGGCTATGCCCGGCGCCTGGTCCAGATCCGCACGCGCCGCCCGCACCTGGACCCGCAGGCCTACGAGGAGCGGCTGAACTACGAAATCGAGGTCATCAAGGGCATGGGCTTTGCCGGCTACTTCCTGATCGTGGCCGATTTCATCCAGTACGCCAAGGACCACCGGGTCCCCGTGGGACCCGGGCGCGGGTCGGCCGCCGGCAGCATGGTGGCCTACAGCATGGGGATCACGGACCTGGACCCCATCGAGCACGGCCTGATTTTCGAGCGCTTCCTGAACCCCGAGCGCATCAGCATGCCCGATATCGACGTGGACTTCTGCATCAACGGCCGGGAAAAGGTTTTCAAGTACGTGGTGGAGAAATACGGCGGCGGCGAATTCGTGGCCCAGATCATCACCTACGGGAAACTCAAGACCCGGGCCGTCATCCGGGACGTGGGCCGGGCCTTGGACATCCCCTTGCGGGAGGTGGATGCCATCGCCAAGATGGTGCCGGACCAGCTGAACATCACCCTGCAGGAGGCCATTGCCCAGGAGCCGCGCTTCAAGGAAATGGCCGCGGACCGGCCGGAAATTGCCGACCTGCTGCAGATCTGCCGGGTGCTGGAGGGCCTCCCGCGGCACGCCTCCACGCATGCCGCGGGGGTGGTGATCGGCGACAAACCCCTGGTGGAATACCTGCCCCTCTACCGGGGGAAGAAGGGGGAAGTCGTCACCCAGTTCGACATGCAGTACGTGGAGAAGGCCGGGCTGGTGAAGTTCGACTTCCTGGGCCTGCGCAACCTCACGGTGATCGATCACGCCCTGGGGCTGATCGCCGCCCAGGGCAAGCCCCCCCCCGAGATGTCCACCCTGGACCTGGAGGATGCCGCCACCTACCGCCTGCTGGCCTCCGGTGACACCACCGGTGTCTTTCAGCTGGAGAGCTCCGGCATGAAGGACCTGCTGGTGCGTCTCAAGCCGGCCTGTTTCGCCGACGTCACGGCGCTGGTGGCGCTCTACCGCCCCGGGCCGCTGGACAGCGGCATGGTGGAAGACTTCGTGGAGCGCAAGCACGGCCGCAGGGCCGTGGCGTACCAGCTGCCGGAGTTGGAACCCATCCTGAGGGAAACCTACGGCGTGATCCTCTACCAGGAGCAGGTGATGCAAATCGCCGGCGCCCTGGCCCGCTATTCCATGGCCCAGGCCGACGGCCTGCGCAAGGCCATGGGCAAGAAGATCGCCGCCAAAATGGCCGAGCACCGCGAGCTGTTCATGGCGGGCGCCCGGGAAAACGGTGTTCCCGAAGACAAGGCCACGGGCATCTTCGACCTCATGGAGAAGTTCGGCGGCTACGGCTTCAACAAGTCCCACAGCGCCGCCTACGCCCTGATCGCTTACCAGACGGCCTATCTCAAGGCCCATTTCCCGGTGGAGTTCCTGGCCGCCCTGCTCACCAGCGAAATGCACGCCATCGACGGCGTGGTGAAGTTCATGTCCGAGTGCCGCAGCCACGACATCGATGTGCTGCCCCCGGACATCAACCAGAGTGCCACGGTCTTCACCGTGGACGGCGAGCGCATCCGCTTCGGGCTGGTGGCGGTGAAGAACGTCGGGGAGGGGGCCATCGAGGCTATCACGGCCGAGCGCGCCGCGGGCGGCCCCTTTCGGTCGCTGTTCGAATTCTGCGAGCGGGTGGACCTGCGCAAAGTCAACAAGCGGGTGCTGGAGGGCCTGATCAAGTGCGGGGCCCTGGATTCCACCGGGGCCCGGCGCTCCCAGATGATGGCCGCCCTGGAGGAGGCCCTGGAGTACGGCCAGCTGGTGCAGCGGGAGAAGTGCGATCCCCAGATGGGCCTCTTCGGGGGGGACGGCGGCAGCTGCCAGATCAATGTGCCGGAACTGCCGAGCATTCCCGAGTGGGAGGAACGGGAGCGCTTGGCCAACGAAAAGGAGGCGCTGGGCTTTTACCTCAGCGGCCATCCGTTGCGGGATTACGAGGAGGTGATGGACAAGTACACCACGGCCGGCGCGGCGAGCCTCAAGGAATTGCCCGACAAGACCGCGGTGCGCATCGGCGGCCTGGTGAGCGGCATCCGGATGCTGCGCACCAAGAAGGGCGACCGGATGGCCTTCGTCCAGGTGGAGGACCTCCAGGGCAATGCGGAGATCATCGCCTTTCCGGAGGTCTTCGGCCAGTCGGAGGAGTTGCTGGTGGTGGATCACCCGGTGCTGGTGCAGGGCGAAGTCCAGAAGGAGGAAAACACCGTGCGCGTGATCGCCGCGGCCATCATCCCCATGGAGCGCGCCGAGGAACTCTGGGCGGCCAGCGTCCACATCACCCTCGACATCACGCGCATGGAGCCCGGCCACCTCCAGCGGGTGCGGGACATCGTGACGCGCCACCGGGGGACCTGCCGGACGGTTTTCCACCTGGTGGCCCCGTCGGCCACCGAGACGATCATCGAGGCGGCGGATGGCTTCCGCCTGAAGGCCGGGCGGTCGCTGGCCCGGGAAATCGACGACCTGCTGGGCTATCCGGCCGTGGAAACCCAATGCAGCGAGGCCGTTGCCGGCCCGCCCGGGGCCGGCAACGGCAGCGGTGGCAATGGCCGCCGG
>DJGG01000001.1 GCA_002432195.1 Desulfobacteraceae bacterium UBA5852
GCAACGCAGCATTTCGGCCTGAAGCGCAGTTAATCCACAGCCTGCCAAGGCCAGGGGGCTCTTCGGGCGCCGCAAGCCCGGCCCGGAAAACGCCCGGCCGCTCCTGGAGGCGCTGCGCCAGGTCCTGGAGGCGGAGGCCGGCATCACAAACGTCCGCTGGCACAGCGCCCGTTACGGCGCCTGAAGGCCCGTCCCGCGCAAACGGCCGCCACGGGCGCCATTTTTTGCTTGAAGTGCCGGGACGATTCGAGCCATACTCCCGGAATCGATCGGCCCTGTCAGGCGGAGACGGGCCCTTCGGTTCCTTCCTCTTTGCCAGCAGGGCTTTGCCGGGCGGGCAGTGTCATCCGGGAGGCCGGCGGCGTGCCAAGGCATGCCGGCGGACTCCGGGGGAGACCATGAGCGGCCATCCCGTTGCGGGCCGGGGTCTGTTGCGCCCGACGCCCCGACAACGCGCGGTCGATTCCACGAGCCGTTCCGGCAGCGTGCGAACGGTCCCGCTCCCGGCCGCAAGGCCAGGCAGAGGGCCTTCACTGCCTGACAGACGGACTGGGTACACGAGGACATGACCACCGATCCCCTTCCCCACATTCCGCCACCCACCCCGGCCGGCCCCGGCGGCCCCGCCGGTATCTGGACCGTGGTGCTGCTCTACGCCGCTTTCGCGGGCCTCTGGATCCTGCTGTCCGACGTGGCCGTGGAGTGGATCTGGAGCGACCCGGCCAAAATTGTGCTGGCCAGCACCCTCAAGGGCTGGGCCTTCGTGGTGGCCACCTCCCTGCTGCTGTATGGGCTGATGCGCCGCCTGCTGCGCCCGGGGGTTCGGCACCCTTCACCGCCGGCCGCACGCCGCGCCCTGCTCCTGCCTCTGATCCTGCTGGCCCTGGCCATCCTGGGACTCACGGGGGGCGGCATCGCCCACACCGTCGTCAACCGCAAGAATCGGGAAGTGGCCCAACTCCGGGCCATCGCCGAGCTCAAAACCCGTCAGGTCGCCGACTGGGTCGCCGAACGCCAGGGCGACGCCCGTTTCGTGCAGAGCAGCCATTTCTGGGCCGACCTCTACGGTCGTTGGCGCGATACCCGGGACGCGGCCAGCTTTGACCTGCTGCAACACCGCATGGACGAGTTCCGGCAATACAACGCCTTCCAGGGAATCCGCCTGTTGGATGAGAACGGCGCGCTGCTCTGGGATTCGGAGCCCGGGCCCTTCGAACCCGATCCGGCCCTGGAGGCCGCCATGCGCCGGTCGGCCGCGGCGGCCCCCCACGTTACCCACATCGGCCCCTATCGCGACGCCGCCGGTCGGCTGCACCTCGATTTCCTGGCGCCCCTCCCGCCGGCGGAGAATCACCTCCGACCCATCGTCGTGCTCCACGTGGATCCGGGCGATCACCTCTTCCGCATTCTCCAGACCTGGCCCGCCCCCAGCGCCAGCGGCGAAACCCTGCTGTTCCGGCGCGAAGGCGACCAGATCGTGTACCTGAACGAGCTGCGCCACCGGAAGGATACGGCCGGCAACCTCCGGCTGCCGCTGGCCGCGGAAGCTCTGCTGGCGGCCCAGGTCCTGCGGGCGCAGGCCCGGCCGGGAACCCTGGTCAAGGGGGTGGATTACCGGGGCGTTCCGGCGCTGGGAGTGGTGCGGGCCGTACCGGGAACGGACTGGTTCCTGGTGGCCAAAATGGACCAGGCGGAGCTCTACGCCGCCGTTACCAAGGACGCTATCTGGATCGGGCTGGCGGGGCTGCTGGCCCTGTTCATGGCCGGCACCGGCGCCCTGCTCTTCCTCCAGCGCCAGGCATTGGGCGCGGCCCAGCGGGAGCACGAGCTCCAGGCGGAACGCCTGCGCGCCATGGAACTGCTGGATGCCATCGCCGAGGGCTCGTCGGACGCCATCTACGCCAAGGACCGCGAGGGGCGCTACCTGTTCTTCAACCGGGAAGCGGCGCGGGTTGCGGGCAAGCAACTCCCGGACGTGCTGGGCCGGAATGACGCGGCGATCTTCCCTCCCGCCCAGGCAGCCCTGGTCATGGCCAACGACCGGCAGGTGATGGCGGAGAATCGCAGCGTCACCTTCCAGGAAGACCTCAGCACGGCCGACGGCGAGATCAACTTCCTGGCCACCAAGGGGCCGCTACACGATCCCGAGGGCAAGGTCATCGGCATGTTCGGCATTTCCCGGGACATCACCGAGCGCAAACGATCGGAAGCGGCCCTGCGGGCCAGCGAGGAGCGCCTGCGCCTCTTCATCGAGCAGGCCCCGGTGGCCCTGGCCATGCTCGATGCCGACTTGCGCTACGTGAGCTGCAGCCATCGCTGGCTGACCGATTACCATCTAGTTGACCAGGCCGTCATCGGGCGGTCGCATTACGAGGTTTTTCCCGAAATCCCCGAACGCTGGAAGGCCGTTCACCGCCGCGCGCTGGCGGGGGAGGTGGTGCGCGCCGAAAACGACCGCTTCGAGCGCGCCGACGGGTCGGTGCAGTGGCAGCGCTGGGAGGTGCGCCCCTGGCGGGATCAGGCCGGCGACATCGCGGGCCTGGTGATCTTCAGCGAGGACATCACCGCCCGCCGCGAAACCGAGGAGGCCCTGGCACGCAGCGAAGAACGCTTCCGCCAGGCCATGGACGCCGCCAGCGACGGCCTGTGGGACTGGGACGTGCCCAGCGGCGTGATCTACTTCAGCCCCGGCTACTTCCGCATGCTGGGTTACGAGCCGGGCGCCATTCCCGCCGACACCGACACCCTCCTGACCCTGGTGCACCCGGAAGACCGCGAGCGGGTCCTGGAAGCCCATGACGCCTGCATCCGCAACGCCGCGCCCTCGGTGGATGTCGAGTTCCGCATGCGCAGCCGGGACGGCCACTGGCACTGGATCCTGGGCCGCGGCAAGGCCCTGCGGCGGGATGCCGGGGGCCAGGCCCTGCAGATGGTGGGCACCTATACGGACATCACCGCGCGCAAGCAGGCCGAGGAGCAGCGCAGCCATGTGGAGGCCCAGTTGCGCCAGGCCCAGAAGATGGAGGCCCTGGGCACCCTGGCCGGCGGCATCGCCCACGACTTCAACAACATCCTGGGGATCATCATCGGCTTCACCGAGCTGGCCATGGGCAACGCGGGGGGACCGGAAGCGGCCCGGGCGGACTTGGGCGAAGTGCTCCTGGCGGCCCATCGGGCCCGGGACCTGGTGCAGCAGATCCTGGCCTTCAGCCGCCTGGGGGAGCCGGAGAAAAAGCCTGTGCAGGTGGGCCTGATTGTCAAGGAAGCCTTGAAAATGCTCCGCGCCTCCCTGCCGGCCACCATCGAGATCAAGAGCCACGTGAAATGCCGAACGGTGGTCCTGGCCGACCCCACCCAGATCCACCAGGTGCT
>DJGG01000263.1 GCA_002432195.1 Desulfobacteraceae bacterium UBA5852
CGGGAAGTGCCGCCTTGCGGCCAATCCCGCCGTCGCCGGGTGATTTCGGCCGGAGGCGCCCTTGATCCACCGCCTGTCAGCGCCCGTTGGGCCGGGCAAGCGGCGCTTCATCCGCCGTCAATCACGGGCCGGCTCCGGGACCGTCTGACAGGAAGGGGCGGTCCGCCGCGGCGAACCGCCCCTTCCCGAGGCGTGATGGGTTTGCGTCCGGCTATTCCTCCTGGGGCCGGAGGTGCTCGGGAACCACCAGCATCTTGATCAGCAGCGGCTTGAGGAAGGACCAGCGGATGCCCACGCGGTATTCCTCCTCCAGGTCGCGGATGGCGTCCCAGCAGTTGTGGCAGGGGGTGATGACCAGCTTGGCGCCGGTGGCCAGGATCTGGTCGCGCTTGACCTTGAGGCCGATGTTGCGCTCCTTGCGGTAGCGTCCGATACCGTTCATGCCGCCGCCCCCGCCGCAGCAGAAATTGTGCTCCTTGTTGGGCTTCATCTCGCGGAAATCCTCCGCGATGTAGCCCATGATCTCCCGGGCCACGTTCTTCAGCCCGGCGTTGCGGATGTAGTTGCACGAATCCTGGTAGGTCACGGGCTCCTTGATGCGCTTGGTCGGGTCGATCTTGAGCTTGCCCGTGCGCAGGCACTCGGCCACCCACTCCACGTAGTGGAAGCTGGGTACCGGCGTCTGGCCGTCGGGCCGGCCGGCCCAGTAGGGCCCCTCGACGACCGTGGCGCGGTAGGCGTGGCCGCACTCCGTCACCACCATGCGCTTGGGCTTGATGCGCTCCATGGCGGCGTAGACCGTCTCCACCTGCATCTTGCAGGCCTCCCAGTCCCCGGCGAACATGGCCAGACTGGTCTCCTCCCAGCCTTCGCTGGGAACCGTCCAGTTTTCACCGGCCACGTGGAACAGGATGGCCGCTTCGGCGATGTCTTCGGGGTAGTGCTTGGGCTCCCGGGCGTTGACCGTGTACATGATGTCCGCGCCCTCCTTGTCTACGGGGATGGTGAGACCCGGCCACTCCTCCTCGTACTCTTCGGCCATCCACTCGCAGGTCTCCACCCAGTCTTCCACGGTAACGTCCATCTGGGCGCGGTAGATGCGGTGCATGCCGGCGCCGATCTTCATTTCCCAGGGCACGAATCCCTGGGAGTGGCAGATCCCCCGCAGGTAGCCGAACATGACCCCCATGTCGATGCCGAAGGGGCAGTACATGCCGCAGCGATTGCAGCAGGTGCACTTGCCCCAGGCGGTGTCCATGCAGTACTGCATCAGGGCGTTGTCCACCTTGCCTTTGCGCTTGACGATTTCCCCCAGGGTGGACTGGATCTTGTAAGAGGGCACCTGACCGGGGTCGCGGCCGTTGGCCAGGTAGAAAAAGCAGCTGTCCGCGCACATGCCGCAGTGGGCGCAAATCTCCAGCCAGCCCTTGAGGCGCGACTTGAGCGTGTTCTTCAGGGTCGTGGCCAGCTTCTGGGTGTCCACGTCCAGGCGGTTCATTTCGTCGTAATACTGCTTACCACCCTTGTCGCCCAGCAGCGCTTGAAGCTCTTCCTCGGTATTGATCGTCTTCCGGTTGCAAAACTTTCCTTCTGCCATGGCTCATTCCTGTTCCATAGGGGTTTGGGCTAAATTACCAGGACATTCCGCTGCCCTTCATGCCGCCGCGCTTGATGCCGTAATCCATCCCCAGCTGGGCCCGCGACAGGAAGAAAAGAATGAAGTGCGAGAGCTTGGTCAGCGGAATGGCCACCAGCATGATCTCGCCGGCCAGGATGTGGGCGATCAGCCAGAAGCGGTAGCTGCCCACCTGGTGATGGGCGATGAGCCCGGTCACGAAGGGGGCCACGGCGATGGCCAGGACCAGGTAGTCGTAAGGCTTGGTGAGGATGCGCACCTCGGGCAGCCCGTTGCGTCGCAGCACGATGAAGACGGCCGCCACGATCACCGCCACGGTGAGGGCGTCCGCCAGGCCTTCCGGTAGGGTCCAGAGGCTGAAGCCGAACCGCTCCTGGAGCAGGACGTTGTGCCCCAGCAGGAACACCGGGGTCACCAGCAGCCCGATGTGGAAGGTGAACACCAGAATGGTGAAAAACGGGTAGAAGCGCCAGCTATGGGTCCCGAAAGGCAGCAGCCAGAAGACGATGGAGCGGATGGCCCCCTTCAGGCCGAAGGACATATGCTCGCGGTAGGCCACGCGGTCGAGCTTCCAGTCCAGGCCGCGGAGGTAAAACACCACGCGGAGGATGATGCCGATGAAAAAGACGCCGAAGGACAGCCACGCCAACGGCCCGGTGACGAACTCGTACATGGGGATCTCCTTGAACGATATAGGGGGATGGTTCAATCCCGCAGGCGCCCCGGTGGCGGCGCCGCTACAGCTATTCTTCCTCGTGCTCGGCCGTGACGTCCTCGTCCCGATCGGTCAGGTAGAGCCAGAACGCGGTGACCGCGATGAGCGCGCCCACCATGATCAGGTAGGTCACGCCCTTGGTGAAGTACATGAAATCCTGCAGGGTGAAAAAGCCGCCTTCCATGGTGCTTACCTCGCCTGTTGGGGGCCCTTTAGTGGGCGTCCTTGTATTCGGGGTGTTCGTAGAGGATCGGCATGTGGGTCACGATGAAGCGGTAGGCCAGAATGCCCACGGTGACCACGAAGACCGAAATGGCGATCTCCATCCAGTGGGGGAAGTAGCGCTCACTGGACGGCAGGTGGTAGTTGAAGGCCACCAGGGAGATGTTCAAGCGGTTGAGCACGATTCCCAGCACGGCCAATCCGGAAGTGCGGCGGATGATGGTGAGGTTCTTCTCGCGCACGCCCACCGCGTAGAGATAGCACGGCAGGGCCACGAAACCGAGGACTTCCACCAGGTACCAGGCGCCCCAGCCGGTGGTCAGGTAGTGCCAGTTGTTGTCCACCGCCAGGCCGATGACCTTGATCAGCAGGTAGCCGAAGAGCACCAGCGAGGCGGCCTTGCCGAACCCCAGGGCCACACCGTCGGTTTCCCGCCGGTGGGTTTCGTCCATCTTGTCGTGGAAGTAGCGGTGCGCCAGGGAGGATTCGAAGATCACCATGGACAGCCCCGCGATGATGCTGGAAACGAAGAAGTAGATGGGCAGGTAGCTCGAGTACCACAAGGGGTGGAGCTTGGACGGCGCGATCAGGTAGAGCGCCCCCAGGGACGACTGGTGCAGGGTGGAGAGCACCACTCCCAGGATCGTCAGCACCATGGTGAGGCGCACGACGAGGTTGCGGGCCTTGCGGAACCCGAGCCACTCCAGGGGGGCCGAGGAGTACTCGATGAAGAGCACCGTAAGATAAAGGGCCACGCAGGCACCCACCTCGAAGAGCAGCGAGGTGGTCCCGGGCTGCACGATGAAGGGATAGGGCAGACGCCAGGGCCGGCCCACGTCGTAGTGCAGGGCGAAGACCACCAGGGCGTATCCCAGGAAGCCGGTCAGGATCGCCGGGCGCACGGCCGAATGGAAGCGTTTGAGTCCGAAGATGTAGCAGGCCGCGCTGGTGACGTAGCCACCGGCGGCCAGGGCCACACCCACCAGGAGGTCGAACCCGATCCACAGGCCCCAGGGATTGTAATCCGAAAGGTTGGTCACCGCGCCCAGGCCGCCGGTGAAACGCATGACGGTGATGACCAGCCCAACGGCCAGGATCAGCCCCGCCACGATGTTGAAGGGGGTCAGCAGGGATCTGCTTACTGCAGTGCGTGAAGCGGACATCAGGCATCCTCCTCCGTTGGCTTCGGGTCGCTGGGGGCCGGCGGGGTGGTTCCTTCCGGGCCCTCGGCGGTGTCGTCGGTTGGGGCGGCGGCCTCGGCGGCGGCCTTGGCGGCTTCTTCCTGGGCCTTACGCTCGGCCTCGGCCAGGGCCTCCTTGACAGCCTTGTCGATGGCGCCGGTCTTTTCCTTTTCGGCCTTCTCCCTGGCCTTGGCCATGGCCTCGGCGGCCTTCTGGTCCGCCGCCTCCACGGCCTGGGCCACGGCCTGGCGCTTCTCTTCCTCGGCGATCTTGTCCTTGCGTTTGGAGACCGCGTAAATACCCGTCAGCAGCACCGGCCAGAGGCCCACCACGATGGGCACGGCCCCCAGGGCGCCGGAGGTGAGCTTGGGCGCCGGGGTGACCCCCAGGTCTTCCCGCATGCCCAGCTCCCGGAAGGGCACCCCAGCCAGGTAGAGCCAGCTGGTGCCGCCCATCTCGTTTTCGCCGTAAATGTGATCCACGTAGCGCTCGGGCTGCTTGCGGATGCGCTCCCGGGCGATTTTGAGCATCTCCTCCCGGCTGCCGAAGCTGAGGGCCTCCACCGGGCAGGCTTCCACGCAGCCGGGCAATTTCCCCTCCAGCACCCGGGGGTGGCACATGGTGCATTTCATCACCCGGGGGGCCAGGGCCTTGTCGTATTCGTAGGTGGGAATCTCGAAGGGGCAGGCGATCATGCAGTAGCGGCAGCCCACGCACACCGAGGCATCGTAGACCACAGCCCCCTCGGGCGTCTTGTGGAAGGCCGCCACGAAACAGGCCGAGGCGCAGGCCGGCTCCAGACAGTGGTTGCACTGGTTTTTGCGGAATAGGGGGGCCTGCCCCTCGCCGCCCGCGCCATACCGGTTGACGATGGTGTAGCTTTCGGCATCGGTGCGGCGCTTCCGGTCCAGCACCGTCAGGTCGTCGAAGGGGGTGGCCGGCGCCGGCAGGTCGTTCACCTTGTTGCACCCGGCCTCGCAGCGTCGGCACCCAACGCAGCGGGTCGTGTCGTGCAGGACCGCCAGGCTGTTGGGGTAGCCCTCGAAATGGGCATTGGATGCCGCCCGGGCCTTGGTGCCCGCGGTGACGCCCAACCCCGCGGCTCCCATCCATCCAAGAAATTTTCTCCGTGAAATCGACATGGCGTTTCCTCAAGTTCCTTCCGACCGATCGTTTATGGATAAAGGCGACCTCGGTCCCCTTGTCATGACGGCTTGGCCTTGTGGCACTCGGTGCACCCGGCGGGCTTGGCGATCCCCATCTCCTTGTGGCAGCCCATGCACTGGATGTGGTAGGCCCCCAGGAGTCCCGGCTGGAGCAGGTTGCCGGGCTCGAAGGGCTTGCCGTGGCAGCTGGCGCACTGGCTGGGCTTCTTGCTCACCGGGGCGTTGTGGTGGCACCCCTGGCAGACGGTGCCCGGATCCCGGTGGTAGTAGGCCGCCAGGTTATCCTCGGCAATGCCCTTGACCAGGGCCTGGACGATTTTGCGATGGGGCATCTCCACCGCCTCGTACTGGTCCACGAGCTTCTTGATGACCACCTTCTCGGGAATGTCCTCTTCCGCGTAAGTGCCGCGCACCGGGGTGCGGGCCTCCAGCAGCATGGCCGCCAGCATCGGCTCGTCGGGGGTGCCCTTGAGCTCGGCGGCACTCGGGGCACCCTCCTGGTGGCAGGTCTGGCAGCTCTGGGGATCCTGCTTCAGCCCCTTGGCCATGGAGGCGTGACAGCCGGCGCAGGCCTTGTCCGCCTGCTGGACGGTATGGCATCCCAGACAGGAGGCCTCGGACTTCAGGCGGTGCATGGCGTCTTCCAGCTTGACGAACTGGCCTTCCTTGGATCCCAGGACCGTGTGGCAGTCGACGCAGGCGCCCAGGCTGGCGTGGTGGCAGGCCCGACAGGTGTCATTGTAGCCCTCGTGGGCCTGGTGGTTGAACGGCACGGCCTTGGCCCTGACGGCCTCGTCGGGCTGGGCCGCCCCCTTGGGCGTGGTCTTGACGAAAACCGTGTTGGGCTGGCTGCGTTCCATGCGAGGCGGGTTCTCCACCTTGGCGATGCCCAACTGCTCCTGGGGATCGTGGCAGCCGCCGCAGAAGATGGGTCCCACCTCGGCCTGGGCGTTCTGGGCCTTGGTCTCCCGGTGGCAGGCCACGCAGTCGAGATGGGCGGCCTCCCGCATGGACATCCGGTTGTCCTCGGTCTGGGCCTTGTGGCAGTAACGGCAGGTGCCCTCCTGGCCCTTGGCGTAAAAAAGCGTCTTGGTTTCGGCGTTGTAGTCGTGGTGGCAGAGCTCGCACTTCTTGTCGAGCTTCTGGCTGTGCCGGAAATGGAGCGACTTGTCCATCCCGATGGCCTGCCAGGACGACAGCACGGCGGGGGACTTGACGTGGCACTCGCCGCAGGTCACCGGGCCGGCCTTCTCGCCCTCGGTCATGGTCTGGACGTGACAGGCGATACAGTTGTCGTGATAGGTCTTCATCACGGCATCCTTGTCGGCATTCTGCAGGCGCTGGAACCGGATGGACATGACGCCCTTGTCGTCCTTCAGATGGCAGACCGAGCAGTCCTTGCGCTTCTGCCCCAGGACTTCCGTGTGCCGGTCGTGGCGATAGACCACCGGGGGGCGCTCCAGGGGGCCGAAGGCCTTCATGGCATCGATTGTGATGATGTCCGCCCGCTTCTCCATGTAGACGCCCGTGGCCGGCGGCACCAGCCCGTAGACGCCCGCACCCCAGCCGGTCAGGGCGGTCACCACCGCGATTACCCCAGTCCACCGCAGAAGCCTTCTTCCCTTCTCCATGTTCCGCATCCTCGTCGCTTTTCGAGTGAAGTTAGCCAAACGCCCTCAAGAGCTTCCTTTGGTATCGCCGTCCACCAGGTCCTGGATGGTGGTTTCGTCAAAGATTTTGAAGACGGCTTCGCTGGCCCGGTTGAACAGGGTCGCGAAAGCGCAATCGTATTCCATGGGGCAGGCGCCCCTGGAAACGCAAGCGGCGCAGGAATGCCGCGCGGGGTCTCCCTGCATGAAACGCAGGACGTGACCGACGGAAATCTTCTCGGGCCGGCAGATCAGGAAATAGCCGCCGCAGTAACCGCGCTTGGAGGCCACGAAACCACTGCCCTTGAGTTGCCCCAGAATGACCTCCAGAAAGCGCAGCGGAATGGACTGGGCCTGGGCGATCTCGGAAATTTTCACCGGTCCGGAACCGGCCCGCTTGGCCAGTTCCACGATCGCCTTGAGGGCATACTGGTTTTTCTGGGTCACGAACATGGAGCTTTCTTGACTCTTTTTGTCGGGATAAATCTCGACCTTCTTAGTCAAGAAAGAAAATACTTGTCAACTCAAAAAGGGTATCGCCTCGCAAGGCGTCTTCACCACAGACATCTGGGGAAAATGGAAGGAAGGCGGCCGGCCCTCGCCCATCCGCTGGCAGCACCTTCAGCCCGGCGGATGCCGCAGCCACCGGAGATGGTTTTTAGGCCAAAGACGGGGCGGGTGTCAAGTGGCGAGCCGCCCGAAGCCCCCCGCCGCCGCCGGAAGCCGTGCACGGCGGGCGGGCGGCGGGCACCCCACCCTCCGCGGAAAACAAAACGGCGCACGAACCGGCTGGGCCGGACCGTGCGCCGTTGGATGCAGCGGGATGCCTGCGGGCGGCGGGGTGACCCCGCGCGCAGGGGCGGCCGTGCAGGCGCGGATCAGCGCTTGGAGAACTGGAACCGGGCGCGGGCGCTGCGCTGACCGTATTTCTTGCGTTCCTTCGTGCGGGGATCGCGCTTGACGAATCCGGCCCGCTTCAGGGAAGGCCGCAATTCGGGGTTCGCCAGGATCAACGCCCGGGTGATGCCATGGCGGATGGCGCCGGCCTGGCCGGAAATTCCCCCGCCGCACACGCGCACCTTGACATCGAAGGCGGTGCGGGTGTTGGTGAGCACCAGCGGCTGGAACAGATCGGACTTGGGCGTGTCCAGGGTGAAATACTCGTCAATGTCCATGTCGTTGATGGTGACCTTGCCATTGCCGGGCGTCAGCCAGGTTCGCGCGACAGCCGATTTGCGTCTTCCGGTTGCGTAGAATGACTTTTCCATCTGATCTGGTATCCCCGTGTGTTTGCTGGCTTGCGGAAATTAAAGCGTCAGTTGCTGCGGTTGCTGCGCGGCATGGGGGTGATCCCCCCCGGCATAGACCTTGAGCTTGTTGATCAACTTGCGCCCCAGGCGGTTCTTGGGCAGCATCCCCTTGACCGCGTGACGGATGAGCTCTTCCGGTTTCTTGTCTTTCAGCTTCCGGGCCGTGATGGACTTCAACCCGCCGGTATAGCCGCTGTGGTGGTAATAGACCTTCTGGTCCCATTTGCGGCCGGTGAGGCTGACCTGCCCGGCATTGATGACGATCACCCAGTCGCCCGTATCGGCATGGGGGGTGAACAGCGGCGAGCACTTGCCCCGCAGGCGCGCCGCGATCGTTGAGGCCAGCCGTCCCAACACCAGGTCTTTGGCGTCCACGACGTACCACGTCCCCCGATTGTCCTCATTGTTGGCCATGTAAGTATACTTTTTCACGGTATCCGCTCCTGTTTGCAATGAATCATAGGCTATTAGTTTATGATCCCCACCCTGTCAAGAGAAAAAACAGCAGGCCCCCGGCGGGATCCCCGCGCGGAGCGCAAGGCGGGCTTATACACCAATTCTCCGCCCGGTGAAACCCATGCGCGGCGCCGAGGCATCGTTTGACAGGCCGGCGGCCTTTTGCCTATAGAACCGCAAGACCGGCCCGGCGCCTTCCCCGGGGGGCCGCCGCGCCGCCAGGAGGAAACCCCGTGAGCGCCCTGGAAATCGAAGTCAAATTCCTCGTGGAAGACCCCGCGGACCTCCAGCGCCGCATCGCTGCCCGCGGGGGCCGCTCCGCCGGCCGCCGGTTCGAGCGCAATTTCCGCTACGACGACGCCCACGGCAGTCTGCGCAAGCATCAGCGCTTGTTGCGCCTGCGGGAGGATCCCCAGGTCACCCTCACCTACAAGGCGCCGGCGCCGGAGGCCGACCAGGAATTCAAGGTCCACCAGGAGGTGGAGGTCGGCGTGGCCCGACGGGAACCCATGGAAACCATCCTGGCGGCCCTGGGCTATCAGCGAGTGCAGTGCTACGAAAAATGGCGTGAAACCTTCCGCCTGGGGACGGTGGATCTCTGCCTGGACCAACTGCCGCTGGGGGATTTCCTGGAAATCGAGGGCCCCCGGGACGCCATCCGCCGCGCGGCCGACCACCTGGAGTTGGACTGGGGGCGTCGCATCCTGGCCAACTACCTGGCCATTTTCGAGGCGCTCCGCCGGAATCACCACCTGGGGTTTGCCGACCTGACCTTTGCCAATTTCGACGGCCTGACAACCGACTGGAGGCCGAGCCTGCGGGCCTTCGAAGGGGCTCGAAGATCGTAGCCCGCTTATCTACAGGCTGTTACCGGACGATGGCTGGCCGCCTGCGGATCCACCGGCAGCCGGCCGAAAGGCGCGACGCGGCCGCATGCCCCCTTCCGACCCCCTGAACACGGACGCCGCCCTGACCGCCCTGACGCTCAACCTCCGGTTCGGACGGGCGGCGGACGGCCCCCATCGCTGGGAAAACCGGCGCATGGCGCTGCGCGGACTCCTGCGCGCCCGCCCGGCCGACTTCATGGCCTTCCAGGAAGCCATGGATTTCCAGGTGGACTGGCTCCGGGAATGCCTTCCGGATTGGCGCTGCGCCGGCATCCGGCAGCCGGCCCCCGCCTTCTGGCAGAACAACGTCATATTTCCTCACCGGCGCTGGCGCCTCCGGCGCGCCGACCATTTCTACCTGAGTCCCACCCCGGACCTGCCCAGCCGTTCGCGGCACAGCCGATGGCCCCGCCAGGCCACGATCGGCCTTTTCGAGGGTCCACCCGGGCAGTTGGTCTGTGCCACCACCCACCTGGACTTCTCGGAAGAGGCCCAATTGGAAGCCACCGCGGTTCTCCTGAAACGCCTGGAGCGGTTTCCGGCCGGCGCTCCGGCGCTTCTGCTGGGGGATTTCAATTGCACCCCGGCTTCCCCCTGCTACCGGCGCCTGACCGCCCCGCCGGGGGAGGCCGGCCTCCCGGGTCCGGCCTTCCAAAACGCCTTCAAGCCGCCTTTCCCGGGGACTTTCCACGGGTTCCAGGGCGGAGCCGGCCGGCGGCACATCGACTGGCTGCTCTTTCGGGGTGGACTGCGCCTGATGGAGGCGCGGGTGCTGCGGGGGCGCTACGACGGGGGCTACCCTTCCGACCATTACCCCTTGTGGGCCCGTTTCCACCGGACGGCGTGCGTTGCCGGCCCTTGCTCGGCCGCCGGTCGCCATGCGCCCGTGACCGAGGTCACCGCGGACTGAAAGCCCGGGCGCCGGCCACGGGCCTCCGGGGTCTCAGAGGTCGATCACCGGCGGGCTGCTCGCCAGGCGTTTCTCGATCCCACGGTCGTCGGGGGCCAGGAAGGTGACCTCGGCATTCAGCACGCCCCCCTGCCGGAGCACCAGGCGACGGCAGAAAACCTTCCCGGAACAGCAGCCGCCCGGCAGGATCACCAGCTCTTCCATGGCGCGGATTTCCCCGTCGAAACGACCGGCGACCGTCAAGGCGCCCACCTTGACGTCGGCCCGCACCTGGCCGCCTTCGGCGATGGTCACACGGTCGCCGGTGAGCTTGCCGCTCACCCGCCCGCGCACCAGCAGTTCGCCGCTGAATCGCACGCTGCCCTCCAGGTCAAGGCCCTCGTCGACGATGGAGAGATGTTTACCGGTCGTGGCCACGCCCACCCCTTTTCCGCTTCCGCCCGGGCTTCAAGGCGTGCTGTTCTCGGCCGCCCCGGCGGGCGGGGAGCCCGCAGGGACCGCCAGATCCACAGGGAAGCGCTGTGCGTTCAGCAACCGCCCCCCTTCGTCGAAAACGTAAACCTCGGCCACGGTTACGCGCACGCCGCGCGCGGCCAGGTCGCCGTCCACCTTCACGTTCATGTAGCGCCGGATGGAAAAGCGACGCCCGCGATCGCCCCGCGGCTTGCCGTCGGTGAGGGTCACCTCCGGCAGGGTCTGCCAGACCCGGCCGTCGCCATCCGTGCGCAGCACCACCACGGACCGCCCCTCAACGGGGTCTTTGGCGGTATTGCGCAGGACAAAGCGCGCCGCTACACGCCGGCCGCCGGCCTCCAGGCTGAGGGTCAGCTTCTCGACCGCCACCGGCCCCACGGCCGAGGCGCCGGTTTCCCCCGGGACCTCCGCCTCCGCGGGCGGCTCCGCGGCGGCCGGCTCAGCGTTCCGGGTTGCGGTGGCCGCCGGCAAGGCGGCGGGCGCCGCTTCGGCCGGGGCGACG
>DJGG01000229.1 GCA_002432195.1 Desulfobacteraceae bacterium UBA5852
GTGCTGCAACGCAGCCTTTCGGCCTGAGGCGCAGTTTATCCACAGCCTGCTGAACCGCCTTCGGACGCCATGCCGGCGTGGGCGTTTTCCGCCGATTCCGGGGCACGCGGATCCTGCCGGTTTGTCCTTGACACTCCCTGAGGGTTTATATAAAAAGACCGGTTTGTAACGCAACCCGGGCCTTTGCCTTCGGAGCGTCCGCGCATGGCGGCGCGCCGAAGCCCCCTCGAGGAGAACCTATGTCGGACACCGCCTCCCCGCTGGCCGCAAGGGGAACCTTTCGGCACGGCGTCCACCCGCCGGAGCGCAAGCATTTTTCGGAAGATGCCCCCATCGAAGTCGTCCCCACGCCTCCCCAGGTCCTGATCCCCCTGTTGCAGCATGTGGGAGCTCCCTGTGTGCCGGTGGTCAGCCCCAAGGACAGCGTGGCCCTGGGCGATCCCATCTGCAAGGCCGGGGGCTTCGTCTCCGCCGCCATGCACGCCCCCATCGCCGGCAAGGTGCTCAAGACCGGCGTGACCACGCTGCCCAACGGCCGTCATGTCCAGGCCATCCCCATCAAAGCCGAAGGCGCGCAGCTGGAAGGCCGGGACCTGTGGGAGGAGATCTTCGGCGGTGAATGGCCCACCACGGGGCTGGAGCGCTTCTCTCCCGACGACATCGTGGCGGCCATTTCCGCCGCCGGCATCGTGGGCCTGGGAGGGGCCGCTTTTCCCACCCATGTCAAGTACAAGCCCAACGAGCAGAAGCCCATCGACACGGTCCTGATCAACGGCTGCGAGTGCGAACCCTACCTCACGCCCGACTACCGCGTGATGCTGGAGGCTCCCCGGGCGGTGGTGGCCGGAGCCCTGCTGGCGGGGCGGGCCAGCGGCGCGCGGCGCATCGTGATCGGGGTGGAAGACAACAAGCCCGAGGCCGCGCGCGCGCTGCGGGACGCGGCCGGGGGAACGGGCATCGACGTGGCCGTGCTCAAGACCAAGTACCCCCAGGGCAGCGAGAAACAGCTCATCATGGCGCTCCTGGGCCGGGCCGTGCCCTTGGGAGGGCTGCCCCTGGACATCGGGGTGGCCGTCAGCAACGTGGGCACCGCAGCGGCTATGGCCCGGGCCGTCCTGCGCGGCAAGCCCATGACCCACCGGGTGGTGGCCGTCACCGGCGCCGGGGTCCGGGAGCCCAAGAACCTCCTGGTGCCCATCGGCATCAGCTACGGCGAACTGCTCGATTTCTGCGGGGGGCTCACCCCCGAAGCGGCCCGCATCATTGCCGGCGGCCCCATGATGGGCTTTGCCTTCGCCAACCTGGACGCCCCCGTGACCAAGGGCACCAGCGGCCTCACCGTGCTGTCGGCCGCGGATGTGGCCAAGGCCGACGAGACCGCCTGCATCCGCTGCGGCCGTTGCGTGGACGTCTGCCCCATGAACCTCGTGCCCACCAAGCTGGCCCTGGCCTCCCGGGCCAAGAACCTGGAATTGGCCCGGCAATACCACATCCTGGCCTGCTTCGAGTGCGGCTCCTGCGCCTACACCTGCCCGGCCAGCCTCCCCCTGGTGCAGCTCATCCGCACCGGCAAGGCCCAGGTGATGGCGGCCCAGCGGAAAAAATAGGCCGCGGCGCCTGCCCCTGCGGGAAGGCGCCCCCAACCCCAATCCTGAAGAGATTACGGACACTCTATGGCGGAGATCACGCAAACAATGGATTCGGCCGACCGGCCGGCAGCCCCGGTGCTGCATGTCGCCCCCTCGCCGCACCTCGCCCACCAGGCTCTGACCACCCGGCGCATGATGCTGGACGTGGTCATCGCCCTGGTGCCGGTCGTGGCGATGGCCCTGGTCGTCTTTCGCGGGTACGCGGTCAAGCAACTGGTGATCTGCGTCCTCGGGTGTCTGGCGGCCGAGGCGCTCTTCACCCGCATGCGCGGGCGGACCCTGCCCTTGAAGGACTGCTCGGCCCTGGTGACCGGCATCATCCTGGCCCTTTCCCTGCCGGGTCCGGCCCCCTGGTACGTGGGGGCGATCGCCGCCTTCGTCGCCATCGGCATCGGCAAGGTGCTTTTCGGCGGCGTGGGGATGAACATCTTCAACCCCGCCATGGTGGGCCGGGCCTTCGTCATGATCGCCTTTGCCAGCGCCATGGCGGCCTCGGGCTACCAGGACGCCGCCAGCGGCGTGGACGCCGTCACCCAGGCGACCCCCATGGACCTCTTCAAGCTCACCGGGCAAGTGACGCCCCTGGGCCCCATGTTCCTGGGGTTGACCAACGGCTCCCTGGGGGAAACCAGCGCCCTGGCCTGCCTGGTGGGCGGTATCTTCCTCTGCGTGCGGCGCACCGCTTCCTGGGAGATCCCCGCCGGTATTCTCGGGATGGTCGCCCTGATGGCCGGCCTGGCCCAATGGGCCGACCCCGCTTCGGGATGGACCGTTTGGCACCATCTCTGCGGCGGCTCCCTGCTCTTTGGCGCCTTTTTCATCGCCACCGACCCCGTTTCCAGCCCCCTGACCCCCAAGGGCAAGGCCATCTTCGGCGTCGGCGTGGGATTCTTCATCATGCTGCTGCGGCTCTTCAGCGGCTACCCCGAAGGCGTCATGTTTGCGGTGCTCCTGATGAACGGGATAACCCCGCTGATCAACCGCTGGTGTATCCCGAAGCCGCTGGGCCTGCGCTGAGTCCCCGCCGGCCGACCGCCAACCGCGAAACCCTAGAGAGAAAACGACACCCAGCATGAACGCGACACTGCGAGACAACAACATCGTCCAGGCCTGGCTGGTCCTGCTGCTGGCCGTCTGCTTCGGCGGCATGCTGGCCGGCGTCCAGCTGGCCCTGGGGCCCAAAATCGAATTGAACAAGGTGAACGAGACCCGCGAAAAGGTGCCGGAGCTCGTCCTGGGGGCCCAGGCGGCCCAGGCGGGAGCCCCCCTGGCGGTGGAACCGCTCACGGTGAGCGTGGAGAAGCCGGCCAAGACCGTGCGCTACAGCGTCTACGAGGCCAAGAAGGACGGCGCCCTGGCCGGCTGGGTGGTCAAGACCGCCGGCCAGGGGTACGCCGACAGGATCGAGGTGCTCATCGGCCTGGCCCCCGACGCCGGGAGCCTCACGGGGCTCTTCGTCCTGGATCAGAAGGAAACCCCGGGGTTGGGCAACAAGATCGTCACGGACGAGTGGCGCGGCCAGTTCGTCGGCAAGGCCGTGGACCGGCCCCTGGCCGCGGTGAAGGGGGGCGCCAAGGGCGGCAGCGAGATCGACGCCATCACGGGCGCCACGATCTCCTCCCACGCCGTCACCAGCATCATCAACACGGCGGTGGCCGACCTGCGGCAGCCGCTGGCCGAAAAGGCGAGGGGGAACTGACCATGGCCGATCAACCCACCGCGATGGAACGCTTCATCCAGGGGATCCTGCCGGAAAACCCCACCTACCGCCAGCTGCTGGGGCTCTGCCCGACCCTGGCCGTCACCAACGGCCTCAACCAGGCGCTCACCATGGCCGGGGCCGTGCTTTTCGTGCTCTTCTGCGCCAACGTCATGATCAGCCTGATCCGGGACCTTCTCAAGCCGCACCTGCGCATCGTGATCTTCACCCTGGTGATTGCCGCCTTCGTCACCGTGGCCGACCGCTTCCTGGCGGCCTATCTCTACCAGATGAGCAAGACCCTGGGCCCGTACATCCCCCTGATCATCGTCAACTGCATCATCATCTGCCGCTGCGAGGTCTGCGCTTCCAAACAGGGGGTGGTGGCCGCCGGCGCGGACGCCATCGGCCAGTCCCTGGGGTTCGGGCTGGGACTTTCCAGCATCGCCGCGGTGCGGGAGATCCTTGGCACCGGCGCCCTTTTCGGGATCAAGGTGCTGCCGGCCGTCTGGCCCGACTGGGTGATCATGGTGCTGCCGCCCGGCGCCTTCCTGACCTTCGGCATCCTGCTGGGGGCCGTCAACTGGTACAGCGCGCGGCCCTCCAAGGCCACGCGCACGAACTAGGGGGACGCCATGACCTACATCATCGACATCCTGCTGCTGGCCGTGGGCGCGGCGTTGATCAACAACTTCGTGCTCCACTTCTTCGTGGGCATCTGCCCCTTCATCGGCGTGTCCCGGAAGATCGACATGGCCTTCGGCATGGGCTGCGCGGTGACCTTCGTCATCGCCATCGCGGCCTTCCTCAGCTGGACCATCACCGCCTTCGTGCTGGTGCCGGGCGCCCCCCTGTCCCGGTGGGTGGCCGGATTCTTCGTCTCCCCGGAGTTGGCCCAGAAGGTGGATCTCACGATCCTGAGCTACATCGTCTACATCTTCGCCATTGCCGCCTCGGTGCAGTTCGTGGAGATGTACATGCGCAAGTTCTTCCCGCCGCTCTATAAGTCCTTCGGGGTTTTTCTCCCCCTGATCACCACCAACTGCGCGATCCTTTTCGCCTGTCTGACCATCATGGCCAACATCGTGGGCGTGGACGATCCCGCGGCGGCCTGGGACCTGGGGCGCTCCCTCACCCTGGCGGTGTTCGGCGGGGTGGGCTTCACCATCGCCATCGTCATCATGGCCGGCATCCGGGAAGAGCTCGATCTCTGCGACATCCCCGCACCCTTCAAGGGCGCGGCCATCACCCTGATCGTCGCCGGGATCCTGGCCATGGCGTTCATGGGTTTCACGGGGGTGGATTCCGGGCTGCGCAAGGCCATCACCCCTGCGTCCAACCCCACGGCCCAATTGGAAGCGCCGGCCACCGCCGGCCTGTACGTCGCCTCCCTGGCCGCTTCGGCCCCGACGGTCCCCGCGGCGAACGTTCCCGCATTTTCGATGGAGAAGCATCCATGACACTGGTAACCATAAGCCTGTCCGCCGGCGCCCTGCTGGGCATGGCGGTGATCTTTTCCTACGTGCTGGGCTGGGCCAACAAGGCCTTCCATGTGGAGGTCGATCCCCGCATCACCGCCATCCTGGAGGCCCTTCCCGGGGCCAATTGCGGGGGTTGCGGGTTCGTGGGCTGCGGCGACTACGCCGAGGCCGTGGTGGTGCAGAATGCCGCCGTCAACCGCTGCACGGTGGGGGGCGCCAGCTGCGCCCAGTCCGTGGCCGCCATCATGGGCGTGGAGGTGACCGAAACGCTTCCCTTCCGTCCGGTGGTGCACTGCGGGGCGCATGCCACCGACAAGCTCGGGCGCCACGAATACCGGGGCGAGGCCACCTGTGCCGGGGCCAACATGGTCAACGGCGTGCAGGGGTGCATTTACGGCTGCCTGGGGCTGGGGGATTGCCAGCGGGCGTGCAAGTACGACGCCATCCACGTGGTGGACGGACTTTCCACCGTGGACTACGACAAGTGCGTGGGTTGCGGGGCCTGTGCCGCGGTCTGCCCGCGGAACATCATCACCATGACCCCCTTCAAGTACGAGCGCATGATGGCCATCCTCTGCTCCAACAAGGACTTCGGCAAGGCCGTCAAGGATGTCTGCAAGGTGGGCTGCATCGGGTGCAAGGCTTGCGCGAAAGCCTGCAGCCTCTTCCAGGTGAGCGACAACCTCTCCTCCATCAACTACGAGCTCTACTGCCGGGACTACACCGCGGACCTCAAGACCGCCATCGAAAAATGCCCCCAGAAACGTATCGTCCTGGTGGGCAAACCGAGCGCCAAACACCTCGAGGCCACCCGGGACATGGCCGTGCCGGAACTCCTGGAGGCCGAGTTCAAGACCACCGTCGACGATACCGAGTGGTGGGGCTGAGCCGCACCGTCGGCCCCACCGCGATACCGGACCGTCCTTTCGGGGGCAGCGCATTGGCGAGCGCTGCCCCCGGTGTTTTCAGGGTTCGGGACTTCCGCCGGCCACGGCTTTCACGTGCTGGCTGCAGCCCATGTCCTGCCAGGCGACGTATCCCAGGTCCAGGCTGACGTACCAGGCCGTGGTGAATGCGCGCCGGTCGCAGGACCAAAGGTGTTGGGGCTCGGGGTGAAAGACCGGCTCCAGGCAATGGTCCGAACCGCTGGGCGGGGGTCGCAGGAGCGTGGACAGCTCGGGTATGGTGGGCAGGCGCCAGTCGGTGCGCCCGGCAAACCCCCGGTGGTTGAGGCCGGCCACATAGTCCCGGGCGGCGTGCCAGGCGAGGGGGTAGGGGCTTCCCCGGTATTGCCAGAGCAGGCCGGAGCGCGGGTCCTCCACCACCTGGGCGTCGAGGCGGCGCAGGGTGCCGCTGGACCAGGCGGCGGGGCGCCAGAGACGATCCAGCCCCAGTTGGGCGCGGTTGTGCCGGTGACCGGTTTTGAGCGGCACCCGCCGGGGGATCGCGGTGCGCGCCGCGTCCGGCGGCGGCGGGGGGAAGGGCGCCAGGCGGCAGGTATCCGCGAGGCGGGCTTGCCAGGCGGCCTCCAGGCGTTCCAGGGTTTCGCGCATGGCCTCGGCGCTCGCGAAGCGTCGCCGGGGCTCCGGATCCAGGGCCTTGCCGAAAAAGGCCTCCCAGGCATTATCCAGGTCAGGGTTTAGGCGATTCAAGGGCTGACGCGAATCTTCCGGCAGGACCCCNNACCCCGGTGAGCATGCGGTAGAGGACCACCCCGGCGGCGTAGAGATCGGCCGCGGGGGTGACGGCTTCCGGGTCCCGCTCCTGCTCGGGGGCGGCGTAGCCGGGGGAGCCCACCCGGAGGCTGGCCGGCACCGCAAAACGCTCGCCGCGGACCTTGGAGAGCCCGAAATCGCCGATCCGGATGCGGTCCTCCGGGTTCAGGAGCAGGTTGTGGGGCTTGATGTCCCGGTGGACGATGCCGTCGTGGTGCAGGCGGGCCAGGCCCTCCAGCAGTTGCCCGGCGTAGCGCGCCGCCCGGGGCAGGGGCAGTCTGCGGGACGGTTCCTCCGGGCGATGGGTTTCCCCCAGGACCAGTCCCAGATGGTTGCCGTAGTATTCCTGGAGGTAGTAGGGGCGCCCCTCGTGGCGCCCGAAGCCGATCACCTCGGCCACGTGCGGGTGGCAGATGCGGGCCATGGTCACCGCTTCGCCGATGAAGCGCTTTTCCAGTGCGGCCATGCCCAGTATCTCGACGAGGGGCCCGGCGGGGGCCAGGATCTTG
>DJGG01000104.1:0-1286 GCA_002432195.1 Desulfobacteraceae bacterium UBA5852
GTCGCCGGGCCCAAGGGAGGCCCGGTGCAGGTCTTCAGGGAGGGGCGGCTGGTGGGTTCCAAGGAGGCCCTGGAGGCTCTGCTGGGACCGGTGGGACCGGACGTCTTCCGCAAGGTCTTTGCTTTCAGCCTGTTGGAGCTCCAGGACCTGGGGACCCTGCAGGAGGGCGAGGTTCGGGAGGCCCTGTACGGGGCCGGTTCTGGGGGCATCCGCGTGGCCTCCGTGGAGAAGGCGCTGCTGGAGGCCGCCCAGGCCCTCTTCAAGAGCGGTGGCAACGCCAAGGCCCCGCTCAACCTGCTCTTGCGCGAGATCGACCAGCAGGAGAAGAAGCTGGACGAGCTGCGCCGGCTGCCGGAGCACTACGCCCGGTCGGTGGCTTGGGTCGAGGAACTCGAAGTGCGTCAGGCCGACCTGGCCCGCCAGGAGGAACTCCACCTGACCGCCCGGGATCGGTTGCGAGCCCTGCTGCGAGCCTGGCCGATCCACCGGAAGGTCTTGGATCTCCGCGCCGAGATCGGCGACCTTCCCAGGATCGAGGACTTCCCCACCGACGGGGTGACCCGGCTGGAGGCCCTGGAGGGTCGCCAGGCCGAGCTGGAGCGGGAGCTGATCAAGACCCGCCGCGACCTGGAAGACCTTCGAGAGCGCCTGGGACTCTGCCTGGCGGACCCCCGGATCCTGGCCGTGGCCGAGCCCATCGCACGCCTGTACGCCGGGCGCGAGCGCTGGGAGGAGCGGCTGCACCGACTGCCGGCCCTGGAAGAGCGTGTGCGTTGGGAACAGGAGAACCTGGCCCGGGAGATGCGCAGCCTGGGCAGCACGTGGGATGAGGACCGGGTGCTTGCCCAAGACCTCTCGGTCGGTCTGCGCGAGAACCTGCAGCGCGGCCGCAGTCGGCTGCTGGAGGCCGAGGCTGTCCATCGCCAGATGGCCGTGCGCCTGCAAGAGGCCGACGATTCGCTGCAGGGGCACGTCGAGCGCGAAGCCTCCAGCCGCGAGGCCCTGACCCGCGGCGATTCGGGCGACCCGCGCCTGGCCGGGCTGGATCCGGCCCTTCTGGCCGCCACCCTGGAGGCCTGCCGGCGGGCGCAGGACGACGCCGAGGGGCTGACCCGGGTCGAGGAGGAGGCCCGCGTCGCCTGTGCCGACCTGCCCGAGGGAGGGCTGGCGGCCGTGCGGCCGCGCTCCGAGGAGGTTCGCGACTGGGGTTGCCGACTGCAGGAACTGCACGCGCAGGTCCAGGCTGCGGAACAGAAGGCCGCGCTGGCCCGCGAAGCCAGAGAAGA
>DJGG01000104.1:1307-2863 GCA_002432195.1 Desulfobacteraceae bacterium UBA5852
GAGGCGGCCCTGGAGGCCCTGCCTCCTCCCCGGTTCTCGGAGGAAGAGGCCCGGGCCCGCACGGAGGTCCTGCGACGAGCCCGCCAGCTCCAGGATCGACAGCGACAACTGGAATCGGCCCGGCAGGCGGCGGCCACCAGGGTCCAGGATCTGGGCCGGACAGCCGGCTCCCTGCCGGCTTCCCTGCCTGTCCTCGTCGCCCTGGCGGCCTTGTCCCTGGCCGGCTACCTGGGCTGGCAGCAGCAGTCGGTGCTTGCCGGGGTGTGCCTGGTGCTGGGCCTGGCGCTGGCCGGGGGGCTCGGGAACCTGGTCCGCGGCCAGGCTGCGGTCGGCTCGGATCTGGAGTCCGCCCGCGCCGACCTGACGCGCCTGGAGTCCGAATTGGAGAAGGTCCGCCAGGAGGGGCCTGGTGCGCTGGCGGGCCAGGAATTGGAGGAGGCTGAAGCGCAACTTGCGGACGACGCCGAACGGCGCTCTCGTTGGCAGGCCACCCACCAGACCCTGTCCCGTGCCCGGGCTGACCTGGAGCTTCTTCAGCACAAGGCAGGTCGGGCCTCGGAGGCTGCCGACAAGGCTCGCTTGACCTGGCAGGACGGGTGCGGGGCCTGGGAAGCCTGGTGCCCCGAGCGGCGGCTGCCCGTCGGAAGCCCCGAGGCGCAGATGGATTTTCTCGCCCGCCTGGACGTGGCCTCCCGGGCCCGGCGCCAGGTCGAGGCGGCCGGGGAGCGGCTGGCCCGGGTCCACGAGTCCCTGGAGCGGGGTCGGTCCCGTCTGGCGGCTCCCCTGGCTGAGATGGGCAGGGCTCTTCCCAAAGCCGGTCCGGACCTGCTCGACTTCCTGGTGCGACTGGCCGCCGAGTCCGAGCAGGCCCGGCGTTTCGCGGGCGACGTCCAGGACCGCAAGCTGCGCCACGATCAGGCCGTGCAGGCCCTGGAGGAAGCCCGGGACAAGAGGCTGAAGGCCGCCGAAGAGTGCGAGCAGGCCCGGGAGGCCCTGGAACAGGCCCGCCAGGTCTGGGCCCAGACGGCGCAGGCCGCCGGGCTGGATCCCGAGCTGACGCCGGATACCGCCCTGGACGTCTTCGGGCGCCTGGGCAACCTGCAGCGCGGCTTGAGCGGGCTGGAGCAGTTGCGCCTGGAGTTGCAGGCCCTGCGCCAGGAGCAGGAGGCCCTGTTGGAGCTGGCCCGCGAGACGGCTCGGCGGGTGGGTCTGGGGCCGTGCGAGCAGGCTGGCTGGGTGGCCCTGGTGGACACCCTGGTGGCGGCTCGGGAGGAAGCCCTGACCAACCAGGCCCGGCGCCAGGAGATGGAGCGGAGCCTGCAGGAGGCCGAGGAGGTTCCCACCCGGCTGCAACTGGAGCTGGCCCAGGTGCGCCAGCGGTGGGCCGAGCTGCTGAAGGCGGGCGGTGCCTTGGGGACCGAGGACTTCCGCCGCCGGTCCGAGCAGTGGGTTCAGTTGGGCCGCCTGCGGGACGATCTGCGCCAGCAGGAGAGGGCGCGGGATGCGCTGGGAGTGGATCCGCGGGATCTGGAGGGCTCTTCTCCGACCGACCTGGA
>DJGG01000104.1:2881-13066 GCA_002432195.1 Desulfobacteraceae bacterium UBA5852
GAGCAGGTCTCCCGCCTCGACGAGTTGCAGGGCCAGCGGGTCCAGGTGGCTGAGGAGCGCACCCGCCTGCAGGTCGAGATCGAGCAGATGGTGAGGGCCGAGGAGTCCAGCAGTCTGGCCCAGACCCTGGAGGTCTCCCGGGCTCGGGCTCGCCAGCTCGCTCGGAGTTGGGCCGTCAAGACCCTGGCCTGGCGCCTGGTGGGCCGGGCCCGCCAGACCTTTGAGCGCGAGCGGCAGCCCTTCGTGCTGCAGCGGGCCGCCCAGCACTTCGCGCGCCTGACCGCCGGGAACTATGTCCGCGTCTACCACCCCCTGGAGGAGGAGTCGCAGTTGCGGGTGGAGACGGCTGAAGGCATCAGCCGTCTGCCCGAGGCCCTCAGCCGGGGGACGGCCGAGCAGCTCTACCTGGCCTTGCGCCTGGGCTTCGTCGAGGACTTCTCGCGCGAGCGCGATCCCCTGCCCCTGCTCATGGACGACATCTTCGTGAACTTCGACGGGCCGAGGGCCAGCCGGGCCCTGGAGGTGCTGGGGGAGATGGCCAGGCACCACCAGGTCCTGGTCTTCACCTGCCACGTCGAGACCGTCGAGCGGGCCCGCCGGGCCTGTCCCCAGGTCCAGGTCCTCGACCTGCACGAGGAGGCCCTGTGAGGCCCTCCTCCTTCCTGGCTTCTCTGGAAGAGCAGGCGGACTCCCGGTGCTCCCGGCCGGGGGGAGGCCGGTTTCCTCCATCATCTTGCGGAATAGCCGCAGATCCTTGGAGGAAACAGAGCCCAGGTCGCGCGGGTTGACCCCGCAGCAGGCCCCCGACGTCGAGGGCCGGGACGATCACCCGATGTAGTCCTTGTGCACGTAGGGACTGGTCGAGGCGCGCAGCAGGGCTCCGTAGTCCGGGTTGAAGTGGAGCGGGTCGCCCACGCGGTATTCCGGGGCTTCGGAGAGGTCCACCAGGAGGTGGTCGGAGCTCGCGCCCAGGAGCCGGACTCTGGTGTCGTGCGGGGTCAGCCCCTCGGCCACGACATCCTGCCGGCCGACGGCCAGGATCCCGCGAAGCTGGGGGCCGTGGTCCTCGAAGGTGACCTTCTCGCCGAAGGCGTTGGCGCCCGAGGTGCCGATCGGCTTGGAGGGCTTGCGCTGGAGTTCGATGAGCTCGGCCGAGAGCGTGAAGGCGTCGCCGTGGAGGCCCTCCATCAGGCAGCAGGCCGCGGTGTCGTTGCCCAGCATGAGGGCCTCTCCCAGCCGGAGGTTGGTGATCCCCGCCGGAGCCCGACCCTCGCGCACCATGCCGATGGTGCTGGAGTTGCCCCCCGAGACCATGGGCAGGGCGATCCCGTAGCGCTTCCGGAGCTCCTCGGCCAGGGCCACCAGACCTCCCAGGTTCTCCTGGTCCGGGAGGATGGCGCCGTAGCAGGTCAGGTTGACGCCCAGGCCGTGCAGCTCCAGGGAGGGGGCCGAGAGGATCTCCTCGACCGCCTGGTGGATCCGCTCGCGGTCCTGGAAGAAGATCCCCTCGCGCAGATCCCCCATGTCGATCATCAGCACGACCTTGTGGCGGACTCCCTGGCGTTCGGCGGCCCCGGCCAGGCAGCGCAGGGTGTGGATCTCGCTCTGCAGGCTGATCTCGGCGCAGGCCACCACGGCCTCCACCTCGCTGGGCATGGACAGGCGCATCAGCATGCGGGGTTTGGTGGTCTGCATGGACTGCAGGTTGCGGATGCGCGCGTCGGCCAGCATCTCGACCGGGCTGTCTTCGAGGAGGGCCACGATGCGCGGATCGGCGCAGACCACCTTGGTCACGGCGGCCATCCCGATGCCGTGCTCGTGGCAGATTCCCAGCAGCACGTCCAGGTTGTGGCGAAGCTTGCCGAGGTCGGTGGTCAGTCGGGGATAGGGCACTGCGGACTCCCTTCGGTCGGTTCCAGGCCCAGGCTCTGCTGGATCAGGCGCAGCGCGGCCCGGGGGTGGCGCTTGGAGAGGACTCCCAGCGCAGCCATGGTGTAGTGGTCGTCAAAGCGCAGATCCAACGCGCCCGGGTTGGGGAAGAGCATCTCGCCGGTGCGGTTGCAGTCGGCCAGGTCGCGCAGCAGGTCCTCTCGGTGGGGCAGGCGCGTCAAGGCGCCTCCGGTTCCGATCAGCGTCCGCACGGCCGTCAGGTCCTTGCCCTCGGCCAGGGTCTGGCGGCCCTGGGGCGAGAAGAGGTGGCGGAACCTGCCGGCGTGGCGCTGCAGGGCCAGGATTCCGGCCTCCCGGCAGAGCCGCTCGGTCAGGCGGACCTGCTCGGGGGTCCTGGGGATCGGTTCGTAGCGGGCCAGGCAGTCGTCCAGGTCCAGATCCATCTCTCGGGCCAGGTTTTCCCGCCCAAGTCGGTCCACCAGGTTGTGGGCGTTGACGTACAGCCCCAGGTCACCCTCCACCGTCCTCTTGGCGAACGGCTCGGGGGCCGTCGCGATCCGCGAGATCTCCTCGGATCCCTGGCTCACCGAGTGGACGTCGGTGGTGGCCCCTCCGATGTCCACCACGACCAGGTCCCCGATCTCCTCGTACAGGAGTCGGGCGGCCTCCATGACCGCTCCCGGAGTGGGCAGGATGTGTCCCGTCACCAGCTCGCGCAGGTGTTCCATCCCAGGAGCGTGGACGATGTGCTCTTCGAAGACGGCGTGGATGACCCGACGGGTGGGTTCGATCCGGAGCTCATCCAGGCGCGGGTAGACGTTCTCGACCAGGTGGCATGGGACTCCGGTCCCGTCGAAGAGGCGCCGGATGGCCTCCTGGTTCTGGACGTTGCCAGCGTAGATGACCGGGGAATCCAGTCCCAGGGAGGCGATCTGACGGGCGTTGAAGAGGGCCGTCTGGCGCTCGCCGTGGTCGGTTCCTCCGGCCAGCAGGATCAGGTTGGGCTTCAGGGCCCGGATCTCTTCGAGGTCGAGCTCTTCCAGCCGACCGGCCGTGGCCATCCGCACCAGGGCGCCCGCCCCCAGGGCGGCTGCTTCGGCCGCCCGGACGGTCATGTCGTAGACCAGTCCATGGACGCTCATCTTCAGGCCGCCCGCCGCGCTGCTGGTGGCCAGGATCTCGTCCCAGGTCACCTCCTGGGCGCCGAGGCGGGTGCGCAGGTCTTCGATGGCCGCCTGGAGCCCGACTCGGACGTCGCCTTCCAGGACGCTGGTGGGGGCCATGCCCTGCCCCAGGAAGCGGGGAGTCTTCTCGAGATCGGTGAAGGCGCTCACCACCGTGGTGGTCGAGCCGATCTCGGCGATGAGGACCTCGACGTGCATGGGACCTCCCGGAGGTGAGGGGGAGCGCCGCGACCGGATTCTTCCGGCCGCGGCGCGGCGATCAACCGGCCAGTTCCTGGCGGCGCTGGACCAGGAAGGTGGCCACGTGGTTGCCGTGGGTCCCGCGGCCGAATCCCTCGTCGGCGNNTGGGTCCCGCCCGCCACGAAGATCAGGCGGTCGCGGACTCCCATCTCGGTGGCGATCTGGTGGATCCGGGAGATGTTCTTGTAGTGGGTGTCGTCGTGACTGATCACGGTCGAGGCCAGGAGGGCGTCGGCGTTCATCTCGATGGCGGCGTTGACCAGCTTCTCGGGGGGAACCGAAGTGCCCAGGTAGTGGACCTCGATCCCGTATTTCTCGATTCCGCCGTGCTTGATGTCGATGATCTCGCGCAGACCGACCGAGTGCTCGTCCTGGCCTACCGTGCCACAGACCACCCGCATGGGCTTCTCTTCGATGGCGGCCCGCAGCGCGTCGTCATCCAGGACGATGGGGTCTTCGGGGATCACCAGCGAGTCGATATCCACCGAGAAGGGCACCTTGCCCTTGATCTCGATGCGGGTGCCCTCGACGGGGTGGCCGACCTCGCGGTTGATCACCTCGACGTCGGTCAGGTTCATCCGACGGCCGAACTCCAGGGCAGCCGCCTCGGCGACCTTGCGCCCGGTCGGGAAGAACAAGGTGACCAGGACGGTGCCGTCGGCCAGCCACTCCATCTCGGGGCGCAGCTTGCCGGCGCCGGGCTGGGTGAACTCGGCCACCTCGGCCATGCGCAGGTTCACGTTGTCGGTCTCGTCGAGCTCATCGATGTAGACGATCTTCTCGGGGGCCTCCAGGGTGCACCCGCCGATCAGCGAGGCCGGGTCGTCGGTTCCGTACTGCTCGAGGTTGTTGTAGCCGTAGTGGGCCGTCACCGGCGCCAGGTAGTCGGGCTCGCGCAGGACGATCGTGCCGGCGCCGATGCCGCCATCCAGCTTGCGCACGATGCCGTCGCCGTTGCGCTCGGGGTAGTTGCCGCTGTCCACGAAGAAGCCCGCCTCGACCGCGGCGAAGTAGCCGCCCAGCTCCAGCATCTCCTCCATGAACAGCACCGCGCGCTCCTTGAGCTCGCGGGCGTGCTCGCGCAGGGGGCCCTGGTCCTTGAGCTGGACCATCTCCATCAACCCGTCCAGGCCCACCAGGGTCTGCTTGGCGGTGTCGCAGGCCTCCAGGTTGTAGATGTGCCAGGGCACGTTGCGGCCCTCATCGGGGGTGATGGTGCTCTGGATGTCGGCGCTGGTCAGCTTGCTGATCAGCATGTTGAGGACGTGGGTGACCGTCGCCTCGCGGGTGGAGGCCTCGATGTACTTGGTGTTCATCTGGGCCCGCATGCGGTAGCCTGCGAAGAGGTCGCGCAGGGCCACGGCGTAGGGCAGATCCATGAACACGCAGGGGGCCGGCGTGGCCGTGGGAGGGACGGTGGACAGGCAGATGTTCTCCTTGGGAATGCCGACCTTGGCCGAGAAGAGCGAGTTGATGGCGTGCTGCACCATCAGCTCGGGCATGACCTTCCAGGCATCGCGGGCCGTGGCGTTGGCGTTGTGGGCTCCGTCGATCTGGGCCATTCCCGACCAGGCGATCAGCTTCTTGGACTCGCAGGCGTCCACGAAGGAGCGGGCCATGTTGATGTTGCGGTAGATCACGTTGTACTGGGGATCCTGGTGGCAGCCGTTGACGCCTTCCTCGGCGAACATCACGGCGATGTCCGGTCCGGCCACTCCGCTGACGTAGGAGTGGTAGTTGATCGGGCGGCCGACCTCGTCCTCGATCATGTCCAGGGCCTTGCGCTGGGCGCGAACCTGCTTGCGGGTGATCGGGACGCCGCCCATGCCCTGGGGCGTGCCCTCGATCAGACCATCGAAGTGGGACTGCCCGGCGGTGCGGATGACCATGATGTGGTCGGCGCCATGCCAGGCGGCCATGCGCATGCGGCGGATATCGTCTTCGAAGCGACCGGAGGCGATCTCGGTGGTGATCACCGGGGCCGGCTGGGGATCGATGCCCCCGAAGTAGTGGGCCGGGGGCAGCGGCACGCTGGCCTGGAGCGGCTCGGTGCAGTCGCGATAGGTGAAGGGGCCCATCTTCAGTCCCGGCGCGGGCTTGCGCCAGGTCCAGCCACGCCGGCGCGGGCGGTACTGGTCCAGATCCCGCAGGATCGCGGACAGATCGATGGGGGCTTCGGGGTTCAGGTGATCCTGGCTCATCGCGCGGCACCTCCCGTGAAGAGTTCCCGGGCCTGGGCCCAGTGTTCACCCGTGGCCAGCTTCAGGCCGGCCTGGCGGATGTCCAGGCCCTGGGCCTTGGCAAACCGGTACACCACGTGGCCGGCTCCGTGGGCCAGGAGCTGCTGGTCGGTGCAGCCTTCCACCAGTTGGCGGGCCTCCAGCGACGAGAAGCCCATGCGCAGCAGCACCGAACGCTCGATGGCGGGCGAGGTGTACTCCCGGCCCATCTTGAGAAGGGGGTCCACCAACTGGTCGGCCAGTCGCCAGAAGCGCTCGTGAAGTTGCTGGTCGCTCAACCCGGCCAGGTGGCCGTGGCGAGCCTGGAAGTCGTCGGTTCTCTTCATAGTGCCTCCATGACGAATTTCTTGTCGGTTCTGGTTTCTTGGGCGAGGAATTCGAGGTCGGCCTCCGTCGGCGGGTGGTCGACGCTGGCCAGGGCGTTGCGGATCAGCGAACGGCGCATGTGATCCAGGTCGACTTCTCGGGCCCGGATCTGGCGGGGGTGTTCGGGCAGGATGATGCTCTGGCCCGGGACCTCCTCCTCCGGGTCGCCGAAGCGGACCTCGATCCCGTTGCGCCGGGCGAAGGAGAGCTGGGCGTTGAGGTGCTTGCCGGCCCCGGTGTACTCGGTCTCCTGAACCACCAGGCACTGGTCCCGGTCCATCTCCTGGGCCAGGGCGAAGGCGGCCGCCAGCGACGTGTTGCCGGCCGGGCCCTTCTCCAGGCCCTCCAGGGAAGCCAGGACCTCGGTCATGTAGAAGACCTCTCCCTGGTTCACCGTCACGTAGCGGTCCATGTAGCGCAGGGGGCGAGCCGCGCTGCGCGGCACGTCCGAGCGGTCCGGCCAGACGGCAAATGGAATGCCGAACCCGGTGTGCCCGGTGGTAAAGGACTTGCGGTTGAAATGGCAGTCGCTGGCCATGTGGAGCCCCTCCAGGTTGACGCTGGCCCCCACCACCCGGGTCGCCGACGCCCCGGCTTTCAAGATCCCCCGGGCGGTACCCGTCAGGTTGCCGCCGCCGGCATGCGTGCAGACCACGACATCCGGTTCCCGGCCGAATCGCGCGCGCACCTGCTCCACCAGTTCGAAGCCCAGGGTCTCGACCCCGCCGACCCCGAAGGGCGTATAGAGGGAAGCGTTGAAGTAACCGGTTTCCTCCAGCAGCAGCAGAAAGATATAGAACAACTCGGGCCCCACCGTGAGTTGGACCACCTCGGCGCCCAAGGCTTCGCACTTGCGGGCTTTTTCGAGAATTTCCGGCTGACCGATGCCCCGGCTGTCATAGCACTCCTGAACGATGATGCAGTTGAGCCCTTGCATGGCGGCCTGGCTGGCCACGGCGGCGCCGTAGTTTCCGCTGGTGGCGGCGATGACGCCTTTGAATCCCAGTTTGCGGGCATGAAAAACCGCACTGGCGGCCCGCCGGGCCTTGAAGCTGCCCGAAGGGTTGGCGGCCTCGTCCTTGACCAGGATGCGCGCGCCGCGGCCCTCGCCGGCCAGTTGGCGGGCCAGCCGGGTCAGCCGCTTCATTTCGAGCAGGGACGTATTCCCGACGCCGACGGCGGACTGGATGGCCCGCACCTCATCCAGATCGTAGCCGGTTTCCCGCATCATGCGTTCATAGTCGAAGGCGATGGAACCAGACTCATACCGGCGGTAATCGATGCCCACGGCCTTCATCATGATCTCGCCCCTGCGGGCCATCACCTGGTCATAGCTTCGATTCGAGGTCATGCCACCCTCCTTCTTCCATCAGATCGCGAAGCTCGCCGCGGATGGCCTGGAGTTCCGGCACGAAGGCGCCGAAGGAGTGATTGTAGGCCGGGTGAACGGTCTCCAGGCGGCCCTCGACCACGCGGCCCGTGACCGTCGTTATCGAAACGTCGTCGCCTATCGCCGCGTTGTCTTCCCGGAGCGTGCCGGTGACCCACATCTCCAGGGGAACCTGCCGGGTTTCTTCAGGAAGCTTGGCGGCCCGCTGGTCAGGCGTTAGGACAACGCGGTGGATGCGGACCCAGTCGCCTTTTTTAATGGTTTGCATGTCACGTTTCCCGCTGGATGAGGTTGCGCATATCGCCCATGATGGCGCGCGGCACGGGCAGATCGAGCATTGTCTTGAGGCCGGGACTGGCGTTGATCACGTGCGGAATCATGTTGACGGTCATGGCGATGGTGCCGATGCCACCGGCGATTTCCGGCTGGATCTGCAGGCTGATGTTGGGCACGCCTTCAATATGGATGTAATCGCCGGTCTGAATGCCTTCCAGCTCCGGTCGGATCTGCTGGGGGTGTTCCAGTTCGATGCGCCGCTGCCCGTCGACATAGCCGACGCCCTTCTGGCGGCAGCCGGCCACACGGCCTGCCGCCACGCGCACGCAGGCCGTCTCGCGGTCCACCGTGGTCATGATTTCCTCGCGGGACTGCTCCACCCGCTCGGTTTCCCACCCCAGCCCGTCGGCGATCATGCGGATCGATTCCGGGAAACCGACATGCCCGGCGATGGTGCCATGCGCCACACGGGACTGAAACTCTTCCATGCTCAAACCGACGCCCTGCTCCGCCATGACCGAGCGGCCGAAGGGCGAAAGATCGTTGACCCGTTTGGCGGAAATGCGGTCCACCCGTTCGCAGGCGCCCGTAAGGGCCAGGATGAGAAGGTCCATGACGAACCCGGGGTTGATTCCCGTTCCCAGAACCGACACTCCGGCGGCTTTGGCCAGGCGGTCGATTTCTTCGGCCGTCTCGGGGTGCTGGGCCTTGGGATAGGCCATCTCCTCGGCGATGGAGACCACGTTGAACCCGCGTTCAACGGCGAAGCGGATCTTTTCGAAAGCGTGCTTCACGAAGGAGTCGGTCGTCTGTACAATGACGTCCGCGCAGCCGGCCGGGAAGGCCTGCTCCGGATCGTTTGCGATAATCACCGGCGGCCGTCCGCCCCGCTCCACCCCCAGCACCTCGTATATGTCTCGGCCGACATTGCTGGCGCGTCCGCAAACGGACACGATCTCGACCCCCTGTTTTTCCAGCAGCAAGCGGGCCACACCGCTGCCCATTGCGCCGAAGCCCCAGAGGGCTACCTTGACATTCTCCATCCCCTAACTCCTTGAATCCAAATGATCGGAACCGTCCTGCAAGTGGATCGCGCTCAGCTCCATTACGATAAATCCCACTCGGCGGCCTTTTTTGGCATCAGGTTCCATTTCTTCCGCGCCCGCATGACAACGAAGGATTCGCTGTGACGGATGCCGCCCAGCTCCGGCAGCGTTGAAGACATGAACCGGTAGAGTTCATCCATCCCCTGCGTCAGCACGACCTCGACAAAGATGTCGTATCGTCCCGTGACGACATAGGCGCAGTGAACCTCGTCCAGTTGCGAGATCTCCTCCAGCTTCTCATCGAGCTGCTTGTCGTCCTCCACCTGGATCGCGACGATGACGGTGATGAAATTGTCGGCCCGAAACGTGTTGATCAGGCCGGCGATCTTGAGCACCCCGGCCTGGATGAGATTCTTGATCCTGGCATTGACGGTCGGCTGGGTCACCTTGAGGCGCTCGGCCAGGACCCGCGCGGATATGCGGCCATCATCGCTGAGGAGGGAAATGAGCCGGCGGTCCAACAGATCAAGCTCTTTCTTCATGGGGCATTCCTTTCCCGGGCAACCGGTGCACGCGTTGTAATCTTTTAAATATTAAAAATTATGCTGTCAACATTTTTATTTATTAAAAATTTTATGCAAATTATAGATGGTTAATAAAGCTAACGGCTACATTTATCCGCCATTAAAGTTGTAATTAGCTGTTTTTTCGAACTTTTATAGCTATTGATGGAAATTGGCCGGTTTCCGATGCCTGTCGGCATCCCTAAAAATAGGAAGGGCTTGCCCCTGTCGGCCATGCGCCGCAGCCGGCGTTTGGAAAATCGAACCCGGGTGATCGGGGATGGATCGGAGAAAAGACATCCTCAGCATCACGGAAGATCGCCGGGCGGGCAATCCCGCGCATGATCAATGGATGATGCCGCGACTTTAAATACGGAGCGTCCCTGGTTATTCCCTGGAGCACGAATTCCCGGCAGTGCCGGCGGGCGCGGCCCAGGCGTAGCAGGCGGTGCCGCTTTCTCCGGCCGCGCCGCCAAGCGGTCCAAAAGACGGGCACCATCGCGATCGTCATGGAAGATCGCCCGCCGGGCATTCCCACGATCACGTGATTCAAAGCACCGGGCGCGTCGATGCGAGCGGTTCGAGGGATGGCCGCACGCTAACCGGTGACGGATGCTTGCGAAACTTTAAAAGCAGGGAGCGCCCCTGGTTACTCCCCTTAGTCATCAATGCCCTCTACTCTCCCCTTTCTCTCCCTGCCTCGCCACGCCTCGAAAAGCATAAAGCATGGACCCCATATATGCCCCGGAGCGGAGTCGCTCCGGAAAAGGCAACGAGTTGGAGCGGCGCCTCCTGGGGCTCAAGCTGGCTTCAATGAGGCCGGAGCGGAGTCGCTCCGGAAAAGATGACCTTCCAAGTAAAGGTCGCGGCACTATCTGGGCTTCAATGAGGCCGGAGCGGAGTCGCTCCGGAAAAGGCGAAAGTTCCGTGAAGGAAACGCCCGCCGAACTTTGCTTCAATGAGGCCGGAGCGGAGTCGCTCCGGAAAAG
>DJGG01000232.1 GCA_002432195.1 Desulfobacteraceae bacterium UBA5852
CACCTGTCCCTCACCGGCATCCGGGATATCAGCATCATCTCGACCCCCCCCGAGTACCGGCGAGCCATCGTGACCTATATTTCGGAATACGACGAGGCCGTGATTGTCGAGGCCATCCGCCGCGAGCTGGAGCGGGGCGGCCAGGTCTACTTCGTCCACAACCATGTCAAAAGCATCCAGCGCATGGCCGACAACATCCGGCGCCTGGTGCCCGAAGCCCGGCTGGACGTGGCCCATGGCCAGATGGACGAGGAGGAGCTCGAGCGGGTCATGCTGCGCTTTTTCGGCCGCGAGGTGGATGTGCTGGTCACCACCACCATCATCGAGTCCGGGCTGGACATTCCCACCGCCAACACCATCATCGTCAACCGCGCGGACCGCTTCGGTCTGGCGCAGATGTACCAGTTGCGCGGACGCGTGGGGCGCTCCGACGAGCAGGCCTATGCGTTTCTCTTTATCCCCGCCGAGAGCCATCTGACCCCGGAGGCCCGCAAGCGCCTCAAGGTCCTGATGGAGCACAGCGATCTCGGGTCGGGCTTCCAGATCGCCATGAGCGACCTCAAGATCCGCGGTGGCGGCACCATCCTGGGGGCTTCCCAATCCGGACACATCGCCGCCGTGGGTTACGACATGTTCCTGCAGCTCATGGAAGAGGCCGTGGCCGAGTTGAAGGGGGTGCCGGTGCGCCAGGAACTGGAACCGGAAATCAACATGGCCTACTCCGCGTTCATTCCCGAAGGGTACGTGCCGGGCATCGATCAGCGCCTGTCGCTCTATCGCCGGTTGGCCCGGTCCCGGGACCTGGCGGAAGTCGGCGAGCTCCGTGGGGAAATGCAGGATCGGTTCGGGCCGCCACCCCCGGAGACCGGTAACCTCCTGTTCAAAATCATGCTCCGCATCCTGGCCATTCACGCCGGGGTGAAACGCGTGGATCTGACCGATGGCCAGCTGGTTCTGACCTTCTCCCCCGAGCACCAACACCGCCCCGAGCGGGTGGTGGACCTCATCATGGCCGACCCGTTGCGTTTCAAAGCGTTGCCGGACAACGTGCTGACGGTCCGCCTGGTGGGCCGGAAACCCCTGGCCCAGCTGGCGGAAGCCAGAAACATCTTGAAAGATATTGGTCGACGTGTTAACGAAGACTGAACTTATCTCTTTATAATTGTTAGGTTTTTATCCAATGACGGCATTCGGTGGGAACCAGGTGCGGTGGAGCGTTGAGCGCTGCGGGACGATGACGGAACGGAGACGGCTGCCGGTGGTCCCCGTGGCCATGCTGCTGCTCATGGCGCTGTGGACCGGCTGTGGCCGCCCCCCGGCGGTGGAACCGGCCGCCTACCTGATGCGGGTGGGGGAGCGCACGCTGACCCCGGCGGATTTTGAAGCCGCCTGGGTGGCCTGGAAGGCTGCCAGCGGGGGCGAGCCGGTGGATGAACCGAACGCCGTGCGGGCCGCCAGGGCCGATTTGCTCCAGCAGTTGACCGAGGAGATGGTCCTGCTGGAACGCGCCCGGGAGTTGGGCCTCTCGGTAAGCGACGCCGAACTGGCCGACGCGGTGGCGGCCATCCGCCGGGACTACCCGGAGGACGCCTTCGACCAGATGCTCATCGAGAACGCCGTGGCCCGGCCCAAATGGGAGGCGGCCTTGCGCCAACGCCTGGTGATCGACAAGCTGATCGAGGTGGACGTGGTGTCCCGCATCCAGATCACGGAGGAGGAAATTGCCGAGCGCTACCGGGCCTATCGCGCCGAACTGGCGCCCGGCCAGTCGCCGGCCCCCGAACCGGCGGATCTTCACGACCAATTGGTGCGCCAATTGCAACGCGACAAGACGGAATCGGTTTACGGCGACTGGATCCGGGATTTGCGCCAGCGCCTGCCGCTTGAAATCAACGAGAAGCTGCTGGCCGAGGTCCTGGATGTCCAGTCCTGACAGCCGCGGACAGACCTCAGGAGGATAGCGACGCATGAAGGCAGGTTGGGGCAAACCCATACACAGCGTGACTGCAGCCCGGTTGTTGCGAGCTGCCCTGGGAGCCCTTCTGATCGGGGGAGGGATCCTGGGGACAGGGCCGGTAGCCGCGACGGCCGACACGGCCGAAGTGGTGGACCGGATTGTGGCCGAAGTCAACGACGACATCATCACCTTGTACGAACTCCAACGCGCCATGGAACCCTTCGCCCGCCGTGTGCGGGCCATGAAACGGCCCATCAGCGAAGAACGCCAGATGCTGTTCGAGGTGCGCGAAAAGGTCCTCAATCAGTTGATCGACCAGCGGTTGACGGATCAGGAGGCCAAGCGCTTCAACATCACCGTGAGCGAGGCCGCCGTGGACAGTACGGTGGAGGAGATGAAGAAGCGCAACCGCATGACCGACCGCGAGCTGAGAGACAGCCTCGCCCGGGAGGGGTTGAGCCTGGAGGAGTATCGCCAGCAATTGAAGGACCAAATGCTCCGGGCACGCCTGGTGAACCGGGAGGTCAAGTCCAAGATCGTGATCACGGAACAGGACATCCGGTCCTGTTACGACGCCAACAAGGACAAATACTGCGGCTCGACGGTCTATGAATTGCGCCACATCATCATGAACCAGGCACCGGGGGCCGACGACGCCACCCGGGCCGCTGTGCGGCAGCGCATGGAAGCGGTGCTTCAGGAACTCGAAGGGGGAGCCGCCTTCGCCGNNACCTTGCCCGACGGTATTCCGAATCGCCCCTGGCCGCCGAAGGCGGTTATCTGGGCCGTTTCCAGGTGCAGGATCTGGCCGTGGAGATCCAGGATGCCCTGAAAGGCCTGCAGTCGGGGCAGCACACCGCCATCCTGAGCAACGATCGGGGTCTGCAGATCTTCTATGTGGAACAGGTGCACCAGACGGCCGATCGCGCCCTGGAGGATGTCGCCGCGGAAATCGAGGACCAGCTCTTCAACGACATCGTCAACCAGAAGTTCCAGAGCTGGCTGAGCGAGCTGCGGGAGCGATCCCATGTCAAGATCATCCGGTAACCCGGGGACCGTCGGGCCGCGAACCGTGCGGCCCGATGCCCTCCCGGTCCTGAAGGGGCCTGCCGACGTCCCGCCCTGGGCGGGGGTCCGGCGGGACTACTACTGATTGGTTGGGAGCGCACAGGCAACCCATGGAAAACCGAGAGACGCTATCGTCGTTTGGCAATTACCTCCAGTCCATCCGCTTGGAGAAACATATCAGCATCGACCGGGTGGCGGCCGAAACCCGCATTCGCCAGGAGATGATCCGGCGCATCGAAGCCGAGGACCACGACCACCTGCCCGATCCGGTGTTCGTGCGCGGGTACATCAAGGCCGTGGCCGAGGCCATCGGGGCCGATGCCGAAGAGGCCCTGAACCGTTACCAGCAGCGGCATCAGAGGGTGACCCCGATCATGCGGAGCGGACCGCGCTCCGTCATGCGGTCAACCGCTCCGGACCGCTTCTGGCTCCGTCTGGGGCTGGCCCTGGGGGGCACCGTGGCGCTCATCGCGATCAGCCTCTATGGTTACCAATGGATGGAAAAGCGGGATTCCCTGATGAAGCCCCCCGCGAATCAGGCGCTGCCGGAAATCTCCGCTTCCGAACCCGCGACGGAGGCGGCCCCGGCCCCTGCGGCTCCTGGGGCCGCTGCGCCTGTCGATGCGGTTGAAGCGGTTGCCGACGTCCCGGCGCCGCCGGCGACCCATACGTTGTCCATCGAGGCGCGGGACGACACCTGGCTGAAGATCATTGTGGACGATCAGCCCCCCGTCAGGCATTCCCTCAAGCCCGGCGACGCCATCGAGCTGACGGCGCAACGCGGCTTCAATTTGCTGGTGGGCAACGCCACCGGCATCTCCCTGCGACTCGACGGTCGCGCCATTCCGGTTCCCGGGAAAAAAGGCCAGGTGGTGAACCTGGATTTGCCCTGACCCGGGCGGGTGCGGGTACCCGGCCCCGGGTGCCGGCCTTGGGCGGCATGTCGCGGTCTGCGCCGTGGCGCCGGTGCGGCGCTCCGCGGTCGGCAGGTTCAGGCCCGGGGAAGCGGCGCGGCGCCATGTCGGCGGAGACTTTCAGCCGCCGTGCGCGCCGCATGGCTCGCGGGCGAGGATGAGTTCCATGTCCGAACTGGTATCCTCAGCCATTCTCCTGCGTCGGATCGCGTACGGGGACGACGACCTGATCCTGACCCTGTTCAGCCTGCAGCGGGGCAAGATCGCGGCCATCGCCAAGCACGCCAAGAGCAGCCGCAAGCGATTCGGCGGGGTGCTGGAACTCTTCTCCCTGCTCAGCGTCGCCTGCCGCAGTGGACGCCGCGGCGGGCTGCCGGTGCTGGTGGAAGCCGAGTTGAAAGAGCCGTTCCCCGGCATCCGGGCCGATTTCCGCAAAACCGCTTTCGCCAGCTACTGGGCGGAAATGGTCACCCAGTGGTCCGAGGAAGGGCAGGCCGTGGCGCCCCTGTTCCAGCTGCTGGCCTTCGTCCTCGCCGCCCTGGATCGCGGGGAGAGTTCCGACGAAGCCCTCAGCATCCTCTTCCAGATGCGTTTTCTCACCCTATGCGGGCTGTGCCCGAACCTGCACCACTGCTGCGTTTGCCATACGGCCGTGGACGAGATCCGGCAAACCACCGCGTCCTTCAACCTGCCCCGGGGGGGGCTGGCCTGCCAGGACTGCGGTCCGCCCCAGGGGGAGGGCATGACCCTCTCCCGCGGCACCATCAAACAACTCCAATGGGTCGCCGAGGGGGATCTGCGCAAAGCCGCGCGGATCCGCTTCTCCCCCGCCGCCTTGCGGGAGGCCCGGACATTCCTGGAGGCCTTCGTGCCCTACCATCTGCACAAGGAGCCGCGGAGCCTGCGCATCCTCCAGCAGATCCGCGGATAAGGGAAGGAGCGGGTCGCCGTCGGGCGGCTTTTTGCGGTTGCCTTTCTGCGGCTCCCGATTTAAAGGAGGATGATTTTTACCGCTGCCGCCCCCGCCGGGGGAGGCCCGGAGCCCCGCTTCCACGACAGGAAACACCAACGGCCATGCCCATCGATTTTCCAGCCTTTCTGCGGACCCACCGGGTGCGGGCTTCGGCTCCCTGCCGGATCGACCTGGGGGGTACGCTGGACATCCGCACTTTCTTCTATTTTCTCCAGGCCCAGGGGCCGGCCACGGTCAACCTGGCCTTGGATCTGCGCACCTCGGTGACCCTGGCGCCGGGGCGGCCGGGATGGGTGGAGGTGGCTTCCGCGGGCTTCACCCCGGCGGCCTTTCCGTTGACCCAGGCGCCCTTCGACCATCCCCTAGGGCTGATGTTCGCCGTGGCCGCGCATTTCCAGGCGGCCGGGGTGCGTATCGAGGTGGTGTCGGCTTCGCCGCCCCGCAGCGCGCTGGGGGGCTCGTCCGTGGCGGCCGTGGCGCTGATCGGCGCCCTTGAGCGGGTCGGCGCGGCCCTGGGAAATCCGTCCCGTTCCCGGCGGCAAACCGTGCTCCTGGCCCATGCCCTGGAGGAGAGTGTGGCCCGCGTGCCCTGCGGGGTGCAGGACCAGTTGGCCGCGGCCTACGGCGGCGTGAACTGCTGGCACTGGGCCGTCGCCGTGGAGGGTCCGGCGTATACACGCCAGGCCCTGGATACGGATTTCGCCCCCGGGGAGTTGGAACCCCACCTCCTGGTGGCCTACGCCGGGGTCCCCCACGACTCGGGAGATGTCAACGGGCAGTGGGTGGCCCGCTTCCTGGCCGGCCGGCAACGATCCGACTGGGAGGAGATCGCCGCGTGTGTGCATGCCTTCGCGGAAGCCCTGCGGTCCCGGCGCTGGTCGGCGGCGGTGGACGCCATGAATCGGGAGACGGCCTTGCGCCGGCGCATGACGCCCGCTGTCCTGGACGATCTGGGGGGCGCCTTGGTGGCGGCGGCCGTGGAGCGGGGTTGCGGGGCACGCTTTACCGGGGCCGGCGGCGGGGGTTGCCTGTGGGCCATCGGGGAGGCCGAGGCGATCGCCCGTCTGGGAGGCGTCTGGGAGGAGATCCTCTCCCGGCGGCCGGAGGCCCGTCTCCTGCCGTCGCGCCTGGACCGCGACGGGCTGCGCGTGGAGGTGGAGGCCGTGGGATAGCCGGCTGCGGCCCTGGACTCAATTTCAGGAAGGATCGGAAGGCACCATGAACTTTCAGGACCTGATTCTCAATCTCCAGCAGTTCTGGTCGCGCCAGGGCTGCGTGCTCGCCCAACCCTACGACATGGAAGTCGGGGCCGGGACCTTCCACCCGGCCACCCTCCTGCGGGCCCTGGGACCCGAACCCTGGAATGTGGCCTACGTGCAGCCCTCCCGGCGGCCCACCGACGGCCGTTACGGCGACAATCCCAACCGGCTGCAGCACTACTACCAGTACCAGGTGATCCTGAAGCCGTCCCCCACCGAAGTTCAGCAACTCTATCTCCAGAGCCTGAGGAAGCTGGGCATCGATCCATTGGAGCATGACATCCGCTTCGTGGAGGACGACTGGGAATCCCCGACCCTGGGCGCCTCGGGCCTGGGGTGGGAAGTCTGGCTGGACGGCATGGAGATCACCCAGTTCACCTATTTCCAGATGGCCGGCAGCATCGAGGTCAAGCCCGTGCCGGTGGAGATCACCTACGGCCTGGAACGCATCGCCATGTACCTCCAGGGGGTGGACAACGTTTACGACCTGAAGTGGAACGCGCGGGTCACCTATGGGGATGTCCACCATCAGCAGGAAGTGGAGCAGTCCACCTACAACTTCGAGAAGGCCGATGTGGCCATGCTGCAGGACTTCTTCACGCGTTACGAAGGCGAGGCCCGGCGCCTGATTCAGGACGCGCTGGTGCTGCCGGCCTACGAGTACTGCCTGAAGTGCTCCCACACCTTCAATCTGCTGGATGCCCGGGGGGCCATCAGCGTCACCGAGCGCACGGGGTACATCACGCGCATCCGCAACATCGCGCGCGCCTGCGCGGAAGCCTACCTGGCCCAGCGGGAGCGCATGGGATACCCCTTGCTGCGGCACGCCCGTTAAACCGGAAGAGCTCCCGGCCGAGAGTCCCGCGGGACTCATGGGCAGGCGGGCGGAAATTGCCCCGGAGGCGGAGGCCGCCCGGGAACCTGCGAGGTTAGGTATGGAATCTTTGCTGCTGGAAATCGGTACCGAAGAGATCCCGGCCGGCTACATCGCCCCGGCCTTGGAGGCCCTGGCGGCCGCTCTCGTGCGCAAGCTCGACGAGCTGCGCATCACCCACGGCCTCGCCCGGACCCTGGGAACCCCCAAGCGTCTCGCGGTGCTCATCGCAGACGTTGCCGACCGCCAAACCACGGTGACCGTGGAATTGACCGGGCCGCCCCGGCGCGCCGCCTTCGACGCCCAGGGGCAGGCCACCCTGGCGGCCCACCGCTTTGCCGAGAAAGCCGGTGTCCCCGTGGCGCGGCTGCGGGTGCGGCAGACCGAGAAGGGCGAATACCTGACGGCGGTGAAAAAGGAGAAAGGGCTTGCCACCCGCACCCTGCTCGCCGCGGCGCTGCCCGATATCATCCTGGCGACACCCTTTCCCAAGACCATGCGCTGGGCCGATGGGACCATCCAGTTCGCCCGCCCCATCCAGTGGCTGGCGGCCCTGCTGGGGGCCAAGGTGATCCCCTTCCGCCTGGGGGATCTCAAGAGCGGGCGCAGCACCTGTGGGCATGCCTTCATGCGGCCCGGGCGCATTCGTCTGGAGCGGCCGGAGGACTATGTGGAACGCATGCGGGAAGCCCAGGTGCTCGTGGACCCCGCCGAGCGCCGGGCGCATATCGCCGCCGAGGTGGACGCGGCGGCCCGNNCCGCCGTGTCGGCGGCCGGGTGCTCCCGGACGAGGATCTGCTGCAGACCGTGACCAACCTGGTGGAGTACCCGGTGGTGGCCACGGGAGGCTTCGCCGATAAATTCCTAGAGTTGCCGGACGAGATCCTGATCACCTCCATGCGGGAACACCAGAAGTACTTCGCGGTCGAGGACGCCCAGGGCAGGCTGCGGCCCAATTTCGTGGTGGTCAACAACACCCGGGCCCGGGACATGGCGCTGGTCGCCAAGGGGCACGAGCGGGTGTTGCGGGCGCGCCTGGAGGACGCCATCTTTTTCTTCCGCAACGATTGTCAGGCTTCCATGGACGACTGGTGCCGCAAGCTGAGCGGCGTGCTCTTCCAGGCCAAGCTGGGATCGGTGTCGGCCAAGGTGGAGCGCGTGCGGCGCCTGGCAGGGTTTCTGGCCTCGGCCGCGGGGTTGGCCCCGGAGGCGCGGCAGCGCCTGGATCGCGCGGCGCAACTCTGCAAGGCCGACCTGGTGAGCCAGGTGGTGGTGGAATTCCCCAAGCTGCAGGGGATCATGGGACGGGTGTACGCCGGCCACGCCGGCGAGGCCCCGGAAGTGGCTGCGGCCCTGGAAGACCACTACCGGCCCACCTATTCCGGTGGCGCCCTGCCGGCGACACCCCTGGGTGCGCTGCTCAGCGTGGCCGACAAGATCGACACCATCTGCGGCTGTTTCAGCGTGGGCCTGCTGCCCACCGGCGCCTCGGACCCCTACGCCCTGCGCCGCCAGGCCATCGGCATCGTTCAAATTCTGCTGGATCGGGAGTTGGGGATTTCCCTGCAGGCCCTGGTGGCCGCTGGGCTCGGCGCCTTCGACGATCCCTGGCGCGACGAGACCGCCGCGCGCATCTTGGCGTTTTTCCAGGACCGCATGGCCTATCTTCTGGCCGAGCAAGGGCATGCCAAGGACCTCGTGGCGGCGGTCACCAGTGTGTCCATCGACCAGGTGCCCCAGGTCTGGCGGAAAGTCGCGGCCCTGGAGGCCTTGAAGACGGCCCCGGATTTCGAGCCCCTGGCCGTGGCCTTCAAGCGCGCCGTGAACATCCTGCGCAAGGCGCGCAAGGAGGGCCTGCTCAGCGACCAGACGACGGTGCAGCCGGCCCTCTTCGAGCACGACGCCGAAGGGCGTTTGCTCCAGGCCTGCCAGGGAGTCCGGGAATCGGTATCCGGGCACCTGGCCCAGGCCCGCTTCCAGGAAGCCTTGCGGGTCCTGGCATCCCTGCGCCAACCCGTGGATGCCTTTTTCGACGGGGTCATGGTGATGGCCGATGAACCCCGGGTGCGGAGCAACCGCCTGGCGTTGCTGGGGCAGATCGCCGGGCTTTTTGAAGACATCGCCGATTTCAGCCGGATAGCCACCTGAACCGGATCGACCGGCCCACAACCGCCGGGCCACGGGAGATGCGCGCCATGCCGTACGAACCCGACAAGGACAAAGTCCTCAAACAATGGAAGTGCGAAGAGACCGGGCTGATGATCTCCATCAACCGTTACGGGGACGGGGAGCCGAAAGTGCAGATCGGCCCCCGCCTGCTCAAGAAGCGCGATGGCGGCGAGCGCGCCCCCACCAAGGCGGGGCGCCTGACCATCGAAGACATCGACTGGCTCTACGGGATCATCGACGAGCTCAAGGACGAATTGAGCCGCCACGCCGGGCCCCTCTGACGGCGCCCGGAACTGGCGGGCGAACCCGCCGGGAAGGGACCGCTCCCGCCGGGTGAGGAACCTGCCTACGCATGCCGGATCCGTCGCCATATCGGCCCACGACCGCTGACACCCCCATCGTGCGGCCCATGCCCCGCAAGCACCCCACGCCCCTTGGGCCGCTGGCGGTGCTGGCGGCCACGCGTCCCGATCTCGGCGAACTCTGCCGGCTTCTCGGCCGGGGGGCCGCGGAGGGGGAAAATTTCTACGGCAGCCAGCTTTATGCCGGACCCCCGGGGTGCGCCCTGGCGGGCCCTTTCATCGGTGCCCCGTACGCCGTCATGCTTCTGGAATCCCTGGTCTGCTGGGGCGCACGGCGCGTGCTCTTCCTCGGCTGGTGCGGCGCCGTGGCCCCGGAAATCCGCACCGGAGACCTGATCCTGCCCACCGGCGGGCTGGTCGACGAAGGGACCTCCCGGCATTATGGTGGGTCCACGGCCTCGCCGGAGGCCGACCCCGGCCTGCAGGCGGCTCTCCGGCAGGCCTTGCGCGACGCGGGGCGGGGTTTCCACGAAGGGGCGGTCTGGTCCACCGACGCGCTATTCCGCGAAACTCCCCGCCAGGTGACGGCATTCCGCGCCCGGGGCGCCCTGGCCGTGGACATGGAGCTAAGCGCCCTGCTCACCGCAGGCCGGTTTCTGGGGGCGGCGGTGGCGGCCCTGCTGGTGGTTTCCGACGAACTGAGCGATCTGCAGTGGCGGCCCGGGTTTCGGGACGCCCGCTTTCAGCAGGCCCGTCGGGAGGCCTGCGGAATCGTGGGGCGGCTATGCCAGAGCCTTTAGATCCCCGCACCCGGCAACGGGCGGCGCACCTGCGCCGGACCCTGGAGTACCATATCCACCGTTACCACGTGCTGGACGACCCCGAGATCGCGGATGCGGCCTACGACCGGCTGCTGGCCGAACTGCGCGACCTGGAAGTGCGTTTCCCCGAACTGGCCTCCCCGGATTCCCCCACCTCCCGCGTCGGGGCCCCGCCCCTGGAGCGCTTCGACACCGCCGTGCACTCCCTGCCCATGTTGAGCCTGGACAACGCCTTCGACGCGGGCGATGTCCAGGAGTTCCATCGCCGGGTGCAACGGCTGCTGGAAACGGAAACCCCCGTACGCTACGCGGCGGAGCCCAAACTGGACGGTGTGGCCGTCGAGCTGGTTTACCGTCGGGGGCTGCTCGCCCTGGCCAGCACCCGGGGCGACGGGGTGACCGGAGAGGTGATCACCGCCAATGCCCGCACGATTCGCGCCCTGCCCCTGCGCCTGCCGGCTGGGCCGGCCGTCCCGCCCGAGTTGCTGGAGGTCCGTGGCGAGGTGTTCATTTCCCGGGAGGGTTTCCGCAAGCTCAACCGCGACCGGGCCGCCGAAGGCCTGCCCCTGTTCGCCAATCCCCGCAACGCGGCGGCCGGCGCCTTGCGCCAGCTGGACTCGCGCATCACCGCCCGGCGGCCCCTGGACATCTTCTGTTACGGGGTGGGGCGCGTGGAAGGCCTGGAATTCCGCACCCAGGGGGAGGTCCTGGAAGGTCTCCAGGCCCTTGGGCTGAAGGTCAACCCCCTGGTGCGCGCGGGGCTGAGCCTGGAGGAGGTCCTGGACTTCTACGAGGATCTGGCCCGCCGGCGCCCCGATCTGCCCTACGAGATCGACGGCATGGTCATCAAGGTGGACCGCCGGGATCATCAGGAGGTCCTGGGGGCCACCTCCCGCAGCCCGCGGTGGGCCATGGCCTGGAAATTCGCCGCCATCCAGGAGACCACCCGGGTGCTGGCCATCGAGGTCCAGGTGGGCCGCACCGGGGTGCTCACCCCCGTGGCCCACCTGGAACCGGTGTCCGTGGGCGGGGTGCTGGTGAGCCGCGCCACCCTGCACAACGAGGACGAGGTCCGGCGCAAGGACGTGCGCGTGGGCGACACGGTGCTGGTACAGCGGGCCGGCGACGTGATCCCCGAAGTGGTCAAGGTCATCAGCGGGGCCCGCACGGGAGTCGAAAAGCCCTTTCGCATGCCCGATGCCTGTCCGGCCTGCGGCGGGGCCACCGTCCGGGAGGCCGATGCCGCCGCCCGGCGCTGCATCAACGCCGACTGCCCGGCCCAGCTCAAGGAGCGCATCCGGCATTTCGCCTCCAAGGGGGCCCTGGACATCGACGGCCTGGGGCGCAAGCTCGTGGATCAGTTGGTGGAGCGCGGCCTGGTGACCACCTTCGCCGACCTTTTCCGGCTTACGGCCGAAACGCTCGCCGGCCTGGACCGCATGGGGTCCAAATCGGCCGAGAACCTGGTGGCCGCCCTCCAGGTCAGCCGGTCCGTGGATCTGGACCGTCTGCTCTACGGCCTGGGCATCCGTCACGTGGGGGAGCACGTGGCGGGACTTCTGGCGGCCCGTTACGGAAGCCTGGAGGCGGTCATGGACGCCTCCCGGGAAGATCTGGAGGCGGTGGACGGCATCGGCCCGGCCGTCGCCGAAAGCCTGGCGGAGTTCTTCGCCCAACCGGCCAATCGGCAGCTCGTGGCGCGCCTGGTGGAGCAGGGGCTGCGCATCGGCGTCTCCCGGGAGACCGGGCGCAAGACCCTGGCCGGACGGACCTTCGTGCTCACCGGCACCCTGGCCGGGATGAGCCGCGCGGAGGCCAAACGGCGCATCGAGTCCGCCGGCGGCCGCGTGGCCGGCAGCCTCAGCCGCAAGACCGACTACCTGGTGGCCGGCGTAACACCCGGGTCCAAGCTGGCGCAGGCCCGCCAACTCGGCGTGCTGATCATCGACGAGGCGGGTCTGGAGCGGCTGCTGGCGGGGAGGGCGGCGCCGGGGGCCGCCGGGGGAGGG